>JAZKFP010000078.1:0-18299 GCA_040386355.1 Pseudomonadota bacterium | reverse complement strand
CATCGTGCGCATCAAGCGGTATATATGGATGATTATTTAAATCAATTTTCTGAGAGTTGGATGATTGTGGGTGTGGGTTTAATGCCGCATGATATAAATTTAATTCAGGCGATGCAAAGTCAGGATAATTTATACACGGTATTACAAAGATCTTCAGAGCAAGATCAATGTCGTATTATTGGATCGATTAAAGAAACAGTGCATGGACCATCGCATCCAGAAAAAGTAATTGATTTTATTTCCGATAAAAATATTAAAATTATTTCATTAACGATTACTGAGAAAGGCTATTGGTATAATGATGAAAAAAATCTTGATGTAAAAAATATACTTATCGCTCAAGATATTTTATTAAAAGAAAATCCAAAAACTATTTATGGATATATCTTAAAAGGTTTACAAGCTCGTCGTGCAAAAAATTCCGGTCCTGTAACTATTTTAAGTTGTGATAATTTGCCAGGCAATGGTGAATTAACGCGACATTTATTATTGCAGTTTGCAAGCGCTGCGGACTCATCTATGGTGGATTGGATTAAACAGAGTGTTAGCTTTCCGAATAGTATGGTGGATCGAATAACGCCCGCTACTACTCCAGTAATTTCTCAGATCATTCATGAAAAATATCAGATTGATGATAAATGCCCTGTATTATGTGAAAATTATCGACAGTGGATTATTGAAGATAACTTTATTGCGAGTCGCCCAGGGCTAGACAAAGTGGGTGTTCAATTTGTTAAAGATGTTGAGCCGTATGAAAAGATGAAAGTGCGTTTATTGAATGGTTCGCATTCTGCGTTATCTTATATTGCGTATTTAATGCAATATCGAATTGTAGATAAAGCCTTATCGGACCCACTGATTGTACAGTTTATTCAAAATTATATGAAAGAAGACATTACTCCTACACTGTCTCAAGTTGAAGGAATTGATCTCATCGAATATCAATGCACATTACTTCAACGGTTTTCAAACTCTTCAATTCAGGATCAAATCCAACGTCTTGCAGAAGATGGATCGCAAAAAATTCGTAATGCACTTATTCCACCTTTGCTGCATCAATTACAAACTAAGGGTAGTATTCAACATTTGGTCTTTGCATTGGCAGCGTGGTATCGCTATCTAAATGCAGTCGATGAGCAAGGCCAAGCTATTGAAATAAAAGATCCATTAAAAAATATACTTATAGAATGCGCTCAGCAGCATTCACAAGAACCTAGGTTTTTATTTGAAATTGAAAATTTATTTGATAGAGAACTTTTACAGTATCCTAATTTCTTATATTTATTTAAAAAGTATATTACTTCTATTCACGCTGTCGGTATTCGGCAAGCTTTAACAATTATGTAGAGGAAAGAGTTCAACTATTAATTATCGAGTTGTATAAATCATTTAAAGCATTTACCGAAATGTTTAATGAAAACCAAGTAATAAACCTTTTACACTTAAGTCCTCATCTATTTGGGGCCAATGGATTCCTTCTCCATCCCCAAGCAATTCAAAATTTTCCAGCTGTTCTTTAGTAGAATGAGATAAACGAGAAAACCAAGCAATTGGAACAATAATTGTTCTACCGTCAGTTAATGATACGATTAATTCAGCATCAGTAAATTCGATGGTTTCTGCTGTAGGATGCATGTCAATTTTTTCTCCTTGGCATATTACCGACAATATTAGATGATGTAACCAATTCAAGACAATCTAAACTTGGGTTTACGCCGTTAACATTCGGCAAGCATTAACAGAAATCTAAAAAATAAAAAGGTACGATTAAAATGATTATTGTTTTTGGATCAAGCGTATTAGATTTATTTTTTCATATCGCAGATTTTCCATCCGCTGATCAAGCCTGTCATTTGGAAACGCATAGCGAAGCAGCCGGTGGTAAAGGTGCTAATCAAGCGGTTGCTGCGGCAAAAGCTGGAGCAAATGTGTATTTTTATGGCGCGATGGGGAAAAAATCTAATAATTCTTTAATACTGGAAAGTATGCATCAACATGAAATTAATGCTCAGGGAATTCATTATCTACCTGATCATCCATCAGGATTAGCAACCATTTTCATTAATAATATTGATGGTACGCACCGTATTGTTGTTAGCCAAGGAGCAAATTTGCACGCCAAGCAATCATGGATTGAAGATCGGCATTTAACACCTGATAGTTTTATATTAGTTCAAGGTGAATTACCTCTTAACGAGACTGAGATTTTAATTCAACGTGCAGCTCAAAGAAAAGCCTGTACCATATTAAATTTTGCGCCTGCACATCAAATCATTTCCTCTAAAACATTAGAAGCATTAAATATTGCGGTAGTCAATGAATACGAGGCAGATGCATTAGGCAAGCAGCTTAATATTTCTTCAAGTGATAAATCTCATTTCGCTCGCGAACTTTTTCGACAATTTGATCTCATTACTATCGTGACATTAGGTCCGAACGGATCTATCTGCTGTTCAAAAGAAGGACTTATCGCAATTTCTTCTCTCAATATTCAAGCAATAGATACAACCGGTGCGGGCGATGCATTCATGGGATATTTTGTTGCAGCATTAGATGCTAAAAAAAGTTTACAGGATTCATTAATAGACGCAACGATTGCAGGAGCGCTTACTTGCACCCAAATTGGTGCGCAATCTGCGTTACCTGACAGCAAAGATATATTGTCAAATCGCAAACAAATTAAAATTAAATATTTATAAAAATTACGAGGTTTATTTTGAGCGAAGCTCTAGCAAAAAATTCCAAAAAAATTTTAGTGACAGATATTGGTGGAACCTTTGCGCGTTTTGCACTTGTGGATAATCAAGGCATCCATGATATACAACAATTAAATTGTTCCGACTACGAAAATCTTAGTGAAATAACCCAAGCTTATTTAAAAAATATTTCATTAATTGATTCAATAAGATCAGCAATATTTGCAATTGCTGGTCCTATCGAGCAAGAATCTATTCATTTCACTTCGCTTCCGCACTGGTCAACACCCATTAAAGAACTTAAATCCTCTCTCAAATTAAATTATTTAGAGGTAATGAATGATTTTAAAGCGGTTGCTTTATCAATTCCTATTATTGATTCGTCTTTATTAATTCAAGTAAATAAGGCCCAACCAAAACCTTATCAAGTAAAAGGCGTGATTGGTCCGGGAACTGGTTTAGGTGTAGCGAGTCTTTTTTGGACAGGTACTGAATTTCACGCTCAATCCTGTGAAGGTGGACATGTAACTTTACCTGTCACAAATGAGTTAGAATTTGAATTATTTAAATTGATTCAACAAAAATTCGGTCATGTTTCTGCAGAGCGTGTGATTTCTGGTCAAGGATTAAAAAATATTTTCAACGCGCTCTGTATCTTACACGACAACCAAGAATTTTCGAATATAGATCCAGTCGAAATTAGTTCTCGCGCCATCTCAGGTCAATGCTCTCTTAGCCGTTCTGCGTTAGACTTAATGCTCATTTTTTTAGGTCGAGTCGCAGGAAATTTAGCGCTAACTCTGCACGCACAAGGTGGAATTTATATTGCAGGTGGCATCGCACCGAAAATTTCAGATTATATTCTTCAATCGCAATTACTTGCAGAATTTGAAGCGAAAGGTCGCATGAAATCAATTATGCAAACTATCCCATTGTATTTGATTAACCACGATACCATTGCGTTAAAAGGATTGGAGTATTATGCGCAATTGCATCTTAGGAAATAGGTCTATAATTATGAGTCATCGAGTTGAAACTGATTCAATGGGAAGCATGCATATTCCTGAAAATATGTTGTACGGCGCATCCACCCAACGTGCCGTAGAAAATTTTCCCATTAGCGGAATTCGATTTCCCAGAAATTTTATTCGTGCTCTAGGTTGGATTAAATGGAGTTGCGCTCAAGCAAATATTTCTCTTGAATTATTAGACCCTCATTTAGGCGATGCAATATTACAAGCGATTTCAGAAATTGCTGAAGGTAAATACGACGAACATTTTGTGTTAGATATTTTTCAAACAGGCTCGGGTACGAGCACCAATATGAATTTCAACGAAGTCGCTGCAAATATAGCAAATTTAAGTTTAGGCAGTGAAATTGGTAGTAAATCCCCTATTCATCCGAATGATCATATTAATCTTGGTCAGTCTAGCAATGATATTTTTCCAAGTACGATTCATGTGGCTGCCGCGTTGCAAGTCCATGAGCAATTACTGCCTACATTAAATCAACTGCACCAAGATTTTCAAAAAAAAGTTGCAGAATTTGCAACCGTTATTAAAATTGGTCGTACGCATTTGCAAGATGCAACACCCTTGACATTAGGTCAAGAATTTTCTGGATACGCATGCCAAATTAAAAAATCTATTCATCGTATTGAAGATGCATTACATGGCGTATATGAATTAGCAGTTGGAGGTACTGCTGTTGGTACTGGAATAAATTCACATATTGATTTTGGCAAAAATGTTGCCGCTATTCTTTGTAAAAAATTTAATATTCCATTCAGTGAAGCTGAAAATCATTTTGAAGCGCAGGCGACAAAAGATGCATGTGTTCAATTAAGTGGTTCCTTAAAAACACTTGCAGTTAGCTTAACTAAAATTGGAAATGATATTCGTTGGTTAAGCAGTGGTCCACGTTGTGGCATTGGTGAAATCACTGTACCCGAAGTCCAACCTGGTAGCAGTATTATGCCGGGAAAAGTTAATCCAGTTATTATTGAATCCTTATTACAGGTATGTACTCAAGTAATTGGTAATGACGTAACAATTTCAATTGCAGGCTCGTCTGGGAATTTTGAATTAAACACAATGATGCCTTTAATTTCTCGTAATTTATTAGAATCTATTCAACTATTGAATAATGCAATTTCACTTTTTTCAGAAAAATGTATTTTAGGAATTAAACCTAATTACATTGAAATTCAAGGGAATTTAGATAAAAGCCTCATGCTAGTAACTGCATTAGTACCAAGTATTGGATATGACAAAGCCGCTGAAATTGCCAGAAAAGCTTTTGAAGAAAATAAAAATATTCTAGAAGTTGCAACAAAAATGCTTTCAATTCCTGCTGCTGAGCTTGAAAAGTTGCTTAATACTAAAAATATGATGTGCTGAAAAAAAATAGTCTTTGCTTTTATAACGGCTCTTGGCTTTTTCTTTGCACTATGGAGTGCTCAAACTGCTTCTCCGAAACAGAATATTTTTTGTAAAAGAGTAATAATTT
The DNA here is from genome assembly GCA_040386355.1 of Pseudomonadota bacterium. Classification (GTDB taxonomy): domain Bacteria; phylum Pseudomonadota; class Gammaproteobacteria; order Pseudomonadales; family UBA6940; genus JAZKFP01. The sequence continues at coordinate 13,094 of JAZKFP010000078.1, read as the reverse complement.
TTAGTAGTAGGAATGTTCCATATGCCTTCATTGCCCGCACCTGTTCCTCAACATTCTCTAAAATTTCTCCCCTCTACATATTCTGAATCATCTTATACAACTGCACCAACATCATCATTTCTCGATAAAATTGCACCATTCACGAGGGGTATTGTTGCAGGACTGATAGGGCGAGTTTGCATTAATAACTTTGTTGATATGACAGCGGCCTACCAAAACAATAAAGGTTTATCATTGAGTAATACGTCTCTGTGCGCTACCCGTGGCATGCTGATGGGTTCTGCTTTTCAGGCTTCTTTCGCTTTTGGCACCCATGCTGTTTTTATAAATCCTAGTGATTCAATTGCTGAATCTACCATTAAAAATGCATTTTCAGGTATTCTAGCAGGCTTAGTAATGCATCCTTCTGCCGTAAATTTCTTTTATACCAATAACCATAAATCTTGTAAAAATTCACCAATTTATTACAGCTTAGAATTTCTTAAATTATGTATTGAGAATCCCAAAATTTTTTATCGAGGAATATCTCTCCGTTGTGCAATGAGTGGTGTTGAATGGAGTACATATTTTACATGCAAAGATGTTCTTCAAAAAAGAGGCTATGAAAGTGACACTTCGCTTCATCTCGCTGCCATCACTGCTATTCTTGCAAGCACACCTCTCTATCAAAAGTACATTGACCGAATTCAAAATGGTAACATCGCGAATAATGGTAACATCGCAAGTAAAGGTGTTATCGTAAAAATTGGGACTTCAGCCCATACTACTTTGGGTTGTCTATCCAGAAACATTCGAGCCTTCGGATTATTCAGCGGATTGTCTGTCGCTGAAAAATATATTTGCGAAAAAACTACAGACTTCATGCGTGCTAAGTAAAATTCAGAGCTTGCCTATGAAAAAAATATTATTACTAATTAATCCAAAATCGCGCAAAGGAAGTGATAGCTTTGATGAAGCTGCTCAAATACTTCAGGAACAAGGTTATTTTCTATTAAATTCTAAAAAAAATCTTGAACAACATTCTATGCATGAATTAATTATTCAACATCGTGATAATATAGATGTCGTTGCTATTGGTGGCGGTGATGGTTCAGTAAATACCGCTTTATCAGCCTTGGTAGAGACTCAAATCCCAATGGTTTTAATTCCATTAGGGACGGCTAACAATATGGCGCGTACTTTAAACATTCCGATTGATATAAAGCAATCATTAGATATTTTAAATACAGGTGAAATTCACAAAATTGATTTAGGAATAGTTAATAAAATTTATTTTGTGAATGTTGCTGGTTTAGGATTAAGCACTGAAATTAATCGTAAAGTTCCAAGTGATTTAAAAAAACAATTAGGCGTATTTGCATTTGTTTGGACAGCTTTGCAACTTTCTTACAAAATGAGACCCTTCCGTACTTATATCACCTGTGACGGCAAAACAGTACAAAGAAGATCGTGGCAAATTACTGTCTGTAATGGCAAATATTATGGTTCAGGCTTAACAATTGCAGAATCTGCTTCACTAACCGATGGTCGACTCGATTGTTTAAGTACAGAAATGCGTAAATGGTGGCAAGGTTTTTTTCTAATTCCTCGCATTATTAAAGGCAATTACCAATCAACAGAAGAATTATCATTATTTCAAGGCCAAAATATTACGATTAAAACACGCCGTCCTAAAAAAATTGATGTAGATGGTGATATTCAAACCTACACGCCTGCAGTATTTTCAGTCAGCCCAAAAGCTTTAGCAGTATATATCCCTAAAAATTAAGAGCTTCTTTTTAAAAATTGCTCACATCCCTTTTTAATCTTTACGCAAATTAAAATAACGCTGACTATAGTTCTATAGTTAATGTGCAAAAACTATTTGCAAAGATGAAGTAGTACATGCGAATCGGGATGTAACGCGTGAATGTAATTGTTGGAACTATCGTTGCTTTGCTGTGTATTGCCGGCGGATATATGGCGCATGGCGGCAAGCTAATGGCTCTTTTTCAGCCATTTGAAGTCTTAATCATCGGTGGTGCTGCATTAGGCGCCATGATCATTTCGAATCCTAAAGCTGTGACCATGGGTGTTTTTAAATCCGTTGGTCCTTTACTGAAACCCACGCCCTACAACAAAAATTTTTATTTAGAACTCTTAGCATTAATGTTTGACATTTTTAATAAAATAAAGCGCCAAGGTATGATCGCTATTGAAAGTGATATTGACGATCCACACGCCAGTCCGATTTTTTCAAAATACCCTTCTATTACTAACGATCATCACGTCACCGAATTTATTTCGGATTATTTACGAATCATGATGTTGGGTGCTATGGCGCCACATGAGATGGAAAATCTTATGGATATGGAATTAGAAACGCATCATGCCGAATCCGCGCTTGTTCCTGGCGCAATTACTAAAGTATCTGATGGTTTACCTGGTTTTGGTATTGTGGCAGCAGTACTTGGCATTGTGAATACTATGGGTTCACTAGGCGGACCACCAGAAATTCTGGGTCAAAAAGTTGGCGCAGCATTAGTAGGAACCTTATTAGGAATTCTTTTTGCGTACGGATTCGTAGGTCCTTTTGCTTCATTACTTGAACATAAAGAGCGCGAACATGCCAAATTCTATGAATGCATAAAAGTTTGTTTGATGGCAACTATTAATGGAGCGCCACCAAAGATCGCTGTCGAATTTGGGCGAAAAATTGTCTATCACAGTATGCGCCCTACCTTTCAAGAACTCGAAGACCGCGTGAGTAAAAAATAGGTCTTCTCATGGAAAAAGACGAAGCTCAACCCATTATTATCAAAAAGAAAAAAGGTCACGGACACGGCCATCACGGTGGTGGTTGGAAAGTCGCGTTCGCTGATTTTATGACAGCAATGATGGCGTTCTTTCTATTGATGTGGTTGTTGGAAAGCGCAAGTCCAGAAGAATTAAAAGCAATTGCAGGTTACTTCAATGATCCAGGCGGTTCTATTTTGGGACCCGGTGGTGCAAGCCCCGGAGTTATTCCTTTGGAAGATCCTAATGGTGAAGCGAAAGTCATCCCAAATTTTGATGTTGATAAAAAAGGCGATTCTTTAAAAGAGGAACCTGATAAAGATTCGCACAAAAGTGCTGGAGAAAAACCTAATATTGGTGAAATATTAGAAAAATTAGAGAAAAAACAGTTAGCGGAATTAAAAGAACAATTGGAAGATGAATTATCAAAAATGGATTCGGTTTTCCAATTATTAAAAGATCAAATTCTGATTGATTTTACAGATCTAGGGTTGCGTGTCCAAATTATTGATAAAGATAAACGTTTAATGTTTGATGCCGGTAGTTCAACGCTCAAACCCTATTCGCAAGAAGTACTAGAAAAAATCGCGGAATTACTGAATAAGGTACCAAATAAAATCAGCATTACGGGTCATACCGATGCAACCCAATACGGCGACGGCGCTGAATACACAAACTGGGAATTATCGAGTGATCGTGCAAATTCTGCTCGACGTGCTTTATTATCCGGCAAATACCCAGAACGTAAAATTGGTACTGTTCAAGGTATGGCTTCCTCGGCTCCATTGTATCCAGACAATCCTGACGATCCAAAAAATAGACGTATCGCGATTATTGTGTTGAAAAAAGCAGTGTCCGATGCGATGGTTTACACCAGTGGTGTTTCAAGTGGTGACTTGTTGGATACTACAGAAGGATCACCTGAGTTATCAGATGTTATTGAATCCGCTACTGATAACGCTGAACCAATTTCTCCTGCTGAGAATAATTCTTCTCAAACACTACCTTAATTGCGTTGCGCCTTTGCTCCCGACGCATTTGCTATGCGACAATGCGCTCTTATTTATGAATTCCTCTTCTTAAAATCTTAGGAAAAACCCTGTGCTTTCTATTGCAAACATCACCATGCAGTTTGGCGCCAAGCCATTGTTTGAAAATGTCTCCGTAAAATTCAGTGACGGCAATCGCTATGGCTTAATTGGTGCTAATGGCTGCGGTAAATCCACGCTCATGAAAATAATGGGCGGTGATTTGGAACCAACTTCAGGAAATATTTCATTAGAAAATAATGCCCGCTTAGGAAAATTACGTCAGGACCAATTTGCTTTTGAAAATTTTAGCGTCCTAGACACCGTCATCATGGGTCATGCTGAATTATGGAAAGTGAAACAAGAACGTGATCGTATTTACTCATTAGTAGAAATGAGTGAAGAAGACGGCATGCAAGTCGCAGACTTAGAAGCACGATTTGCTGAACTTGATGGTTATACCGCTGAATCGCGTGCTGGTGATTTATTAGCAGGATTAGAAATTCCTGTTCATCAACACGAGGGTCCGATGAGTGAAGTTGCTCCGGGCTGGAAATTACGCGTGTTACTTGCCCAAGCCCTGTTTTCTGACCCAGATATTTTATTATTAGACGAGCCAACCAATAACTTAGATATTCACACCATTCGCTGGTTGGAAGATATGTTGAATTCTCGGAATTCAACCATGGTTATTATTTCGCACGATCGACATTTTCTTAACAGTGTTTGTACGCACGTTGCCGATTTAGATTACGGTGAGTTGCGCGTATATCCAGGTAATTATGATCAATATATGACGGCCTCTACTTTACTGCGTGATCAGTTGTTATCCGATAACGCAAAAAAATCTGCACAAATTGCAGAGCTACAATCTTTCGTCAGCCGTTTTTCTGCCAACGCATCCAAAGCAAAACAAGCAACATCGCGCGCTAAACAAATTGAAAAAATCGAACTGTCGGAAGTAAAACCTTCAAGCCGAGTCAGTCCGTATATTCGTTTTGAACAAGATAAAAAACTCTATCGATTATCGCTTGAATTAAAAATGCTCAAAAAAGCTTTTGACGACAAAATTTTATTTGATCGATTTAATTTAATGCTTGAAGCAGGTGAACGACTGGCTGTAATTGGCCCAAACGGTATTGGTAAAACTACTTTACTGCGCTGTTTAGTCAATGAAATTGAACCAGACAATGGTACGGTTAAATGGGCGGAAAATGCACATATAGGATATTTTTCCCAAGACCATACCGAAGAATTTGCAGAAGATCTTTCAGTATTTGATTGGATGAGTCAGTGGAAACAACCCAAAGACGACGAACAAAGTGTTCGTGCCGTATTAGGTCGATTGTTATTTTCGCAAGATGAAATTAAAAAACCGGTGAAAATATTATCCGGCGGTGAAAAAGGTAGAATGTTATTTGGCAAAATGATGATGCATAAATACAATGTCATGATTATGGATGAACCTACTAATCACTTAGATATGGAATCCATTGAAGCATTAAATCTTGCATTAGAAAATTATCCGGGCACACTGATTTTTGTGAGTCATGATCGAGAATTTATTTCATCGCTTGCAACACGTGTAATTGAATTTACACCAAAGAAAATTATTGATTTCAGCGGAAGCTTTGAAGAATATTTACGCAGTCAAAATCAGAATCCAGTGAAAGCGACAAATGCTAAACCTAATAATAAATCCAAAGCTTGATTTATATAATATTACCATCGGATGAACACTGTTTCGCCCGTCTTATTTGATGCAGAAAATCTAAAATTTAAAATTGATGATTTTTGCAAATCAGAATATTTTCATTTATTTACAAGCTGATGTTACTTTTTAATTTTTGGTGTATTAACGATACAAAATGGTTTGCAAATAATCTTCGGTAAGAACAAATTTTGGTTCTTTTCCCGTATGCGCTAACGTCAAAGGAACAATTTTTACGCGTACGCCCATCCCTCGGTAATCGACATACCCGTAATCTCTTAAAACTTCCATAATTAAAACATTTCTTGGTGAACGCTGACCTGCTTTCATTTTTTCAATTGTCATTGAATTGGGTAAGGTTCCAGGGCTGATTAACTCAATTCGATCAATGTAATTCGCAACTTCGATTTCAATAAAACGCGTCCAATCTCGATGTGCAAAAGCATTAATTAACGATTCTCTGACTGCTTCTAATGGATAAAACCATTTGGTTTCACGTCTTAAACCTGAATCGATTTCATCTGGTTCTTGTGAAATAAAAGGGCTCATTGCATCCATAAAGCGTTCGATAATGCCGCCATCTAACAGTCTTTTACCCGATTTATCAATATCCCAACGACCAACCATTGGACCATCTAATATTTTATCGAGCTCTGCTTTATAGGTTTTATCTGGTTTTTTAAACGCTAAAACTCGCAATCCGGCTTGTTTTAAATATCGACGCGGATTCTTTCCAAATAATACTAAACCGGCAATAGTACAATAAACATTTCCAGAGACTTCTGTTAAAAACCCAAGTCCTAGTAAACGTGCTTGCCATGCTTGAGATGAATTTGGAATTTCAGGATCTTTTAAAATATCTTTTACATAATTCATCAATCGAGCTTCATCTAAACACTCAAGATTGGTACTTGGTACCGGCATTAATTCTGAATGCAACATTCCGCCTAGCTCGAATAAACGCATTTGTTGCTCTCTGGTAGCACGTTGCGAAGTTGAACCAACCCGAATATAAATTTCTTCTTTATTTTTGTCGCGCACTACATACGGTTTAGAAATTCCCTGAGTAAAACTAATTACAGCAACCGATTTTTTTTCATCTAATCGTACCTCTTCGTAATAGGGTAAAATCATAGGGTGGATTTTATCCCGAACGACATTCATCACCCATTCTTCTAAATTTGGGCGTCGAATACCATTTACTGTACCATTGTCTTCAATTCCTAATAATAAGCGCCCCCCTTGAAAATTAACCATGGCAACGATTTCTTTGGCTAGCTTTTCTGGTTGGATATCATCACGTTTAAACTCAATTCCTGAGTTTTCTCCATTCGCAATGATTTCTAATAATTCTGTCTTCAACATAGGCATAATTTTTCAATAATTTGAAATAGTAAATTTTCAAACGCAGCAATTACAAATATTTAGTCGTTAATTTGGTTGCGCCAATCTTAAATGCTCACGCATTAAAGCTACTCGATCTTCAGCGTACGGAGGAATTGACGTTAGGTTTTTCACAACATTTAATCGTTGCTTTAAACCAATGCGATTACAGATTTGAATACTTAATCCAGGACGTGCGTTTAATTCTAAAACCAATGGGCCGCGTTGCGCATCAAGCACCATATCTACACCTAAATAATCTAACTCTGCTAATCCATAACATTTGGAAGCAAGAATTAAAAAATCATCCCACGTTGGAATTTGAATATCACGAATTGACTCGCCAGTATCAGGATGCTGAGTAATTTGCATGTTTAAACACACGCCATTGGTAGTTAAACCTGTGTCTAAATCAACGCCCGCTCCTACTGCACCTTGATGTAAATTCGCTTTACCATCGGACGCTTGCGTCGGCAGTCGCAGCATGGCCATAACAGGAATTCCACGAAATAAAATAACGCGTACATCGGGAACACCACCGTAACTGACTTTTTCAAATACAGCATCGATTTTTACGCGATATTCAAAAAATGCGGTATCTGCTGCACCGCCGAGGGAATACATGCCACTTAAAATATTAGAAACATGAAATTGTAAATCGTCCTCAGAAACTAAAGCACCGCTTGATTTTACCCATTTACCTTGACGTTTTCCGGTGATAACCCAAATTCCATCACCCCCGGAACCTTTGGCGGGTTTTAAAACAAAATCTTGATAGGGAGCAAGCAAAGTAGAAAAATTTCTATTTTGTCTTTCAATTTCAATAACTTGATATAAATCGGGAACATGAATACCTTTTTCAAGAGCACGTCGTTTGGTTTCTAATTTGTCATCAACTCGCGGATAAAAACGACGTTTGTTATACGGCAAAATAAATTCTGCATTACGTGCGTTGAGCCCAAGGATCCCCAAATCACGGAGTCTCTTTGTCCAACGCATTGCCTTCTCCTAAAAAAGTTTTCAAAAAAATAATATTTAAATTTAAAACTGATTACTTTACTTAATTGGCAACATACCCAATTACTTGAATTTAAAGCTGATTAAATAACACATCCAAATATTTGAATGCCAAACACAGAATTTTCTTCCAGTAGGCGCGATGTTTATGAGCCCGCGCAGCATACTTCTTGTAGAGTCCAAACCTACTGCAGAATATTTTTCTCGAAGTCGCTTTGGAAGTGAATCCGCGGAGCATACAGTTGAGTATGTGAGCAGATAAACGACTAAAGCAACACCAGAGAAAATTATTCTGCACAGGTTTTAGTGGTTTTTGTTTACTGCATCGGTAGGCCATAGCAAATGCCTAAACCGCCACAATTCACTTAACCGATATCCCGTATATCGGCCTAACAATAAAACCGATGCTAGTACAACAAAGGATAATTCCGGAAACACAAATAACCAATATTGCAGAATTGGAATATTCATTACTGCAAACCCAATTGATGCAGTTAATAAACTGCCGATGCATTGCAAAATTGCTTGGCGCGGACCACGCTCTTCCCATACAACTGACATTTTTTCAATTGTCATGGCAACAATTACTAACGGGAATAAAGCTATAGATAGTCCCTGTTGAATATTTAATTTGTGCGACAAAATGCTGACTAATACCATCGTAATTAAAACAACAATTAACATGGCTGCAAGGCGCGGCACCATTAATAATTTTAATCGTTCTAATGCAAAACGCACGGATAATCCAAGCGATAATAAAACAATATATAAAATTATTCCTGCTGCTAAATGTGTTTCACGAAATGACATCGCAATTAATATCGGCATGAACACACCGAATGTGGTTAAACCAATAATATTTCGCATGACTACAACCACTAAAGCTCCAAGCGGGAGCATTAATAAAATGCGATAAACATTTTGCGTTTGAACCGGTAAAGAAAACATTGAAAATTGCATTAACTTTGAATCAACCTGAAGTGCACGTTGTTCTGCAACAGATACCATGGCTCTTGATTGTTGTACGGAAGAAAAATCTACTTCTGCAGGGTCAGCACCAAACACCCGTACTAATGGATCATCTCCGACACGCCATAACACAGCGTTTGCTTGCCAACCGGGTTCACCCGTAACTGGATTAAAGGGCTGCCAAAATTCTCCGGTGTAAACTTCAAGCCAAGGAATTAATGATAAATTCCGAGCACCATCTTTCAAAGGCAACATATAACTTAATCGTGTTGGAATTCGCGCGCCTGCTAATATTTTTTGTACGTAACGTGTCCATTCCACTGGATCTTCAGAATTTTGTTTTAATAATTCAACGGAAGATTCATCGCTTTTAATTAGCCTACGTAAAATGGCACGTGCAAAACTTTCTGTATCTGCTGATTCACCTTGTGCTTGTTGAATTAATCCTTCAATTGCAGAACGTTCAACATCGTTAAATTCTGGAATAAGTGGCGCAGGCGGTGCCGGTTCACGAATGGAAGGTAAATGGCTGCCAGGTTGTGCGATTAATTCAATTCGGTAATATAAAACTTGTTCACCATTTACTCGGCGAATTGCCCAACGTGCGATGCGATTTGCACCTTCTGTATCAACTGCCAAGCCGTAATTACTGGAAACAAAGTCTTCATCCAACACTGTAAAATTTGGTGGATCTTTTGGAATATAAAAATCTATTTTTGCAGCTTGATCTCGCGCTGTAAACGCAACACGTGCTTCGACTGTCCAGCCTTCAGCACGTTGTTCTGGGGATAACGGCAACCCTAACTCGGTTACTTTAAAATAAACCATAATTGCAGCACTTAACGTTAAAATAATTGCTGCAATTACTACCGAAGAGTTTCGTTTACTCACGATTCTTTTCCTTGTTTGAATCTATTGCATTGGGCTTGGATATATTATCAGTTGATTTTAAATCTATTAAATTAGGCTCTGACGTATTCAGAATTGGTTTTGAAGATGGCGGTATTGGGGGCGTATCAGACGACTTACCATCCGATGGATTATTTATCTCATTCATTTCGATTTCGTATTTAATTTCATCCGCTTCTGTAAATGCTTCACCTGATGCATCTTCCAATTCAAATTTTGTGTCCGGTTGCGATTCCGCATGATTTTTACAAGCGTTGTAATCATTTAAATCAAGTTCCGATGTGGTAAATGTTTTTGAAGAATCAACTATTGCAATTTTCTTCAAAAAGCGCCGGCCTAATAAAATCGGATAATTAAAACGCGTACGATCAGCAACGGTAAATTCTACATCATAACATTTACCAGCAATTGCTAACGGTAAACGTACAACTGGACGAGTCTTACTAATTTGAAAATGATTTTTAATTCGCGTTTTTCGTACAATAGGTGCATTGATGTAATAGGGACCAATTAATTTTTTCTTTGGAGTAGATTGTTCCCATGCAAATTTAACCCGAACCCAATCACTGTCATCACGTTTAAAATGATCAACAATTTCACCATGAATTGAAGATGTTTTAGCACCACTATCAAGCTTACCAATTAAACGGTGCGGAATATCTGCCAGATAAACCGTTTCCAACCATCCCATTATAGAATGATGATTAACTTTTACCTCGACAGTATTTGAAGTACTTTTTTCGTTAACGATGATATTTTCCATTTTGGGTGCAGTAATAGATTCTTTAGTAAGAGGGGAATCCAAATTAGAGTCAGACTTGATGTTATCTTGTTCTGCTTGCGAAATATTTGAAAGACAGACCAAAGCAAGCACACTACTGATACAGCCAATTTTAATCAATAACACTGAAATACCTTCTTAATAAAATTAAAGTGTCACATCAACTTTCAACTGCATCACGCTGCCAAATAAATTTAATTATGAACGAGGCGTGCCTTCGTCTTGCAAAGGGGCGGAATCTTTATCAAACCAGTTTTTCAAACGTTTATTCACTTCAGTCTCAATGTTTGGATTGATATAACGAGCAACAGACGCAAATATAAGTGCCAATACACCAGCATCATCTAATAAACCAACAACTGGCATAATGTCTGGCACTGCATCGATCATACTAATCAGATATCCTAAACCACCGATAATTAAAAGTTTAATCGGTTTTGGAGTTTTGGAAGATCGTGCAATGTAATACAACATTAAAGCTTGTTTTAATAAAGTACGACCTGCCCCTCTACCAATTCGATTCAATTTTTGCCAAAATTTTTCATCGGAATAGTGTTTAGTTGATTGCTTAATTTCAGCAAATGAAGGCGAACTTTTAGATTTACTATGCTCAATTGAAGCATAGGTTTGAGGTTTTATATCTTTAGATTTCATAAGATTTCTCTCCATCAATTGATCAACTCTTAAAGTTGTTTATAGAACTTCGCAATGCTCGCCAGCGAAAAAGCGCTATGCAGCTAATGGTGGCTGCAATCGCCATTAGGATCTGTCGCATCGTCGTAGGTTCAATCCATTGTTGAAAACCGGCATATAAAAAAATCAATGTAAAATTCGTTATGAGCAGCATCCAAAATAATGCACTCATTCCGAAAGAATGTTGTTTTGCTTGTAATGCCAATGAACGTAGTGCAATTTGCTGATCGCGCAATATCACACGTTGTTTTTTTTGTTCTGCAGACCAATCGAGTAACACAGTTCGAAGTCGGTCAATCCACTCAGATTCTGGACGACGTTGGCGATACCAGGTTTCAAACCAGTGCAAAAATTCTTGAAATTCCGGCATCCTTTGCCGCAACATTTGTTGAACTGTTTGCCAAAAGTCCCACCGATTTACCCAAAATTCCAAAACCCCTAATAAATCGGCATTGCCAGATGCTAAATCCCAAGGTGGAGAGGTATGTCGCAAAGGTCCAAATAAACACCAGGCTAAAGCTAAGGATGGAATTCGAACACGCGCGTGTACTACCTCTTGGGTATCAGTCTGCAAAGAAATTTGTGTGCCTTTAATTTTCATAAAGACCACAGAATAAGGATCAACCGTTTTAATTCGAATAATCTGATTGTTAAAAGGTTTTAATCTAGATGTAACTTCAGGATGCGAAGCTAGGGACTGATTCAAGATAGTTTCAAAAGTCGAAAGCAAAAGATCTTCAACATATCCTTTCATCGAGTAACCATCTGGATTTTTTTTGGTCGATGCTTTTGCATGATGTGTATGGGCACGGTGTGTATGATTTTTTACGCGCTCTTTTGATGATTGTTTTGATTGGACGCTAACAGGTTCTAAAACCTTTGAAGCTGCCACCCGAATTTTTGACAAATCAGTCATTCACAATACTCTTCTGTCATAGGGCTGTACAAGAATTTCAAATATGACAAATCTTGCTCGAGCACACTTTGAATCAAAATCGTTATTCTTTAAAAACGTAAAGAAAAACCGCAACAATCTATACGCACGATCATTTGCTCATATCACTAACATCATTCAAACGGATAGATACCTATAACGTTTGACCTTTTTTCAAAAAAGTAGGTGTTCGTCGTCAACATTTTTCAAGTGTTAGCTCTTCTTTTCCACTCACTATTAATTACCGTAAGAGCGCGTCCACAGCACTCTTGCGTACGTACAGCTTTGGCTACGCAGCCTTAAAGCGTTCTTAATAATTTAAGATACGATTGAAAAAAATCTTTATCCTTTACCGTTGCACTTGTCCGGCCACTGCCTTTGGTTGCGGCGTATAAAATGCCCTAAAACTCAAACGTTACGGGTATACTTAACAACTATCCATTATTAGGTTGTGGATCAAGTCAAGTTTCAGACTAAATCTAAAGTCAGACTAACAATTTTTAAGATTGTTCAAGGTGTAAAACAGCCAACGCCTTTTGGAATGGAATCTAACTAATTTTGAATCAACCACAGACTTAATTAATAAAAACTTTATGAATAAAATTACTCACAAACCTTAGTTATATGAGACTTATGCAACTATTCTCGTACTTACAGTAAAGTGATTCGCTTGGAGCACTCATGAACATCGTTATTCTATCGTCAGATGACTGGGGCTGGAAGACCAGCAAATATCACCTAAGTATGCATTTAGCGAATAAACACAAAGTTCTATTTGTTTCGAGCATTGGTTTTCGTGCGCCGACTGCTTCGGCACAAGATGTTAAGCGAATTTGGAATAAGTTGCGCGGATTCTTTCGAGGTGTGCGTCACATTAAAGATCAACTGCATGTT
>JAZKFP010000077.1:0-6027 GCA_040386355.1 Pseudomonadota bacterium | reverse complement strand
GCGAAGGCGGGAATCCAGGTGACGGGCTCTTTGAGATTTCATCTTACCTAGATTCCCGCCTTCGCGGGAATGACGCCGAAGGGCAATAATGCCTGCGGGAATCGTTATGCTGATTGAATTTTTTTTAACGCTAAAACATTTCAAAGTTCCTGTCAGTTTAAACGAGCTGATGGATTTAATTCGAGCTTTAAAAGCACGATTAATATTTGCTGATATGGAAGATTTTTATCGACTGTCTCGATTGTGTCTAGTTAAAGACGAACAATATTTTGATGCATTTGATAAAGCCTTTTCTGCATTTCAACAAGGTCTAGAATTATTGCCTTTAAATAGTTTAAGTGCTGATATTCCCGAAGAGTGGATTCGAAAAATTATTGAGCGTGATTTATCGGACGAAGAAAAAGCAGAAATTAAAAAATTTGAAAGCTTAAGTGATTTATTGAAAGCGTTTGAAGAACGACTACGTGAACAAAAAGAACGGCATCAAGGTGGAAATAAATGGATTGGTACTGGTGGTACTTCTGCATTTGGTGCCCACGGATATAATCCGCAAGGCATTCGCGTTGGGGGCGAATCTCAACATAAGCGCGCTGCAAAAGTCTGGGAAAAACGTCAGTATCGTGATTTGGATGGAGAACAAGAATTAGGTACACGCAACATGAAAGTTGCGTTACGACGATTACGAAAATTTGCACGCACTGGGCGTCCTGATCAACTAGACATTGACGAAACTATTCGTTCAACCGCACGCCAAGGTGGTTGGTTGGATATGCAATGGCGTCCACAACGTAAAAACACGATTAAACTTTTAATGTTTTTTGATGTTGGTGGTTCGATGGATGCACACATCCAACAATGTGAAATGCTGTTTTCCGCTGCTAAAAGTGAATTTAAACAATTAGAATTTTTCTATTTTCACAATTGTATTTATGACGTGGTATGGAAAAATAATTTACGGCGTCAACAAGAAAGTATTCAGCTTGATGAAATCATCCGAACGTATTCTGGCGATTACCGTGTCATTATTGTCGGCGATGCTGCTATGGCTCCGTATGAACTCGATGTTCCAGGCGGCAATGTTGAAGGCTGGAATGCTCAGCCGGGACGTATAACTTTAGAAAATATTCAAACTCATTGGAAAAAAAGTGTTTGGCTAAATCCTGAACAGAAACAAGTCTGGGAATTTACTTACACTACGCAAGCAATTCAAAAAATATTTGTAGACCGAATGTATTCACTTAATATGGATGGCTTAGAAGAAGCTATGAAAGTATTAGTGCGATAATATTTATACCCGTAGCGAATGACCTTTTGCTTTTAAAAAAGAGTAGGTATTCAGCATGATCTTTTTCCCCGCTTACTGTGTTTGCTTGTTCGAACGCGTCACAGCGTTCTCGCTGCGTAAAGCTTTGGCTACGCAGCGTCAAAGCGCCGCGCAATCGAAAAAAATCTTTATGCTTCATCATTTCATTTGTCCGGCCGCTGCCTTTAGTCGCGGCGCGCAAAGCGCCCTACCATTTTTTAAAAACAAAGGTCATTCGCTACGGGTATATTGCAAATTCTAAAATTTATTAGAAAGAAATTACATATTTGAATTATTCAAGGATGACTGTTAGTCGAAAGGACTCAATTTAATTAATTTTTTTAATTAAGGAGCACATTTTAATGCATTACTCTCATCCACCCGTAAGAAACTCTTCCACAACTCGATCTTCAACAGATCATTCTTCAATTCGTTCTTTCAATCAAAGCAGGATTTTAGGTTTTCAAAACTATATTGGGCAGCAACCACTAGTTAGTTATTCAGATCAAGGTTTCTTAATTAGATCTCCTACTTCTGATCAAGGACTTTTATCATCTCTGAAACCTTTAGCTTATACTCCATTGATGCGTTCTCATTCAGCACCTTTAGAATACCAACATAGACAACCAACCATTCAAGAACATTGTGAAATGCCAATAGATTTTAATTCTATTGAACACAGTATGAATAGAATTGAAGAATTTTCTACAACAGACATAATTGGTTTAGATAAAGATTTCACATACGGAAAATTTGGCTTTTTAAAAACTGCTGTAGAACATGGTTTTCTTACTTCAGAAGGCAAGATGTATTTGCTAAAAAAATGTGAGGAAAATTACTTAAATAATTCTTTGGAACCTTTGATCATAGCTTTAGCAAGGGCGAGAAATGACGGCCAATATTCGAATGTATTAGATTTGCTAAGTAAAGGTAGGCATGCAGAATTAGCTAGCTTGATAAGTGGGGCGCTTATTTCAAGAGAAAACTGCTTAATATTAAAAATATATTGCATTAAAAATTCAAATATTATTCAAAATGTTTGGTTGCATGCAGAAATTATTCAGTATTTTTTAAATAGTCCATTAGTTTAAATCTTTAATTTAGCATTCGACGAAAATTTCAAAATTGATATTTTTCGTCGAATTTTTACAGTTAAATCGTTTTATTAACCTCAACTGTATTTTTTAAAACCTCTTGTTGAATCCATTGCACTATATTATTCATTACTTCTTTTTTGTTCGTTTCATTCAACATTTCATGGCGGCCGTTATCATAGGTTTGCTTTTGCAAACGCATAGTACCGCGGCGTTGCAAAAACTTTAATAGTTGTTTAAAACGACGACCATGACTTAAGGGATCCACTTCACCACGCATACATAATACTGGTAAATTTTTATTCCAATGTTTCCATAAAGCGCGTGAAGAGGGCAGTAATGTATCAAATACATGTTTTAAACCATTTGCAAAATCAAACCAGCTTTGATTGCTGCATGGTGTGCCGCATAATGGATCCGCCAAATATTTATCAACTTGTGCCGGGTCTCGACTTAGCCAATCAAATTCAGTTCGTGCTTTTGAGAAACGTCGATTAAATGTTTTAAAAGTCAGCTGATTAATTAACCAACTTTGACCTGTATCCCCTTGCCGAAATCGTTCAATTTGTGCAACTCGCGCTAATCCCCATGATTCAATTGGTGGAACATAGCTTGAGCCGGATAAAATCATTCCTTGAATATTTTGACTGTGACGGCGGCTGTAATCCAATGCAATAAAGGATCCCATGCTATGACCAAATATTACTTTTTGAATTGATAAAAATTTTGGTGCAAGAAAATCAATTAATCCTTCTAAATCTTGCCATAATTTTTCCCAACCATTTTTTCGAGCAAAATGTCCTAGTTCACCTGGATGCGTTGCAGTTTCCCCATGTCCACGATGGTCATGCGCGGTGACCGCAAATCCTGCATGGCACAAAATCTCAGCAAAATCTTCGTAACGTTTGGAATGTTCACCCATTCCATGATTAATAATGATCCATGCTAAAGGCGTTTTTTCTGGTAACCACATGCGATAGAAAATACGTTTGCCGTCCGCAGCTGTCCAATGGGCTTGGGTTGCTTGCATAGAAATTCACCTTGTTCCAATAAACGTAATGAGATCTTAAAACAGTTAAAACTGGAATTGTACAAGAAAAGCCCTTAAGAAAAACTGCTTTGATATATCGAATGTTATTCTTGAGTATTTATCTGAGTTGCTAAAGCTTAGAATTTTTTTCAATAAAGCTTTGCGATGAAAGGCTATACCTGAAATGCGCTAATTTTCATACGCTACGGGTATATACCCATAGCGTATGAGAATTAGGTGTTCATCCTGATCTTTTTAATCGCTCACATGCGTTGCATTTCCTTACGTAAAGCTTTAGCTACGCAGCGTCAATGCGCCTTGTGATCAATAAAAAATCTTCAGGCTTCACCACTTCGTTTTACCTAATTTTCATTCGCTACGGGTATATACCAAGTGCAGATGAGATTTGCTAAAACACATTTCTAATGTTTACTATGCAATAGGCAGCGTTCAACACGGGCGAAAAATGTTTCGCCCCTACATAATTCGTTGAAGGTATGGGGTTACGTTTAAGTTGGCTATCATACTATATTCCTGTAAATCTATACTTAATTTATAGTTCAACAGCTGATGATTAATGTGTAGGGGCGAAACATCTTTCGCCCGCATGTACATTCCCACAAAACACCTTTCATAAAATATTTCACCATATTCATATGCATTTGATATAGACGTTCAGAATCAAATAGTTTTACACTCCGACTGGAAATTTTTTTACGCAAGTGGGAATTTTTGTGCATGACTGTGGCGCGAGAATTCCTCTATTCAAAAAATGGTTTTGTATATTAAGGATGAGTGAAACACTAAATTTCTAACAATCATGTGTTTAAATATGTATAGGAAAAATGCCATGGAATCGGCAACCGCTTTCAACAAGTCTTTATTGACTCACGATATAATTCTTAAATCATCCTTTAAACAGCGAAATGCAAAAACGGCGCTCTTTTCAACGGGGACTGCTGAAACTTTATTAATTCAGGATGAATTATTCGCAACAGCCTCTCGCACGTATTTGAATAATGATGGAAAGAATAGTGATCCACAGCCTTTAGCTTTGTGCATCGAGGGACTGGTCGAAGACTATTTGCGCACTGGTCGAAATTATTTCTTAAAAACCGCTACTCAATTAGCAGATAAATTGTGGGAATTGCGCAGTCGGGGTTGGTCAAAACTTGCAGTTGAATATCCTTGTTGGGGCATGTCGATGCCTTGGCTAACGACACAAGGCATGATTCCATCTACCGATCCAAATATCATGACTACTGTATTGGTCGCACGTGCGTTCTATCGTTTAGCACAAGTTACTAAACAAAATTATTATCGTGCGTTAGCACATAGTGCAGCTGACATGATCGTGCAGTATTTATTAACAACTGATTCAGGCTCATGTTTAGTATTAAAAATGTCTCCTAATACTAATGTATTTGCCGATGCAACATCAGGTCTATGGGGAGCTGCATGGTTAGCAGTTGTTGCTGCGGAACGTCATGAACAAAGATTAATGGTCATCGCACGAAAGTTAGCACGTCGATATTCACTCGAATTTATTAACTTCAATGATCCGCAAAAAAAATTATTTTTTGCCCAACAAGATATGTATCGTGACGATCCCATACGCGCACTTATGTTAATTGAGTCAGTTGCTGGTTTTTTAATTCGTGAACAAGATCGCGTAGTGATGATTGAGCAATGTCGAAACTTATATCATGTACACGAAACTTCTTACCAAATTATATTGGCTGAACCTAAAATTACTAAACATTCTTCAATACGTTTACTGCAAAATCTAATGTCTCGTTTGCATTTACAAACCAGCTCGCAGGAATGGAAATCTGTAGGCCGTTTAGTTCGCTGGATGCAAGAACATTTATATTGCGCTAACCAGCAATCTTTTTCTGATGAGTTGCCACAAGGCTGGAAATTAACAACCTATTCACCACATACGCAAGCCTGGGCTTATTGGTTTTTAGCAAATTTTCATCGACGTATTTGCGCGCCCAATCATTCTGTGAAAGGTGATGATTCCATTTATTTAAAACGCCAAAATTTAACGGCTTTATTTGAATCGAGAGTTGATGGACCGGAACGTAGAAAATACATGCGTGAACAAAAAATTCAAAATCAATTAGAAGAAAATGAATAATGCTCAGTCGCTAATAGTTTGCTTCTAGTACAATATCTACATCGCGATGTAGATATTGTACTAAGTTATGTTGCTAATTAAGTGAGATAGAAATGTAGCTTGATGCCTTGATCTTGGTTGGTATTTGCCAAATCTAATTTTGAATAAGTATAACCTCTAATTGCGGGCGAAAGATTTTTCGCCGATCGTATTTTTTCTAACAAACTAAGGGGTATATACCCGTAGCGAATGAAAATTAGGTGTTTATCATGATCTTTTTTTCCACTTGCTGTGTTGCTTTTCCTTGCGTAAAGCTTTGGCTACGCAGCGTCAAAGCGCCTTGCGATTGAAAAAAAATATTCATGCTAAACCGTTTCACTTGTCCGGCCGCTGCCTTTAGTCGCGGCGCGCGAAGCGCCCTAATTTTCAAACGCTACGGGTATATAGCGAACGCAGATGAGAATTCCTAAAAGTTAGT
>JAZKFP010000076.1:0-8682 GCA_040386355.1 Pseudomonadota bacterium | reverse complement strand
TATTATCCGCTGTAAAAAATAATGTAATAAATATTGAAAATACTCGTTGGTTAGATGCTTGTGCGGCGCCTGGTGGTAAGACTTCTTATTTATGGGAGCGTCTGCCAGATACTGCAGAAATTGTTGCAGTAGAATTTGATGTGCATCGGATTCAACGTTTAAAAAATACATTGCAAAGAATTGACGCGACATCTGTTCAAGTTATTCAAGGTGATGCGACTCGACCTGATACATGGTGGGATGGAAAAAAATTTGATGCAATTTTAGTGGATGCACCCTGTAGTGGATCAGGCGTTATACGTCGTCATCCCGATATTAAATGGCTGCGTCAACCGAATGATTTAATCACATTAGCGCAACAACAAAATACGATGCTAGAAAAACTTTGGCCTTTGTTATTACCAGACGGGTATTTACTGTACGCTACTTGTTCTACTTTTCGTGTAGAAAATGATTTAGTAATTCTCAACTTTACAAAAAATTATAGTGACGTCGAAATTATTTCAATTGATGTATCAAGTTCAGAAATACCATCGATGATAAAAACAGACATTGGAATTCAAATATTTCCTTCCACATATTTTATTGATAATCCACTTTCTTGCCAAGCACAGAATAGTTTTCCATTAGGCGCGCAGCAAGTGAAGCCTGCGCAGCATACTCTATTTATTAATGAAGAGCGGTATGTGGGCATGGTGAGCGAGTGGCGCACTAAATGTTTTGCGAACGACATTTTGCTGGAAAATTATTCTGTGGCAGGCCCAGTTATGCCGAGTGGTGATGGTTTTTATTATTGTTTACTACGGAAAAAAATATGAAAATTATTATTTTAGGTGCGGGTCAGGTCGGCGGCACATTAGCAGAAAATCTTTCTGGTGAAGCGAACGATATTACAATTGTAGATAGCGATATTCAGCGTTTGGGAGAATTACAAGATCGATTAGATATTCGTACGGTACACGGTCGAGGTTCTTATCCGGATGTTTTAAAAGCCGCAGGCGCCGATGATGCCGAATTATTAATTGCAGTGACCAGCAGCGATGAAGTAAATATGATTGCGTGTCAAATTGCGCATACCTTATTTAAAATTCCAACCAAAATTGCTCGCGTTCGTGCGGTAAGTTATATCACAACCGAACGTTTGTTTAGCAGTGATGCAATTCCTATCGATGTTATTATTTCTCCCGAACAAGTTGTTACGAATTATATTCGACGTTTAATCGAATATCCTGGTGCGTTACAGGTGCTAGATTTTGCGGAAGGAAAAGTGCAATTAGTTGCAGTAAAGGCCTATCACGGCGGTCCGTTAATTGGTCAAGAATTACGTTATTTACGTCAACATATGCCAAATGTAGATACGCGCGTTGCGGCTATTTTTCGTCGCGATAGACCGATTATTCCGCAAGGCTCAACTGTTATTGAAGTTGATGATGAAGTGTTTTTTATTGCAGCACGAAATCATATTCGCGCCGTTATGAGTGAATTACGTCGGCTCGAACACAGCTATAAACGTATTATTATTGCGGGCGGTGGAAATATTGGTCAGCGTTTAGCCGAAGCCATAGAACAAAAATATTCTGTAAAAATTATTGAAAAAAATCGTGAGCGTGCAAAGTTTTTATCTGAACGTTTGCATCGCGCCGTTGTGTTATGTGGAAATGCATCGGATCAAGATTTATTGCTGCAGGAAAATATTGAAGACACCGATGTATTTCTTGCATTAACCAATGACGATCAAGCCAATATTATGTCATCGATGTTGGCAAAACGTTTGGGCGCACGCAAAGTAATGACATTAATTAATAATTCCGCGTATGTAGATTTAGTGCAAGGCGGTGATATCGATATCGCAATTAGTCCGCAACAAACCACAATTGGTAGTTTATTAACGCATGTACGCAAAGGCGACATGGTTAATGTATATTCTTTACGACGTGGTGCAGCAGAAGCTATTGAAGCCATTGCACATGGTGATTCAAAAAACTCTCAAGTGGTCGGGCGAGCGATACGCGAAATCGATTTGCCTGAAGGTACAACGATTGGAGCCATTGTGCGAGACAGCGAAGTACTTATTGCGCACGACGATACCGTTGTTGAATCAGATGATCATTTAATTTTATTTTTAGTTGATAAACGCCGTATTCGTGATGTAGAAAAATTGTTCCAAGTAGGGTTTAGCTTCTTTTAATACTGCAAAGACGAATTAACGGGTCATACCAACGCACATTGGTTTTCCCGGTGCAACGTCTTGCGAAAGGCGTTGCAAGCTGCGAAATAAGCCCGCGCAGCATGCTCAGTGAGCAGGCAAATGAGGAAGCAACAACCGGGAAAATTAATGTGAGGAAGGTATGCTAACTATTCGAAAATCTGGTGATCGCGGGTACGTCCGATTAAGTTGGTTGGAAAGTCGTCACACTTTTTCATTTGGCGATTATTACGATCCTGAACATATGGGATTTAGCGTACTGCGCGTTATTAATGAAGATCATATTGCAGCTGGCGGTGGTTTTGGCACGCACGGTCATCAAGATATGGAAATTATTACTTTTATGGTAGCGGGTGCGTTAGAGCATCAAGATAGTTTAGGAAATGGTTCGGTAATTAAACCTGGAATCATTCAGCGCATGTCCGCGGGAACTGGAATCCGACACAGTGAATTTAATCATTCACAAAAAGAAAAAGCGCATTTATTACAGATTTGGTTATTACCGGATCGTCGCGGTGTTAAACCAGGTTATGAAGACCGTCATTTTGAACAGCTTGATCAACCGAATGTACTGCATTTAGTGGTTTCGCCAACAGGTGAGCAAAACTCGCTTGCAATTCATCAAGACGTTAAATTGTATTCAGCAAAAATTTATCAGGAAAAATTTAATATTCCGCTGCAAAAGAATCGTAGTTATTGGCTGCAGTGTGTGGCAGGTTCAAGTTATGCTGGTGATGTAAAAATTTCAGCCGGTGATGCCTTGGCTATTAGTAATGAACAGGAAATGCAATTGGCGAACAACCAAGGTTTTGAGTTTTTATTTTTTGATATGCCGCCTGATTAAATTTTAGTTTAATAAGGTTTTTTTGATGACGCATAATATTTTGATTCGAGTAGCACTTTAATTAAATAATTCCTCACCGTTATACATTCCGCACACGTTCACATCATAAACATTCGAATCACAAGCGAGCAAATCAAAACCGTCAAATCACAAACGGGCGAAAAATGTTTCGCCCCTACATATTCTTTTCCTTTTTCTTTGGTTCCTATTTCAATATTGCTTTTTGTACGGGCGAAATTTTTTTTGCTCGTACAGGTTTTTTTGTTTTTCCTATGATTTCCACTTCAACTTTGTTTTTTGTTGGGGCGAAACATCTTTCACCCGCTTTAAGTATTTTTCAAAAATGTGATCACGGTCACTACTTCTGGTTTTCCGTTTGGACTTGCTTTCAAAGACAAAAGTAATCTTCTTCCCAACATATGTTGTATTAATCATTGTGGAGAAGGTACATGAATAGCGTTAAATCATCACCAACCCAAAAATCTAATTCAAAAAAACACGATTTTATTAAAATAATCTTTGGTATTGCTTTAGCTGTCTGTGCTGTTCAATCAGCTGCAGAAGATTCTACACCTCAAGATCAAATTGTAAGTCTTCAAGCTGAATCTGAATTCACCTTACTAAAAATGAAAAAAATGGTAGAAGCTCAAGTTAATTGTACAAATAAAAATTATTTTAGCTTGGCGCACGATCATCCAAACTATGAAAATGTTCTTTCCATAATTTTTATGGCTCATGCTGCTCGAATACCAGTATCTTTTGAATTTTCTGGATGTAGTGGGAGAGACAACAGCTATCCAAATATAACAAGCGTTAGTACTTTTATTGAAAATTGACGGTTTGTCCTTGTTCTATAAATAAATTTTATGAGGTGGACCGTGAATAAGAATGTATCAGAAGATAAAGTAACTAAATTTTATTTAAAAAAATCGATACAGTATTTTATTTTATTTCTTGTTGTAGCAATTTTCCAAACGCAGATGACTGTTTCAGCATATGCCAATATAAAAAAATTAGTTCATAAAGTGCCATTTTCAAAATCAATGTCAAAGCTTACAAATGATTATAATTTTTGGAATGTTGATTACAACGCGGATGGTTTTCTAGATGTTTGGATAGAACCAAAAAACAACAATATTTTTATTGCCAATAAGACAAATATTGTTCTACCTATTTCCTCGCATTCTCCTTGGGTAATATTAAATACAACAAGTGGGGCTAAAGTAATTTTTAATCCAAAAGCAGATGAGTTTTCTAAATTAAACAAGACAAAGATAAATCATATAGTAAGATCCTCCGATATTAACGGAGACAAACAAGCGGAATGGATTTATTTAACAAATAACACAGACGGCTGGATTGCAGAGTTTAGTAATGGCAGCTTTAAAATTATTAGAAATTTAAAAGCTTTAATTGAAGAAGATCACCAATGGTCAATAGAAGATGCGAATGGAGACTTATTCAATGATATTGTAGTGCGCAATAAAAATGATCGAGAAATATCTATTGTTTATGGTAAAGAAAATTCTTCTTTAGAAATACAGGGAATTAATTCATCTTTAAGAATTCAGGCATTAAACGCTGTAGCTCCTTCAGTCGCATCGGATGTTCAAAGTGCCGAACTTCCTGCAACAGCGTTAGGTGGTTTAGTAGGGCAGCCCCAAGTAGCTGCCTCAGGAAATTTTCAATATAACATTCCAATACCTATTCCTCCTGTTGAAGGAAAAATACAGCCTAACTTACAAATTTTATATGATTCATCTGCTCAAGTTTCTGAGCTTGGTATTGGATTCCGGTTAAATGCTGGATCCACTATAACTCGTTGTCCTAAAACTCGTTCAACCGATGGAGAAAATTTGCCGGTTGCTTATGATAGTAGCGACGCATTTTGTTTGGATGGGCAACGTTTACTTCATGTAGGTGGGAATCGTTATATTGCTGAAATGGGAAACGATATTATTGAAATTCGTGCAGAAGGTGTGCTTGCTTCTGGCCCGACTTCTTTTAAGGTGTATTTTAATAATGGTCGATTAGCAACATTTGGGGCAGACGCAAATAGCCGTTTGATTCGCAGTGATGGGCAAACATCAAGCCATGGTGTTAGCCCTTTAAATCCAATTTTTTCATGGGCCATTTCTTCTATGGAAGATAATTTTGGCCATCGAGTTAATTATTTTTATTATTTAGATACATTAAAAGGTATTCAACGTCTAAGTGAAATTACATACGATAACTATAAAATATTATTTTTTTATAAAACTCCACGCTGGCAACAAGATTATTCTACAAGTGATCCATTTTTAACTGCACCTCAAGTGCTAGCTACTGGCGGTCCAGTAATTCGCTATGGAAATCTATTAACTCGTGTTGAGGTGCATGGATTAGCTGGATTAATAAATGTGAATCATCTTCGTTATGATTTTTCGTCTCAAACTAAAGGCGATAGCTTAATCAAACATCAATTAGCAAAATTAATTTCTATTCAACAATGTAGCTTGCAACGTTGCCAAAAACCTACGCATTTTAGCTGGCCAGAAGAAACAGCTGCAATAAATACTCGTTATTCAGCTTGGGGAAATAAATATAATAGTGTGAATATGTTAAGTGTTCATGTTCAACATGTGCAGTGGGGAGATTTTAATGGCGATGGTGTAAATGATATTTATTACATATCCGGAAAAAGAGGATTTAATGATCCTATAGCTGATCAAGATAAAATTTATATAACTCAACCTGATCAAACTCAAGTTGAATGGAATGGATTAAAAACTTTTAGCTTTGATGCGCATCGACGTTTAATATTTGCTGATTTTAATGGGGATGGTATCACCGATATTTATTATGGAGGAAATGGATCGGATTATGAGAGAGGGGGAGATACTGTAGAAGTCACTAATCAAAACGATACGGGTAAAATTTATTTTTCCCAGGGCAATGGTAGTTTTGTAATAAAAGAAGGTCCAAAAATTTCGTGGGCTAATTCAAATTTAAGAATTCGGGTTGGGGATTTTAATGGCGATGGTATTCAAGACATTTATCATATTCGTGGCGCACAAGGCACTGTTCAATCGAATGCTATTTATTTATTTGAATCGGATGGCAGCTATCAAACTGTTGTCGTTCAGGGATATCCATTATCAAATACCAGTGAATGGATTGGTGAAGATTTAAAAGGCTATGTATTTGCTGATTTTAATGGAGACGGCATTACCGATCTCTATAAACATAATATTGAAAGAGGTGCTCACAATATATCCGGTGGAAGAATTGATAGGATTTATCAATTTAATTCAAGTGGACAAATTGGTTCAACATGGGATGTGCAAGATATTCAATACTCTATGCGAATTTACGATGGAGATAATCCGGCAACTGCTTCCGCTGATTTATCACGCTTCAAATGGCAAGATTTTAATGGCGATGGTCGTACCGATGTTTATTATTTGGAAGGAGATGGCAGTAGCTCAATTGATAAAATTTATATCTCATTAGGAAATGGTCGATTTACGGTATTCAATGGCATTACTAAATTTATGCCAAGTACTGCACCTGATCAAAGTGTGGAAAGTGGCCGTTATCAATTAACCGATTGGAACGGTGATGGTTTAGTTGATATTCACAGATTACCTGCGCGAGGTCAAAATACCCAAACAGAAGTATTTTTAGCTCAACCTTTTCAGGATAAATGGTTTGCAGAGGCACCACTTAAAACTAATTTCACATTTTTAGTTGACGGTGATCGAGAATTAGCGAGATATGATTTTTCACGTTTGCAATATGTTGATTTTAATGCCGATGGAAGATCTGATATTTATGAAACTCGACGGTGGGAAAGTCTTAACCTCTATAACATGGCACATATTGCAACAGCCTCGCCTCGATTAATATCCGCTATCACAAACAGTTCTAATTCAAAATTAGAAGTTAATTACTCTGCGTTAACTACTAAGAAAAACTATATCTTCGAAGCCAAGGCAAATTCCTATCCTTTTCGACATACGTTATTTCCATTATTTACGGTGTCGAGCTTTAAAAATGATAATGGAATGGGTGGTCAACAAGAATATCAATACGCCTATGAAAAATCTTTATCGCACATTGATTATGGTTGGTTAGGTTTCGGTAAAATCATTCAGACAAACAATATTGAATTACAAAATCATTCTTCGATTACTGGCGAGCCAAGTATTACGAAAGTAAAAGAAATTAATACGACTAATTATATACAAGACCCTGTGCAACGCCTGACAGGGAGTGTGCAAGAAACAAGTCGATCCGTTGGTGGAGTGAATATCCAAAGAGCATACTTTGAATATCAAACCCAAAATAATCTAGTGAATGGATTAAAACAA
Organism: Pseudomonadota bacterium; assembly: GCA_040386355.1. Lineage (GTDB taxonomy): Bacteria > Pseudomonadota > Gammaproteobacteria > Pseudomonadales > UBA6940 > JAZKFP01. The sequence continues at coordinate 1,280 of JAZKFP010000076.1, read as the reverse complement.
TTTTTTCCAAAAACTACACGTTCTCAAACTGCAACATGGGATTTAAAAGGATTTTTCACTGGCAATAATCAAAAAATTTGGACATATGATCTTAATAAATTAATTTCTCAAAATGAATGTAATATTGGAGCTAATCCCGCCAATATTCAAATTATTATTCCTTGCTTAAATACCACGATTTGGATTAAGAATATTTCTACCAATCATGAATATTTACTTGATTTTGCACGCGCTTATTCCGATGGAACATCTCTTGTCGATAACTCTTTAATTGCTAAGACGAGTGTTATTAAACGAGCAAATAGTGCCTATACATCAGAACATTCATTGCCTTGGCCTGCTCATGCATTAATGAAACATCAAGAAAATACTCTATATCAATATCAAGCCGGTACGGGATTATTAAATAATCTCACAACAACCGATGGGCTTGATGTGATGCAAACAAAAACTGTTTTTGCCTATAGCCCTAAAGGATTTTTATTACAAAAAAAACAATTGGGTGTGGATTTTCCAGTTCGAAATTTGTATTTCTCCTATGACGAACAATCGCGATTAACTAAACAAACCAATGCATTAGGGCATGAAACTTTTCAGTATTATGAAGACGCTCGTTTTCCCTGGAAAGTAACTAGCAGTACAGATGTTAATGGTCTTAAAGCTTACAGTGCTTATGATGATTTTGGAGCGGTTAAACAAACTACAAATGCGTTAGGTATTATTACAACGGTTGAACAAGATTTTTGTAGCGCTGGATGCCAAGCAGGAGAAGTGTCTTGGAAGAAAACACAAAGTATTGGTGTTCCTACGCAATGGGAATGGTTTGATGCTTTTGACAGAGTAGTGCGCAAGCAAAGTTCCGGATGGTTAGGATTAATTGAATCTCGAACTTTATATAATCCTGAAGGGCATGTTGCTGCGCAATCAACGCCTCGTTATTTAAATGAGCCTGAACTTTTTAAAACGATTAATTACGATGCATTAGATCGAATCGTGCAAGAACGCACTAGCAATGGGTCGATTCAAACGCAAAATTATACAGGTTTGCAAACCGAAATGTTTGATGCGAATTGGCATGCGGCAGGTGGTTTGGCTTTTCCTTCAGCAACTCAATATATGGATCCACAAGGATTATTATTAAAAGTAGTGGATGCATCTGGAGCTGATATTCAATACGCCTATGATGTTCGTGGATTAAATGCCCGTACTCAATTAACCAGTAATTTAATTATTGATAATTTTTATAATTGGGCTGGCCATAAAATAAAAAGCCAACATCC
>JAZKFP010000075.1:0-4653 GCA_040386355.1 Pseudomonadota bacterium | reverse complement strand
GCTTCATCTAAATCCATTTCACCAACCAAGGAACGCAAAGAGGTTTGTACTAAATACTGAATAGCAAATACATAATCTTCAACACCGTAGACTGCTTTTTCTGGAGAAACGATATTGATATAGGCAACGGCATTTGCAATAACTACCGCGTTATCTCGAGTGATTACTTCTTGTGAGGGAATATTTAAAACAATATCTTTAGTAGAAATTCGATAAGCGACAGTATCCATATAAGGGATAATAATATTTAATCCAGGTCCGAGCGTTTTGTGATATTTACCCAACCGTTGAATAACGAATTTTGAGCCTTGCGGAACAATACGAACACCCATTGCAATCGTAACAACCGTTACGATAAGCACCATAATGACAACAGCCATAGATTCCATAATATTTTCCTTAATAATAAAAACGTAAAATTAAATCAGCCATATCGAGCGCACGTAGGATTTCCTAAAACACTTTTTTAATATTTAATAAGTATCAGACAGCGTTCAACACGCGCAAAAAATTTTTCGCCCCTACGTAAAATAATCACTTTCCTAGAAATAAATAAATCTCTAACGGTTAGCGTAGGGGCGAAACATCTTTCGCCCGTATGTACTTTCCTACAAAACATCATTCATAAAATATTTCACTATGGAAAACTAATAGGCGTTCGGTATATCACAAAGTTTTTTGGGCACGAACGACTAAAGTATTCCCTGAAATATCCTGCACCGTAATTCGATCACCCACACTAATTGTTGAATCACAGAAAAAACTCCATTCATCATCACCTAGCAAAGGTGGAACAAAGCGCGCTACGCCTTCCTGTCCTTCTGCAGAAATACGAATCACGATTCCGTTTACGCCAACAATGGATTCTTTCGCAAGCCCAGCGCGTGTGCGATCCCGCATATGCGGACGAATACATCGAAACCAAATTAACGTGCACGCAATCGAAAAGACAATCCAAATACTTATTTGAACAGCTGTGGTTATGTCTGGAAAAATCCATAACACCAACGCCACAAGTAAGGCTGCAACACCAAACCACAAGGCTGTGAAAGTCACAATTGCAAGTTCAGCAAGAATCAAGACAAGACCTAACACAATCCAGTGCCATGGTTGGAGTTCAAACATAATCTCACCTTATATTTTTTAAAACGACCACAGTGTAGCGGAGAGCAGCTAGCGACGCACTTGCCAAGTGCAGATTTGTTATCTAAACAAAATAAGCAAAGTGATTATCTTCTCCACCTCAACGAAAGACCTCCAAAACATAAAAAAATACAATGAGGCTTAAAATGAAAATAATAAATACTTTAAGTGTGATTTCTTTAGCAGCGCATAAATTGAATATGAGTTCGGGATTTGTACATCTACAGTCGGTCAAAAAGTTAAAATCCATATCCACTATTTACATGGTAGGAATGCCGATGAGGAATTCCTCTTCTTGGAATGATTTGCACAAAGTAATACCAGAAGTCGTAGAAAACGCTGATAGAAAAACCTATTGGGATTTGTGTACGTCAGAAAATAATTTTCATTCCGATGAAACCGAAGAATCTTCAAAGGCTTTGCCTTTAAAAAAATATGTTAAAAAAATCACAAAAGAAGCTATTTTTCAAGTCGGTAGCCATTTTACCGAAATTCATGTTTCACTAGCAGCTAGAAAAAAGGTGAGATAACAAAAATTGTATAACCCCCGCGCTTTCGCTACTGTAGAGAAAGTCTTTCTTGAAAAAATCAGGAAACTTCTTTTAAAAAACCAGTAGATGCATCTAGCAATCGAATTGGTTGGTGCAATGCTAGGGGGGAATTCATGTCTACTCTTCAATCCATTCGCGATCAAATATGCGATCGAATTCAGCAGCGTAGTGCTAGTACGCGACAAGCTTATTTAAAACTCCTGCATTCCATGCAACAACACGGAATACGAAGTGGATTGTCCTGTGCCAATCTTGCACACGCTGTTGCGGGATGTGAAAAAGCACAGCATGATGAGCGTTTAAAAAATAATTTAAAGAATTTAGCAATTATTTCTTCGTATAACGAATTATTATCTGCACATGCTCCTTATAAAAATATGCCGGATTTGATTCGAGCAACCGCAGAATCTTCTGGTGCATACACACAATTTGCCGCAGGCGTTCCTGCAATGTGTGATGGTGTCACGCAAGGCCAACCTGGTATGGAATTATCATTATTTAGTCGGGATTTAATTGCACAAGCGACAACTATTGGTTTAACCCATTCTTTATTTCACGGCACATTATGTTTAGGAATTTGTGACAAGATTGTTCCTGGATTATTAATTGGTGCTTTGCATTTCGGCCATTTACCCACCGTATTTATTCCAAGTGGTCCAATGACTACTGGATTGTCTAATGAAGAAAAATCAAAAATGCGAAAAGCCCATGCTGCAGGTGAAGTGGGTGATGAGGTTTTATTAGCGGTTGAGCGTGCAAGCTATCACGGCGAAGGAACTTGTACCTTTTACGGCACGGCAAATACCAATCAAGTTTTGTTGGAAGCAATGGGATTGCAGTTAGTGGGTTCATCTTTTGTTTTACCAGATACGCAATTACGTTATGGATTAACCGAAAGCGCCGTAAAACATTTAATTCAACACTGTGAAGTTGAAAATCCAACCAATGATTTATTACCTTTTGCATTAGGTGTTCAAATTTCTGCAGAAGCGTTAATAAATGCAATTATTGCATTAGCAGCATCCGGTGGATCAACCAATCATACGATTCATTTAATTGCTATCGCGCAAGCAGCAGGATTTATTTTAAATTGGGATGATATATCCGATATTTCAAAAATTACGCCTTTATTAGCACGTATTTATCCAAATGGTGCTGCAGACGTTAATGAGTTTCATGCATTAGGTGGAACTACTAAATTATTTCGTGAATTATTTAATTCGGATTTATTGTATCCGATTAATACGATCCACGGTAAAACACTTGATCACGCACTGGAGTGGCCAGTAGAAAAAAATGGCAGTGTTGTTTGGGAAAAAAATCCAATATTAGAAATCGATGACAGTGTTTTACGTTCTGCACAACGTCCATTTTCACAAGAAGGTGGTTTAATTTTAGTACAAGGAAATATCGGTCGAGCTATTGTAAAACGCTCGGCGGTTTTAGAAAAACATTGGGTTATGGAAAGTGAGGCCTTGGTTTTTAATTATCCTGAAGATGTAATTGCTGCATTTCATCAAGGTGCATTAAATAAAGACGTAATTATTGTGTTGCGATATCAAGGGCCAAAAGCCAATGGAATGCCAGAATTGCATGGATTAATGCCGATTTTAGGTAGACAGCTTGATGATGGATATAATGTTGCGTTAATTACCGATGGTCGTATGTCAGGCGCCTCTGGACGTGTACCGGTTGCTTTACATTTAGTGCCTGAAGCCTTAAATCATGGATTATTATCATATTTGCAATCGGGTGATCGCATTCGCCTTGATTTATTAAATGGCACATTAAATGTACATGCACCTGCTATTGACACCATTCAAAAAAGAATTCCGTTACAGCCAGACTTAACGTTGTCTATGCAAGGATCAGGTCGAGAATGTTTTTATTGGCAAAAAGTTCATGTGAGTTCAGCAGAAGAAGGCGCTACTATTTTTAAAGATTATTTTTCTCCCTAAAGATTATTTTACCTCCTAAGGAAAGCATTACATGCAGGCGGATAAGTTAACGCGTCGAGTTTTTATTGGTTTGATTGCGGGAGTTTTTTTAGGATTGTTAGGTAATTTTCTGATTAATTCTGACTACACTCTCTTACAAAATATTTGGCAATTAATAAATGTAGCATTGGTGTTAATAGGTAAGTGGTTTATTGCTGGATTGAAGATGATTGTAGTGCCTTTAGTTTTTTTATCATTGGTCTGCGGTATTAGTCATGGTAATCAACAATCGCTAGGTCGTTTAAGCGCATGGACCTTTGCGCTTTATATTGCAATGACAGTTTGCGCTATAACTATTGCTTTAACAGTTTCAAATATTTCTCAACCTGGGCAGGGTGTTCGTTTAGGTAATACAGAATATCAACCCGCATCATCTCCCTCTGTAATGGATACTTTAGCCTCACTAATTCCTGCAAATCCATTTCTAGCTATGACGCAAGGGGACATGCTACAAATTATTATTTTTGCACTTTTGTTTGGATTGGCTTTAAAAAAATATGGTGTTGAAAATCAGCGTTTACTCACTCTGTTTAATGATTTAAACGGCGTTATTTTAAAATTAGTAAATATGATTATGGCATTTGCTCCGATTGGAGTTTTTGCATTAGTAACAACAGTTATGGCGCAGCAAGGATTAAAAATAATTTTACCTTTAGCCAATTATTTTTTAACTATTATTATAGTTTTAATGATCCAACTGTTTGTTGTGTACGGCAGTATGCTAAAAATAGTGGGGAAGGTTTCACCCAGTATATTCTTTTCAAAAGTTCGCGATTTATCTTTATTTGCATTTAGTACTGCAAGTAGTGCAGCCACAATTCCTGTAACCTTTAAAACAGTTGAAGAAAAGTTAGGAGTTGATCGAGATATTTCTTCCTTTACTATTCCGCTTGGCGCAACAGTCGGTATGGACGGTACTGCAATTATGCAAGGTGTTGCAGTTGTTTTTATTGCTGGTGCTT
>JAZKFP010000074.1:0-13957 GCA_040386355.1 Pseudomonadota bacterium | reverse complement strand
AGCAGCCATGGAATGGATGGACTCCCAACCTCACAATTTTCATCTTTCCTAAGCTTTAGTCACAATAGTCTGTGGCGTTCAGCTGGTATTTCTCATCCTGGACGTGTGCGAACATTAAACGAAGATGCAATATTATTGCAGGCTGAGCTTGGAGTTTGGGCAGTCGCAGATGGTATGGGGGGGCATGAAGCAGGCGACGAAGCTAGTTCTATTTTAATGGAACGTTTGCAAGATCTATCTCCTAAATCACGCTGGTCTGACCGCGTTGAGCACGTCGAAAATTGCATATTAGAGGCCCATCGTGAAATTCAACGCTATGCACTACGCATGGGTGAAGACAGAATTATTGGATCAACGGTTGTTGCAGTTGTACTTGCTGAACATTATGGCGCATGTTTATGGGTGGGTGATTCGCGTTGTTATCATGCATCTACTAAAGATTTACAACTGGTGTCACGTGATCATAGCTATGTTAATGCATTGATTGATGCAAAACGTATGAGCGCAAATCAAGCAGAGCAACATCCCAAAAGACATGTGCTAACTAAAGCGGTTGGCGTAACCTCACCGTTGCTATTAAGCATTGAATTATTTCCTATTCAACCTGCGGATCGAATAGTTTTATGTTCAGATGGTTTTTATCGTGACACCGCTCTGCATCAAGTAATCGATGAATTAAAGCAGATGCAACCGGAATTATTTATCGATGATATTTGTGCAGAACATTTAAAAGGTCGGGTATCCGATAATTTTTCATTAATTGTTATTGAGCGAAAAGAGCGTATATCGCAGTGAACTTAAAAACTTCAGAAATTAATCCAATCGAACTTGAAGTTTTCCAAAATAAACTCAAACAACTAACCGATTTAGTTGAAGCCGATGAGCTTGAAATTAAAAAATATCGTATTCAACGACAATTATTATTACGATGTTTGGAAGCACAGCTTGATTTTAATACTCAACCAACCTCTGCAACGCATAACTATTTTTTAAATAGTTTTCAAAAGAATATTTCGCAACAGCGCGCTGTAAAAAGTAAAGTGTATGGTCGCTTTATCTTTTTACTTTCTATCGGTGTTTCAGCAGTAGTGACTTGGTTTTTTTTGAATGAAAATGCTTGGCGTTCCGCATTGTTGAATTTTTAAAATTCTTCACTTCGGTAAGTGAATTTCTAACGCTACTGGGCAATGATCGGATAATCGACAATCAATCACTTCAGCCTTTACAATCTTTAGAGTCGGACTAATAAAAATATGGTCCAAGGATTTTTGTGGCGACCAGCTAGGATATGACATAAGTTTATCTTTAGCCGTATCCAAATAAATATGATGTTGTTTAAAAAAATCCAAAATTTTCTGCGAATCATTATTCATATCACCCATTAAAATAACATGAGAATGTTCACGAATAATTCCAGCTAGATAATCAATTTGTTTGCGTTGTGCATCGGTGGCCAATGCTAAATGCACAATTATGATAATGAGCTCACCCGCATGACAGTTAAAACGAGCAATTAAAGCACCGCGTCCGGATAAGCCTGGTAATCGATGTTCTTCAACGGCATGCGGGATCCATTGACTTAACATCCCATTCGAGTGTTGTCCAAAGCGTCCCCAATTTCGATTTAGTTGTTGATGCCAATAATTAAATTTGGCTCGGCCTGCTAAATAATGTACCTGATTTAAATAACCACTGCGAACACTGCCGCCATCCACTTCTTGCAAGCCAACAACATCGTAATTTTGAATTACTGCAGCAATTGCATCCAAATGTCCCCATTGCGGAGCTTTTGGCAAAAATTGACGTACACCACTAATGGCGTATTCATGAAAAGTTTGAGTATTTAATCCAGCTTGAATATTAAAGGACAAAAGTTTTAAATGGGCTTTATTAATGTGAGTTGCGGTATATTGCGTGGGAATAACTACCTTAGGGAGTTTTTTTTTAGTAGACCGTGTTTGAAATAACACGTTAGGTAGAAATCTGCTAACAGAAGTAGGCAACGAAATTAAACAAGATGATGAAATGGTTAATGCCATTGCCCACTCTGGAAGATTAAATCCTCATTATAATAATCAAATGCAGATTGGTTTTCACGTAGGCGATTGCGCATACTCAAAAGTAGGTAAGTAGGCGAATGAGTAAGCAACACCCGGAAAAACTCATAAGCGTTTGATTTAAGACTTAATATAGACCGGAAATATAATTCGCTAACGCACGAATATCTTGGTCTGATAAATTTTTCGCAGATTGACGCATCATCATAGATTCGCCATCGTTGATGCGATAATCAGGTGCATCAATATCTCCACGGCCTGCTGCACGAAAAGCTCGTAATTCCGCTTCAATATATGCCACATGTTGACCACTTAACGCCGGATAACCTGCAGAATCTACTCCACGCCCTTCGGGTCCATGACATGACACGCATGCTGGTACACCAGTTTTAGCATCACCCGACAAGTATAAGGATTTACCACGCTCGACCCATTCTGGATCTACACCTTCCAATGTGGTTTTTTGTTGGGAGAAATATAATGCTAAATCTGCCATATCTTGATCAGATAAGGTTGGAAGAATACCGGCCATTTGTGGAACAGGACGTAAGGGTTCTTCTCCATCAATAGACTTCATATTTTGCAGCTGTTTATAAATATACTTAGGACCTTGTCCGGCAAGTTTAGGAAAAGACGGAACAACACTTTTACCCTCTGTACCATGACATGCTGCGCATGTAGCAGCTTTAGATTCGCCACGTTTCGCATCTGCTGAACTCAATGGCTCAACATAACCTGCAGTACGTTTGAATTCTAGGCTTTGCTCTGCAGAATGGGCAGATTTTTCGGCAAATGCCGTAGAACCCACACAGCACACAACAAAAGAAGCAAATAAAACAGACAAATGTTTCATGAAAATCGGCCTATTGATCGAGTTAAGTTTTCAAGATCGCAGATTATACCCATAACCATTGAGTTTTAGGTTAAATGGAATGGTGAAGCATGAAGATTTTTTTTTAATTGCAAGGCACTTTAATGCTGCGTAGCCAAAGCTTTACGCAAGGTAAAGCAACACGGCAAATGAAAAAAAAGATCATAATGAACACCTAAAACTCTATTGTTATGGGTATGTACCTGCCTCAAATGATTTTCCATATTGATGTCTGAATTCATCGCTCTCGCACAACTAAAAGACATTATTTGCAATCAAATTGTGCGATGCCACAACCAATCAGAATTAGATATTACCTAAGCTAAATAATTATGAACAAACTTTAGCTTAAGTTAATCTACATTCTTTATTCAGCCGGAGTTGACATAAATTTAATCAACTCAAGATATTCAGCATCGGTGCAATCAGCGCACATTCCACCTGCAGGCATAACACCTAAACCATTTTTAACGCTAGTAAGTAAAGCGTCATTGCCTTTTTTCAATCGTGGTGCCCAAGCAGCGGCATCTCCAGTTTTGGGAGCTCCAACTGCATCATTCGAATGACAAGCTGCGCAGCTTGCTGCGTATTTAGCAGGAGGTGCAGTTTTTTCTTCCGCTTGAATAACTGCTGAACATCCCAATAAAATGATCGAAGCAAATGAGAAATGAATTACTTTTTTAAACGAAGTGGAGAGTAACGTTTTCATAAACATGCTCCTGGTTCAAACACAAAAAAATTTTAATACATACCCATAACGAATGAGTTTTAGTCGTTCAGCATGATCTTTTTTTTACTTGCTATGTTGCTTTTCCTTGCGTAAAGCTTTGGCTACGCAGCGTCAAAGCGCCTTGCAATCGAAAAAAAATCTTCATGCTTTACCATTGTATTTAACCTAAAACTCATTCGTTACGGGTATATTTCTCATGGCAGGTAAATTGTAGGTCTTAATAAGCAACAGGTATACTAAGGTAGATTCATTCCCCTAACATAAGTTCTTAATTAATACAGCCTTCTTTGACTACCGAGTTGTGATTTTAAATGGCAGATATCCCACCGCAACAAAGCTTTCTTACTCAGATTGGCCGATTACTTCATAGTGCTGCATTTTTAACTACGGCTGTAAAATACATTCACTGTCCACCCGATGAAGGTGCAGAAATTACATTCATTGGCCGATCGAATGTGGGTAAGTCCACCGCAATTAATTGTTTAACACAACAAACGCAGCTTGCCCGCAAAAGTAAAACTCCAGGTCGTACCCAAGCACTTAATTTTTTTCAAACTTCAGGTGAATTACGTTTTGTTGATTTACCGGGTTACGGATATTCACAAGCGACTAAACACGCTGAAGCACAATGGGCACAAACACTTGCAGAGTATTTTAAGAAGCGACAATCGTTGCGCGGTAGTTTGTGGTTAATTGATATTCGTCATCCTATGACAAAATTAGATTACGTTATGGCTGAATGGTTGATGCAATTTGATTTTCCAGTGCACATTTTATTAGCAAAAGCCGATAAAATTTCGCGTGGTGAAGGGCTTCAAGTTGAACAAAATGTGCGTAAAGCATTACGTCCTTATCTACCGAATGTAACTACGCAACGCTTTTCTTCTTTAAAGCTAATTGGAATTGATGAATGTTTTAAACAAATCTCCAATTGGATTTACGACGGTGAAGAATAAATTAAAGATCATTTAATTAAAGCGTCGCTTCTATTTATCTCAAGCCTCGCTTGAAGGGCTGGAATAAAATCTTCCCATGTATTTTCCCACCAAACACTTTTAATGCGACTCCGACCAATTTTTTCCTGAGCCACTGTCCACAATGAGCGGCACTTTTAATTGATAAACCGATTGCATAATTTTGGTAGCAGCTTTTTTTACAGCTGTTATATCTTTTTCTGGAACTTCAATAACTAATTCATCGTGTACTTGTAAAATGAGGCGCGCTTGGGGTTGATGTGTCTTTAACCAGGCATCGACTTCAATCATGGATTTTTTAATAATGTCAGCGGCAGTTCCTTGTAATGGTGCGTTAATCGCTGCACGTTCCAAAGCATTACGTTGTGCCGGAGTTATTTTTGTAGTGCCTGTTTGTAAACCTTCTAAATATAATCGTCGGCCTAAAATCGTTTCTACATAACCACGTGAATGTGCTTCAGCACGAGTACGTTCCATATATTTTTTAACGCCAGGATAGCGTAAAAAATACGTATCAATGTAAACCTGCGCTAAATGCCTTGGAATACCAAGTTGTTGTGCTAAACCAAATGCACTCATGCCATAAATTAAACCAAAATTAACGGTTTTTGCTTGGCGACGTTGTTCCTTAGTAACTTCTTCTGTGGTTACGCTAAATATTTCTGCAGCAGTTGCGCGATGCACATCCTGGTCTTTTTGAAACGCAGATAATAATCCGGGATCATCGGATAAATGCGCCATGATACGTAATTCAATTTGCGAATAATCAAGAGATAATAAAACAAAATTTTCCGGTGCAATAAAAGCTTGACGAATACGACGACCATCGGCAGTTCGAATTGGAATATTTTGTAAATTTGGATCAGAAGAAGATAATCGACCAGTCGCTGTAATTGCTTGATGATAAGATGTGTGCACGCGATGGGTTTCTGGATGACAAATTTCGACAAGCTTCTCAGTATACGTGCTTTTTAATTTAGTTAATTGTCGATGATTCACAATAACACTTGGCAATTCGAATTCTAAAGCTAATTCTTGCAGTACGCTTTCTGAAGTGGATGGTGCGCCCGTCGGAGTTTTTTTACGAATTGGAATACCTAATTTTTGATATAAAATTTCTCCCAATTGCTTTGGAGAGGATAAATTAAACTCTTGTCCAGCAAGCTCAAACGCTTGTTTTTCAATATCGGCTAAACGCGCAATAATTTCTACCGTAAATTCTTTTAATAAATTTACATCAATTAATGCACCGGTTTTTTCCATATCTGACAAAACCGGAATTAATGGTAATTCCAAATCTGTATAAATATCGGCCAAGCGCGATTCATTTTTTAAAATAGGCCACTGTGCATGATGAACACGTAATGCAATATCAGCATCTTCTGCAGCGTATTGTGCGGCTTGTTTAATACTCACCTGATCAAACGTTATTTGCTTAGCGCCTTTGCCAGCCACATCTTCAAAACTTAAGGTGTCTTGTTGTAAAACAATTTTCGCAAGCGTCTGCAAATCATGTCGATGCGAAGTTGAATTTAAAATATAAGACTGCATCATAGTGTCATGCACAATCGGCGTTAAATTAATGTCGTATTGCGCTAATACATTCCGATCAAATTTAAGATGTTGGCCAATTTTGCCAATTTTAGGATTTTCCAGTAAGGGTTTTAATGCATTTAAAACATGTTCACGATTTAGTTGCGTTGCTTCTTCAACATGTCCTAATGGAATATAAGCTGCCTTAAAAGGTTCAATCGCGAAAGATACCCCAACAATGTCGGCTTGTGTGTAATCCAAACTATTGGTTTCTAAATCAAACGAAAATAATTCGGAACTAGAGAGAGCTTTTAACCATCGATTCAATGTTTTCTCATCTTGAATACATTCATATTCTCGATTAGAGTCTGAATTAATTTCTGTAGCTTGTATTTCTGATGTAGTAGTTTCTAATTTAAAATTTTCTAAGCCAGAATTTTCTAATGGAACTCGAATATCCAAAATAGGTTGTATTTGCTGCAATAACGCCTTGAATTCAAGCGTTTCGTACAAGGGAATTAATGAGGCTTTATCAGGGTTTTTAATTTTTAATTCTGACCACGACATCGGCAAATCTTGCATTATTTGAAAATGAATTAATTGCCTGGTAATAATCAGTTGCTCTAAAGATTGACGTAAATTTTCACCGACTTTACCTTTGATTGCGTCGGCCTTTGAAATTAAATGATCCAATGTGCCATATGTTTGCAACCAGGTAGCTGCCGTTTTTGGACCAACCTTTGGTACGCCCGGAACATTATCTGAAGTGTCTCCAACAAGAGATAAAAAATCCGCCATTTGATCGGGACGAACTCCCCATTTTGCTTCAACAGCCGCACTGTCAAGACGCGAATTTTTCATCGTGTCTATCAAGGTAATTTTTTCATTAACAAGCTGTGCTAAATCTTTATCACTGGTCGCAATTAAAACTTTTTGACCATCTGCTGCAGCTTGTAATGCCAAGGTTGCAATAACGTCGTCGGCTTCAACGTCTGGAATGCAAAGTAACGGTAATCCCAAAGCTTCAACCACTTGATGTAACGGTTTAATTTGTGATTTTAAATCGACCGGTGTTTCACCACGATTTGCTTTGTAATCAGCAAATAAATCATGTCGAAAATTTTTTCCAGGTGCATCAAACACCACAACCATATGTTGAGGGCGTTCATCAAGTCGCAATTTTTGCAACATGCTAACTACGCCACGAATTGCACCAGTAGGTTGTCCGCTGGATGTTGTGAGGGGTGGAAGTGCGTAGTAGGCTCGGAATAAATAGGATGAGCCGTCGACAATGACGAAAGCAGACTCACGCACAGGATTAAATAATGGCATTGATATCTTCCGCAAATGTGTTTCCAGGTTGTTGTGTCCTTCATTCACCCTGCTCACGTACTCAACTGTACGCTCCGCGGGCTTCATTCAGAACACGCCTACTGGAAATCCCATTTGCAAAAGATAAATGTCTGCAGCAAATGAGAGTTAGGGTGTTTTGCTTAATTAAATGTGAAGCGATATTACGCTGTAACGAAAAAAATGGGAAACGTCGAGTGTATGGATGATGATCAACACAATATTAAAAGTGACGTTCTTGATAATGAATATAAAAAGTCTGAAATAAAATTTAATAAAGAAGATGAAATTCGGGCGCATGTTTGTTTGTCGTTTATTCCAGGGGTAGGTTCAAAAACGCATGGTCGTTTAGTGGAATGTTTGGGGACGGCGGAGCGTGTGTGGCATGCTTCGGAAGCGGAATTGCAAGCGCATAAAATTCGATTTTCGTGGCGGGATGTAAAGGTACGTAGTCAAATTGAGCGTCGTGCAGATCAAGCGATGCGTTGGCTATGTAAAACTCCAAACGCACATTGTGTGTTGCATTCGGATTTTCCAACTCGATTAAAAATATTGCCGGATGTGCCGCCGTTATTATTTGTGTTAGGACAGGTAGAACGTTTGTATGATCCGCAAATTGCTGTTATTGGTGCGCGTGCAGCAACAGTTGATGGTAGACGACTTGCTCATCAACTAGCGCGTGATTTGGCATTAAAAGGTTTAACACTTACGAGTGGTTTAGCAGTAGGAATTGATACAGCGGTACATCAAGGTGCTTTAGAAACAGGTTTCACTATCGCAGTTTTAGGGCATGGACTTGATTCGATTTATCCAAGACAAAACACAGAATTAGCAAGGCGCATTATTCAACAAGGGGCATTAGTTAGTGAGTTTGCGCCAGGTATTACGCCACGTCCTTCACATTTTCCGCAACGCAATCGATTAATTAGTGGTTTATCGGTGGGCGTCTGTGTTGTTGAAGCATCATTGCGAAGTGGTTCATTGACGACAGCGCGTTGGGCTGCGGATCAAGGACGTGATGTCTTTGCGTGTCCAGGTTCTGTATTTAATACGCAAAGTCAGGGCTGTCATGAATTGCTACGTCAAGGTGCAGTATTAGTAGAAAGTGCAAGCGACATTTTGAAGGAATTATGTAATGAATTAAGTGAGTCTATTTCTAATTCTAAATCGCTGGATGAAAAACAATTTTTTAAAAAAACAAAATCAACTCAACCAAAATTTTGCGTTAATGAAATATCAAAGTCGATTGATCACATCAATCAATATGAATTTGTGGCTCAGAAAATACTGACTGTGTTACAACAAGGCTCAATGACCTTGGATGATTTAATTACGACTGCGCAGTGTTCTGCCTCGGAAATTAATGCGGCTTTATTACAGCTTGAATTAGATGATGTTATAGTCCGGCATGGTTTTCTATTAGACATATGCAGTGCATATAAAAATATGGAATTACCCTAACATATTCATAACGATTGAGTTTCAGGTTAAATGAAATGGTGAAGCATGAAGATTTTTTTTCAATTGCACGGCGCTTTGACGCTGCGTAGTTAAAGCTTCTCGCAAGGAAAAGAAACGCAGCAAGTGCAAAAAAAGATCATGCTGAACACCTAAAACTCATTCGTTATGGATATAAATTAGATGCAGCGTCGTAATTATGTATGTTAATTCTTTCATATCAACGTCCTTATTTGTCATATGCTAAATACGCAAACCTGGTGGAAATCTGGCCTACAACAATGGCTTGCACACGATGGCCTTATTGCTTATCCAACCGAATCGGTATGGAGCTTGGGCTGCGATCCCTTTTCGCGTCGCGCGGTTGAAAATTTATTAGTGTTAAAAAATAGACCACTTGAGAAAGGACTAATTTGCGTTGTTGCTCATAAAAAACAAATGGATTTTTTACTCGAGCCTTTGCCAGGATTTTTACAACAACGCTGGCAAGAATTAGTAGAAAAACATAAACCTCTAACAGTCATTATTCCAGATGTTAAAAATCGAATTCCCTATTGGGTTAAAGGTAAGCACATTGGCGTTGCAGTACGAATTTCATCTCATCCCTGTATTCAAAAACTATGTCGCACACTGGATAGACCTTTAATTTCTACCAGTGCCAACCGTTCGGGGTGTGTACCCGCACGTTATCCTTGGCAAATTCATCATACATTTGGCGGATCGATTAAATATTTTGGTGGTTCGCAATTATGTGATCGTCAGCCTACTCCGATTATTGATTTAGTAACCCAGCAATATGTACGTTTTTAATTAAATTTTACGTTAGGAAATTGGTATGTCGACTGTGGTAGAAATTGATGCGGTCAATATTGAACGCGTTAAAAAATATTTGATCGATCTGCAAGATCAGATTTGTTGCGCGCTTGAAGAAGAAGATGGAGAAGAAAAGTTTGCTGAAGATGTTTGGCAACGGCCTGAAGGGGGCGGTGGTCGAACACGAGTTTTGGAATATGGTGGTGTATTTGAAAAAGGCGGTGTTAATTTCTCTCATGTGTTTGGCGACAAACTTCCTGCGTCAGCGACTGCACATCGTAAAGAATTAGCAGGTCGACAATTTGAAGCGCTCGGATTGTCTTTAGTGATTCATCCACGTAATCCATTTGTACCAACTTCACATATGAATGTGCGTTTTTTTATGGCGACCAAACCAGGTGAAAAACCAATTTGGTGGTTTGGTGGCGGATTTGATTTAACGCCTTTTTACCCGTTTGTAGAAGATTGCACCCATTGGCACCGGGTTGCCAAAGAAGCCTGTGATCCATTTGGTGACGACCTTTACGAGAAATTTAAAACCTGGTGCGATAATTATTTTTATTTACCGCATCGAAATGAAACGCGTGGAATTGGCGGATTATTTTTTGACGATTATTCGGTAGATGGATTTGAATCTGCATTTGGTTTAATGCGTTCCGTGGGTGATGCTTACTTAAAAGCCTATTTACCTATCGTACAGCAACGGAAAAATAATCCGTTTGCTGAACGTCATCGTCAATTTCAACTGTATCGTCGTGGTCGATATGTAGAATTTAATTTGGTATACGATCGAGGCACGCTGTTTGGTTTGCAATCTAAAGGTCGCACTGAATCCATTTTAATGTCTTTACCACCGCTTGTAGCCTGGCATTACGACTGGAAGCCTGAAGAAAATTCTGACGAAGCGTTGCTGTACGACTATCTAACGCCGCGCACCTGGTTGAATCAAAATATTGTAGAGAGCGTCTAAAAAATGAACGCTGATTTTCAAAATTTAACGCCTTTTTCGTATGCAGTGATCGGAGATCCTATTTCGCATTCGCTATCTCCGCACATTCATAAAAGTTTTGCTAAACAATTTGAAATGGATTTGGATTATCGGGCCATTCAAGTGGCTCCAGAAAAACTGGACGAATTTTTTGAAGTGTTTATCCAAGAAGGTGGGAAAGGGTGCAACGTTACTTTACCTTTAAAAGAAAAGGTATTTGAAAAAATTTCTCGAGTAACGGATCAAGCGCGAATTGCTGGTGCTGCAAATACAGTGACTGTCATAGCCGATGAATTAAGTGCTGATAATACCGACGGTGTTGGCTTGATGCGTGATTTGGAACGTCAGTTCGAAATGGATTGGCGACAAATGCGTATTTTAATTTTAGGTGCGGGTGGTGCAGCACGCGGCATTTTATATCCTTTATTGCAAAAAAGTCCGAAGGCAGTGATTTTGATTAATCGTTCGATGGAGCGTGCAAAACATGTGCAACAGGCGTTTGCATCCTATGGTTCCATTGAAGTACAGCCAGCAAACTATGTATTTCAACAGCCAGTTGATTTAATTATTCATGCAACCTCAGCTGCTGCGCGCGGCGAAAGTGCGGATTGTGATACCTTATTCAATTCGGCGCAGTCGGCAATCCGCTCGACAACGCGAGCCTATGATCTAATGTATCAATTACATGACGACACGCATTTTTGCAAATGGGCAAAAGCAAATCACATTAAACATTCTGTTGATGGGTTAGGAATGTTGGTGGAGCAAGCCGCAGAATCTTTTACGTTATGGCACGGCCAGCGGCCTGAAGTTAATACTGTTCTTGAGAATTTACGCAAAAATCATACATAGTGCGATCAACAGAATTAAATTATGGATGAATCAAACAAACGCACTCCTGCAAAAAATACGCGCACCAAAATGTCGCTACCGATTTCTTGGCAACACGTAACGTTAAATGTTTACTTAAAGACGTTGTGTTGGCGCTTAAATTGGTTCGCGCAAAAACGTCCCGTATTACGTTCGTTATTAAAAAATCGAATATGGAATCTGACGGTATCAATAGAAGGCCAACACTGGTTATTAAATTTCAATCAAGAAAAAGTTCAGATAAAGCTAATCGAACATATGCCAACTACAAACGTTAGTCTTTGGTTTTTTTCTACCTCAATGGCAAAAACGGTTTTTGATTCAGCGATTCACGGGGAAACATTTTGGTTAACGGCGTTACGTGATCAACGGATGAAAGTAAAAGGCGACATGGGATTAGTTATTTTTCTCTTTTCCATTTGCCGACACCTATCGTGGAAGACTCCGCAAATTTTGCCAGAGTAATAATAAGGGTTGTTTATTGTTGCGGGTGAAAGATGTTTTGCCGCTAAGCTAAGAATTAGCAACCAATGGCGAGCATGAATTATTAATTCTAAATTTTGCAAATCATTCGATTTTAGATTTTGTAGGGGCGAAAAATCTTTCACCCGCTTCAATATGTAATGTCTAAGAATATGTTGTTATTATTTTTTATAACGGAAATCGAAAATTTTTAAATCTCAATCATTTGAAAAGCGTCTTTATCTAAGCTGCAATCAGGGCAAATCCAATCCGCAGGAATATCCTCCCATCGTGTACCTGGCGCAAAACCTTCTTGAGGATCACCAAGTTCTTCATCATAAATATAACCGCACACAATACACTGCCATTTTTTTAACATGTTATGCATCCTTTTATAGAAATTACTCTAGGAATCGAGCACTAACTCACTTTTAGAAAAGAATTCCCATGCGCTAGGCGTATACAATACGAAGGATACAGAAGCGCGGTTTTTTTACTAGAGGTTGCATGATTTCTTCTTGGCGGTATGCTCGGTATCAGCGAAAAGCGGGCTATGTTTTGCATGGTCGTGTCTTACATGGTATTGCACATCGAGTTCGACCAACACTTAATGCGCTGCCCTTAACACCAGAAATTAAACTATATTCGTCTTTAACCAAAGCTTTACGAAAACGTCATCAATCATTATCGATTCAGGTTTTGGATCAAGGGTGGCGTCCATGTACTGCACTGGATCGTCGATTCATTGCGCCGTATAACTGTTCTGGGCAAAGTCGACGTTTGGTATGGACGCGACATGTCATTATTTATGTGGGAAATACTCCAATTCTTTACGCGCGTACTCTTTGGTTGTCTCAGGGTCGTCAACCTGGATGGTTAAACACCTTAGGTTCTAAATCGTTAGGGGATGAAATATTTAAACGTCGACATGGACGACGACTATGGATGACTATTCACAAGGAACGTCCATTTGAATCACATAAACCTCAAGCAAATACGACGGACATTTTCAAAAAAAATGTCAAGAATGCACCAGCCGGATCCTTTATGATCGCTCGTCGTTCAGAATTGAAGTGCCAAAACTCTCATTTTTTATTAACGGAATATTTTTTAGAAAAAAACGTTCATAACAATAATTAGGATGTAGTGACGTAGAATTCACGCCTCAAACGTCGCCATGCTTACATATAAAAACTAGTGACTGAGGAAATGCATGAAAAGTACGCAGTGGTTGAATGAAATTCGATTTGCATCGGTATCAAGGCTTGAGCGATGGAATTTGTACCGCGAACTAATGCGTTGGGATAAACCCGTTGGATTTTGGCTGTTAGCTTGGCCAACTCTTACGGCTTTACTCATTGCTTCTCAAGGTCAACCTTCTATTAATAATTTAATTATTTTTGTTGTTGGTATTATTGCGATGCGTTCTGCCGGTTGTGTCTTAAACGATATGGCGGATTACAAATTTGATCGCAAAGTGAAACGTACTGAAAATCGACCACTGGCAATAGGTGCATTGCCTTTATCAGAAGCGGCAGTTTTGTGCGCTGGATTATTGTTTATTGCTTTTGTGGCTGTGCTTTTTACAAACGTCACGACAATTGGTCTGTCCTTTGTAGCGGTGGTTTTAGCTTCTGTTTATCCATTTATGAAACGCTTTACGTATTTCCCTCAAGTAGTTTTAGGCGCCGCATTTTCGTGGGGAATTGTTATGGCGTTTACTGCTGAAAATATGGCAGTCGGGCCAGTTGCAGTTCTTTTATTTTTAGGAACATGGTTATGGACCATTTCATACGACACGATGTATGCCTTAATGGATCGCGAAGACGATGTAAAAATTGGCGTTAAATC
>JAZKFP010000073.1:0-4949 GCA_040386355.1 Pseudomonadota bacterium | reverse complement strand
AGCGAGGATAGGGCGTGAAATTGGCCGTTCCTGAAATTCATCGCTTTATAATGTCAGACGGTATCGCATTACATACTGAAATTTTAGGTGATGGTCCCGTAATTATATTTGTGCATGGTTTTGCGGGTTCAGCAAGAAATTGGCGGGGAATTGTTCGAGAGCTTGCTGCGGAATATCGCTGCATTGTATTTGATGCTAGAGGTCACGCACGAAGTGAAGCTCCGCTCAATGTTGAACATTATTCTATTGAAAGATTTCAAAAAGATATTGTTGAATTATTAGATCATTTATCTATTTCATTCGCGGCACTCGTGGGTTTATCGATGGGTGCAGCAATTGGAACAGGCGTTGCTGCTCAATATTCTCATCGTGTTTCGCATCTTGTGTTGGCTTCATTACCAAATATTCACGCGCAATCCAGCATTGCAGGCCAAGCGTTAGCAATGGCAGATAAAATTCAGTGTGAAGGTCTCGAAGCAGCAGGTGCTGAATTTGTTTGGGGTGTTAATGCAGGAATTTCTCAACGTGATGGTCATTGGGTACGTTTAGGTTTTTTAGAACATTCTGCGATAGGTTTAGAAAATACTTTACGTGGCTGTTTATCGCATTTGGGTGTTATATTAGATGACGAAAATTTAATTAATTCAATTAAATTACCAACTACTTTATTAGCTGGATCGCACGATTTGGGCGCTTGTGAAATGGCGTATCGATTACATGCAATTCGTGAAAAAACAAATGTAAAAATTATTGAAGATGGATCACATGTCCTGCACTTAAGTAGTAAAATGCAATTTGTTTCTGCTATTAAACATACTTTAAAGCAATCAATTTGATTGTGAATTTTCATTTTTTTTATTTTTCATCCACTGATTTTCATTTATTTTTGAATATTAATAATAAGATCGTCTCCAAATTTGTTAGAGCTTTCAGAAATCGTCTTATACTGAAAAAACACCGTTCGGTGATTCGCATTTATGGATCACAGACACCGTCTCAGTTTTAAGTTGTTGTAGTTTAAGATGGGTGTTTTCATGACAGAAAGAAAGGATGCGCACGTTACTCTCCTACCACCTCAGGATGTGTCTTTATCAAAGACATATGAAGCGTCTTTGGTTAATCAATGGCCTACTATGCCCTGTTTAGTAGATTTTAAAATGAGTCAGGTTATTGTACCTGGCATCACACTGATCAATGAAGATATGTGTCATTTTGATCTCGTTATTGAAGATGGTGAGTTGTGGCTAGCAGCACGTGATGTAAGTGTGGTGCGTTTAAATGGCGAGTTAATAGTTTCTGCTCGTTTATATGTAGGCGACACTATTGAAGTTGCAGAGCAAAGTTGGATTGTTGAAGGTGGAGAAGCTTGGCATCGAATTCAAAATTCAGAAATATTAGAAAATTTATTACATGTTGAAGAAATGCTATCAGATCCTAGTATGAGTATTTCTGAAAAACATGAAAACAGAGCTGAATGGTTAAATCATCATGAGCTAGCAGAGGAATTAGAGCATTTTCGGAAAAGACTTAATCGATGGTTAAGTTGGCAAGCACTAAGCTCTCCTACAAATAAAATTCTTGAATCGTCAAATACTCATAATTCGGAAAAGTCCAAAGAATTTCAACAGTCTTTTTCAATGCAGCCCGTTCCAATTCCAGAAAGTATTTATCTTAAGCCTTCAACATTAGCGCAATTAGTAGACGAAGTGCATCAAGCTGCGCAAAACGATATATTTTTAGATTGTGCTGATAGTGTTGTGAAAACTTCATTATTAAGATCGGAACAAAAATCTGATTTTATTAGTAGTGTTTTTTACAACAAGAAAACCAACACGGTATTGAAAATAAGTGTTGGATGTTTTATTGCAGCGCTAACATTCTGGTTTTTATTTACACTAAGTTAATGATCAATCCTGTTGGTAATAATTTTTCAGCATCTTTATCGGGTCGAGTACATCGACCCGCTTTTGTGTCTAATGATGCCCCTAAATCTTATGAACCCTCTCCGCATCGTACAAGTTCAGTCTTTAGCGATAGTCCAAAAAGGCAGAGTTTCTTTGCGCAGGTTGATCGAAGTCAATGGAGTCATCGACATCGTTTTGCACTTGAGAATTATCAACGAGTGAGTGAAAGTATGGTAGATTCTTTTGCGCCTTCTGAATTACTTCCACGACTTGATTATCGGGTTTAATAAATCCGGTTCCAAAAAATAAATTTAAATTTCTATATTTATTATAATTTAAATTATTTATTTATTTTTATTTGTGTGAACATTCACTTATGAAATAAGATGTTTTTCTAAAGTAAAAATTATTATTTTAATCTTTATATAACGATATTTAAGTGGTTAAAATAATTTATGTAAGTTTTACCTTGCTTACCAAATTATTTCTCTTTAATATGCTCAAGCAAGTTGGCTAGACGATCGCTGTTTTTGCAAAAAAATAGAGGAAAGTCCGGGCTCCATAGAGCAGAGTGCCAGGTAATGCCTGGGAGGCGAAAGCCTACGGAAAGTGCCACAGAAAATAAACCGCCATATTTTGAAATTTATTTTGATAAATATGGTAAGGGTGAAATGGTGCGGTAAGAGCGCACCGCGCGAATGGCAACAATCGTGGCAGGGTAAACCCCACTCGGAGCAAGACCAAATAGGGACCATATCACGCGGCTCGCGTGTGGTCCGGGTTGGTTGCTTGAGGCGTTCGGTGACGAACGTCCCAGATGAATGGTCGTCCACGACAGAACCCGGCTTATCGGCCAACTTGTTTTTGTTTTAAGTGTTTAAACTATTTTTAATGTCTTAACTTCTGCAGTGAAAAATTATTTCCCTTAAAAGTTCTTATTTAATTTTTCTCAAATATCAAAAATGATATTTTAAATATTTTTTAAAACTAAAAAGTAATTTCCCCAATATGACAATTAAATCTCAATTTTTTAGCTGTGTTTATATACAGTATTTTAAATTACTAAAGCTATTGAACATTAATCTAAAAGTCTTCACATTTTTTGAAAAAACGCCTAATTCGAATATTCTTTTCAGTTTTTTTTAATTAATTGCAGATAATCCCTACATTTTCTTGACACAATCATTACGCCTCCCTATATTTCTCAATAGTGTCATAAAGTGGTGAAAAGTGGGGTGGTGTGGGTTGTAGCGGTGCATAAGTGGGAAAATGAATAATTTAAACACTTAAATGAAAACGCTTTCAACTGTCACTAAAAAAGGGCTTCCCTTATTTTTTGAAAAAGTTCTGTAGTTGGTAGCGATGTTTAGAGGTGTTCATTCGGTTGCGTTAGATGTGAAAGGTAGGGTAATGATGCCTGCCAAACATCGTGATTCAATTCGCGAATCGAGTGAAGGTCGCATGGTCGTTACTGTGGATACCGAAGAGCGTTGTTTGCTTTTGTATCCATTGCCCGACTGGAATTTGATTCAAGCAAAAATTGAAGCCTTGCCAAGTTTTAATCCCGCCGCACGACGCATTCAACGATTATTAATCGGACATGCGGCAGATGTGGAATTAGACGCCAGTGGGCGTTTTCTTATTCCACCGCCCTTACGTGACTACGCCAATTTAGATAAAAAAATTGTTTTAATCGGCCAAGGTAAAAAGTTTGAAGTGTGGAATGAAGAACAGTGGGAATTGAAACGTGAAGAATGGTTAGCGATTGCACGATCTGAAAACGGAGACATGCCAGACGAATTAAAATCGCTGTCATTATAAAAATTAAAAAAACTCTCTTTTTGAAAAAACTAAATGTAGGTGTTAAAAATTTAAATTTAGATATACCCGTAACGTTTGAATTTTAGGGTGCTTTACACGCCGCGACTAAAGGCATCGGCCGGACAAGTGAAACGGTGTAGCATGAAATTTTTTTCAATCGTTAGGCGCCTTGACGCTGCGTAGCTAAAGCTTTACGCAGCGAGAATGCAGTGACGCGTTCGAGCAGGCAACAAGCGAGTGATAAAAAAGATTATGCTACACCTAAAATTTAAACGTTACGGGTACATATAAGCAGTATGCCAATGTGCGAAGCAATCCTTGAATTTTGTAAAGGGTATGCGACAGTAACAGCTGCTTGATGTTTTCGAAATTAATTCTGAATCGAAAGTAGTCATCAATATATATGCAGGCTGTTATGACGCAATACGAGCCATTTCTACATACAAGCGTTTTATTAGACGAAGCTGTCAACGCTTGGAGTTTTGGCGGCGACGGTCGTTATATCGACGGTACGTTTGGACGTGGCGGACACAGTCGTGCTTTAGCAGAAAAACTAGGTTCTTCTGCTGAATTATTAGTTATGGATCAAGATCCAGAAGCCATTGCTGAAGCAACACATTGGGCGAAAACGTCATTAAGTGCAGTGCGAATTCATCATGGTCGATTTTCAATAATGGATCAGGTGGCTGAACAATTTGATTGGCAAGGACAAATTACAGGAATTTTATTAGACCTTGGTGTGTCGTCACCACAACTTGATAATCCTGAGCGTGGTTTTAGCTTTCGGTTAAATGGAAAGTTAGACATGCGATTTGATCCAACTCAAGGAATTTCAGCAGCCGAATGGGTAAACACCGTCGATGAAAACGAAATAATTCGAGTGTTGTTTGAATACGGTGAAGAGCGTTTTGCGCGCCGAATCGCAACTCAAATTATACATCGTCGTCGACAAGAACCTATCCAAACCACAGCAGAGTTAGCTGCGCTGATTGATGATGCGGTACCTCGAAGAGAAGTGGGTAAGCATCCAGCAACGCGATCTTTTCAAGCTATTCGAATTGCGGTCAATCGAGAGTTGGACGAACTAAATCTAGCGCTAGAAGCGGCACATAAAATATTAAAGCCAGGTGGACGCTTAGTGGTCATCAGTTTTCATTCGCTTGAAGATAGATGTGTCAAACAGTTTATTCAAAAGAAGGCAAAAGGTGATTCCTTTCCTCGCAA
>JAZKFP010000072.1:0-12448 GCA_040386355.1 Pseudomonadota bacterium | reverse complement strand
ACAAATTGATGCGAAGTAAGTGAACGATTTTCACCACTTAAAACATACATTTTATTTTTGTAAAATTCAGATGCCGCGCAATCTAGAGCTAATGTAATGTCTGAACCGGATTTAAATCCAGAGATATGAATCGCCTCTAAAATCAAATCAATTGCTTCGCGGTTGGAAGATAAATTTGGTGCAAATCCACCTTCGTCACCGACTGCTGTGCTATGACCTTGTTTTGCCAATAATGATTTTAACGAATGAAAAATTTCAGTTCCCCAACGCAACGCATCACTAAAATTAGAAGCGCCAACTGGTTGGATCATGAATTCTTGAATATCTACGTTATTATTCGCATGCGCGCCGCCGTTCAATATATTCATCATCGGCACAGGCATCGACCAATTTTCTGAAAAATCATTATTGATATGAGCAATATGCTCGTACAAACCAACATCTTTTTCTCGAGCTGCCGCATGCGCAACTGCGAGTGACACCGCTAAAATTGCATTAGCACCTAGACGTTTTTTATTTTCAGTGCCATCTAGCGAAATTAATAAACGATCGATTTTATGTTGATCTTTTACTTCCAATCCCATCAACGCTTCGCGAATTTCGCAATTAATTGAACTGACGGCTTTTAATGTACCTTTACCATTGTATCGCTTTGGATCTTGATCGCGTAATTCAACTGCTTCTCGCGTTCCAGTAGAAGCACCAGAAGGTGCACAGGCTTGAACTCGCACCCCAGAGTCGAGTGTGACTTCTGCTTCAACAGTGGGATTTCCTCGAGAATCTAAAATTTCTCGACCACGAATATCAGAAATAACTGCCACACGCTTCTCCTTTCAATAATTAATTAAAAAAAATGAACCATTTACTGCGTATTAATTTCAGTAAATTGTTTTACTACATCGTCTAATGTTTTTAACTGTTCCAATACTGGGTGCAATTGCGTTAAATGTAATGCGCAAGGACCATCACATAATGCTTTATCTGGATCCGGATGTACTTCAATAAATAATGCTGCAATGGCTTGTGAAATACCCGCCAACGCTAAAGGCATGAGAGATTCACGACGTCCACCTGCAGAATTTGCTAGCCCACCTGGTTGTTGCAATGAATGCGTTACATCAAACACAACAGGCGTGCCTAGCTTTTTCATTTGACTAAAACTTAATGGATCGACAATCAGATTATGATAACCAAAACTGGTTCCGCGCTCGCACAATAAAATATCATGATGGTTAAATTCAGCAAATTTACGCACCACATGCTGCATTTCAGATGCCGCTAAATATTGTGCTTTTTTCACGTTAATTGGTTTACGAGTTAATGCAGCCGCTTTAATTAAATCACTTTGTCGGCATAAAAAAGCAGGGATTTGTAAGATATCTGCCACTTCTGAAACCACAGCTGCTTGATAAGGTTCATGAATATCGGTAATGATTGGCACATTAAATTCTGATTTAACTTTCGCCAACCATTCCAAACCTTTTTCCAAACCTGGGCCACGAAATGAATGAACGGAAGATCGATTCGCTTTATCAAACGACGCCTTAAAAATAAAAGGCATATTTAATTCGCTGGTAATTTTTTTCAACGCTTCAGCTACAGTTAACGCTAAATCTAACGATTCTAAAACATTAATTCCTGCAATAACTGTTAATGGCAAATGATTTGCTATCTGCACAACAGAGTTGTTTTTGGAAGATTTAATAGATAAAACGCGTTGATTCATAAAAAATTACTTTAGTTTGTTAATCAATATCAGCCGCAATAAATTGGGATTTTTTTTCATCAATACTCTGTTTTCTATTTTCAGAATACTGTCGCGCTGCGCGAATATAACTTTCAAATAATGGGTGTCCATCACGCGGCGTTGAAGTAAATTCTGGATGGAATTGACAGGCTAAAAACCAAGGGTGATCTGCAATTTCAATAATTTCTACCAACCTTCCATCTTCAGAACGACCAGAAACTTTTAATCCGGCTTTTTCTAAGACAGGAACGTAGGTTGGATTAACTTCATAACGATGACGATGGCGTTCAATAATAGATGCGTCTCGATAAATATGTTTTGCCATAGAATTTGGAGTTAGTACACAACGGTATCCACCCAAACGCATTGTTCCACCTAGACGATCGCCTTCTTTACGAATTACAACGCTGCCATCTGTATGCGCCCACTCACTTGCCAGTGCAACAACAGGAGCAGCTGTATTTTGCACAAACTCTGTACTGTGGGCTTGAAGAATTTTCGCAACATGACGTGCAAATTCAATTACCGCAATTTGCAAACCTAAGCAAATTCCTAAATAAGGTATTTTATTTTCTCGTGCAAAACGTACTGCTTGAATTTTACCGTCGGTACCGCGTGCACCAAATCCACCAGGCACTAAAATCGCGTCTAATTTTTCTAAAATAGAAGTACCTTGAGTTTCGATGTCTTCAGAATCGACGTACTGAATGCAAACATGTGTTTGGGTTGATACACCAGCATGATTCAACGCTTCATTTAATGATTTATACGCATCTTTTAATTCAGTGTATTTTCCAACCATACCGATCGTAATACTTGGTCTAGGTTGATGCTCATGCGATACCACACGATTCCATTCTGTTAAATCCGCAGGGCCGCACGTAATACCTAATTTTTTAACAACAATCTCATCTAAATTTTGTTCGTGTAAAACCTGAGGAACCGAATAAATAGTTTCTACATCTTGGCAAGACACAACAGCCCAGGGTTCGACATTAGTGAATAATGCAATTTTGCGTAATGAGTCCGCTGGAATTGGATGATCAGATCGACAAATTAATACATCTGGCTGCAAACCAATGGACCGCAATTCTTTTACCGAATGCTGAGTTGGTTTTGTTTTGGTTTCACCAGAAGTTGCGATATAAGGTACAAGCGTTAAATGAATTAATAATGTATTTCCATTTGGTAATTCAGAACGTAATTGACGTAGTGCTTCTAAAAATGGCAATGATTCAATATCACCAACAGTGCCGCCGACTTCTACAATCGTGACATCCACTTCAGGATCGCATTGAATAATTTTTTCTTTAATTGCATCGGTAATATGTGGAATCACTTGAACTGTACCGCCGAGATAATCACCACGACGTTCTCTTTCGATCACTTCAGAATAAATTCGTCCAGTTGTACAACTATTACGATGCGTCATTTTACGACGAATAAAACGCTCATAATGACCTAGATCAAGATCGGTTTCTGACCCATCTTCTGTTACAAAAACTTCACCGTGTTGATACGGACTCATCGTACCTGGATCAACATTAATGTAAGGATCAAGTTTCATAAGCGAAACAGAAAGCCCGCGAGATTCTAATAAAGAACCTAAAGACGCAGCTGCGATCCCTTTACCTAAAGAAGAGACAACACCACCGGTGACAAAAATAAATTTCGATTTCGTTACAATTTCAACCATAAATAAATTGAACCAAGTGCGTCTGCTGCTATCCGGTGCTACGATCGCTGTTTAATTTGTTGCTATTCCTGCGCAACTACTCATTACATACGTGCCCATTATAAAAACCAATACAAACGCTTTAAGTGCTTTTTTTTAAGTACGTGCTAACTCGGGAAAGGTGAGAGACAAAAGAATGGAACAAAAGAGAATCCAAGATCTGTTCTAAATCACTTGGAGCGCCATTATAACGAGTCGTTGAAAACATACCAACAGTAAATTTATGCAAAATGACTTTCTTTTATAGGTGTGCTGCCAACCTTACTCCAATCAACACTACAAAGAATGCAAGCTGAACTTGCTTGAAAGTACATCTATAAATTTTTTACAGCCTTCAAATATATTATTTTTTCAACAGGTTTTACGCACTATGGACAGAACGGTTTTTCTTCAAGTTGCATTGGATACCCCGCTCTATCAAACCTTTGACTATTTACTGCCAAAAGATTCGGATGCAACACCTAAAGCTGGTGTACGAATTGAAGTACCTTTTGGTCGGCGCCGTATGGTGGGAATTGTTTATGCAGTCACTGATCATTGTAATTATCCGATTGAAAAAGTGCGGCGCGCTTATCAGGTGCTCGATGAAACCCCGTTATTACAAACGATTGATTTAGAGTTTGCTCGCTGGCTCGCCCACTATTATTTGCAACCGATTGGCCAGGTTATTAGTGCGATGTTGCCTAGTGGCTTGCGTCAAGGTAAAGTCTTGGAACTCATTGATCGAAAAATAAAATTTTGGCAAATTAGTCCTCGAGGTCGACATATTGAATTAGAGTACTTTCGCCGTTCACCCAAACAGCGCCAAGTCATCGAATTATTACAAAGTCGCCATTTACCCACACCACAGCATCGATTAATTCAAGAAGGTTTTACACCGGCTCTACTAAAACGTTTACAACTTGATGAACTTATCGAAACGGCAAACCCACTACCAATTCTTGATAATAATTCGTCTAATTCGATTGTTGAAGCTGAAGCTCCTTTAACTTTAAATCTCGAACAATTAAATGCTGTAAATACAATCAATCAAGCAAAGGGTTTTAAGGTTTATGTTTTATTCGGCGTAACAGGCAGTGGTAAAACCGAAGTATATCTACAAACCATTAGCCGTGTTTTAGAAAAAAATAAACAGGCTTTGGTTTTAATTCCAGAAATAAATTTAACGCCGCAAGCACTCCATATTTTTCAAAAACGCTTTCAACGTAAAATTGTTTTTTTGCATTCAAAGTGCACCGAAAAAGAACGTCATCAAGCGTGGTACAGCGCATCAAGTGGAAATGCCGATATTGTTATTGGCACTCGATCTAGTATTTTTACACCAATGCCACGCTTAGGAATCATTATTGTCGATGAAGAACATGATTTATCGTACAAACAACAAGATGGTTTTGGTTATTCCGCGCGTGATTGCGCCGTGTATCGAGGATTAAAAGTAAATGTACCGGTAATTTTAGGATCTGCAACTCCAAGTCTTGAAACCTGGAATAATATTTCCAACATTGAAATAACCAATATGGAAATAAATAGTGCAGAACTTAAATCTACAAAAAATGAATCAAAAAAGTACACATTGTTGACGTTATCGAAGCGCGTTGAAAATGCAACGATGCCAAATTTATACATTGCTGATTTACGCCATGAAAACAGACAATCCGGCATTGCTCATCGTTTAGTTGAAAAAATTCGTGAACATTTAACCGCCGGTCAACAAGTACTTATTTTTTTAAATCGACGTGGTTTTGCACCGTCGGTATTTTGCAATGATTGCGGTTGGATTATTCATTGCGCGTTATGCGATGCGCGTATGACGTACCATTTACGCGAATCTATTTTACGTTGTCATCATTGCGAATATCATACTTCTGTTCCTGAACGTTGCTCTCAATGTAACTCACGCGATTTAACGACGGCGGGTCAAGGTACTGAACAAATTGAAAGCTATCTAGAAAAAACAATTAAAGGTACTGTGATACGAATTGATCGCGACACCACACAACATAAAGCAGCTTTTGAAAAGAAAATTAGCGAAATACATGCAGGAAAACCAGCTCTACTCATTGGCACGCAAATGCTTGCGAAGGGTCATCATTTTCCAAAATTAACGCTAGTTATTATTTTAAATAGCGATGCAGGATTATTTTCAAGTGATTTTCGAGCAACAGAACGTACGCTTCAATTATTAGCACAAGTATCTGGTCGTGCGGGCCGTGCTGAAACACAGGGCGAAGTTTGGGTGCAAACACATCATCCGCAACATCCGATTTATCAATTGTGGCTGCAAAATAATTACGCGGAAGTGGCGCGCTATTTATTACAAGAACGTAAGGCTGCGTTATTACCCCCCTTTTCTCATCACATATTAATTCGTGCTGAAAGTCCGCAAAGACACTACGCAGAAGAATTTTTAATTGCTGTAAATCGGTATTTTTTAGGAAACTTTAAATCAGAAGAATTATTTCAGCGTACAGCAGAAAATATTTTGGTATTAGGTCCTGCGAATGTAAATATGGAACGTAAAGCAGGTCGCCATCGTCTGCAAACTCTACTGCAGTCTCCCAACCGCAAAGCCTTACATCGGATGGTTCAACACAAGCTAGCTTTAATTCATAATTTGCCTGAAGCGAAACGCGTTCGTTGGCGAATGGAAGTAGATCCGCAAGAACTAAATTGATACTACCTTTGATCAAAACCTGGTCAAAAAGAATGATGCATTGGTTCTTAAACATCTTTAAAACCATTACATTGGTATTTTCACGTTGAAATCTTTCTATTTCTAACCTGAGTTCGACAAAATAATCTTTAAAAAAGAAGCACTTCCCAATTTGGGGTTTCCGACCAAAGAATCACCAAACCACAAGGAAGTGCTGCAATGATGCTAACAAAACTCTTCTGCGAGATCGATGATTTTTGCCAACGATTTGAACCCGAATTTTATTCCCATCTTCTGACACTGAATTTAAAAACACCACTCAAAACCCGTTTATCACTCAGTGAAATCATGACGAACGTCGTTCATTTTCATCAAGCGGGGTATCGATGTTTCAAGCATTATTACCAGCGGTATAACGGTATCGCACAGCAGAATTTCCTCAGTTAGTTAGCTACAACCGATTTGTTGAACTCATTCCGAATGCAATAATCGGCATCTGTGCTTTTTTAAAAACACGTTTCGGCAAACCCACCGGTATTGCCTACGTCGATGCTACGTGTTTAAAAGTGTGTGTCAATCAACGGATCATGCGGCATCGGGTTTTTAAAGACAGCGCGGCGCGTGGTAAGACCTCCATGGGCTGGTTTTTTGGCTTTAAATTACATTTAATCGTGAACGATCAAGGCGAATTGTTGAATGTGAAATGCACCGCAGGCAACGTGGGTGATATCCGTGTTTTAGAGGAAATGTGCGCGCATTTATTCGGTAAATTATTTGGCGATCGAGCGTATATTTCCAAAGCAAAAACACAATTACTCAAAGAAAAATACGGCGTTGATTTAATCACTACTCATCGAAAAAATATGAAGCCTCAAACCTTATCGGCGTTTGATAAAATCTTGTTGCGTGGTCGATCGATTATCGAAACCATTAACGATCAGCTTAAAAATATTTTTGTAATGAACCAGAACTTAATAAAATTAATAAAAAGTTATTATGGAGAGGACAATTTTTAAATCCGTTCTCAATAGAAAGTTATGAATAAGAAATGTTAATTTTTAATTATTTGCCTCCGCCAAATTAACATGAGTATGAATATTCCACATGCTAACCCTACTGCTGCCGGAAACAATACCGTAGTTAAGGAATAACTTTCAAGCGCAAACAGAATCAGAATATTTCGAAAAACAAACCAGCCATAAAATACTAACGATTCTGAATATGGATCATGATAAGACTTTCTAAACGTTGGACCAAAACCTAGCAAATCAATTGCAGTTAAAATAATTACTGACCATAGCGGGTCACTTGTTATATACCAAACAGGTAAAGACAATAAAGCTGAAATTAAAAATATCCAATCCGTTTTTGAAATCGAATTATCTGATCTTTTAATATAAGCAAGGCATGCAATAACAAGTGTAATAACACCGGATATTCCTCCTACCCATGCACCTGCTCCTCCATTTGCCTTTAACTGCGCAAAAAAAACAAATAGTGTTGTTACACCCCATATAATCCAGGAAAAAATATGCG
This sequence comes from Pseudomonadota bacterium, assembly GCA_040386355.1. Classification (GTDB taxonomy): domain Bacteria; phylum Pseudomonadota; class Gammaproteobacteria; order Pseudomonadales; family UBA6940; genus JAZKFP01. The sequence goes on along the minus strand of JAZKFP010000072.1, from coordinate 4,777 downwards.
GCTTGATTAAGTCTTTTAAAATATCACGAATGTAAGGGAAAAAAGCAATAAAAGTTATGATAGTAGCTAGCAAACCTATTATCTCTTTAAAGGACATAAAACCCCAGAATCGAATTTATGGTACTCGACTATACAATAAATGATGTCCAACACATTAAAAAAATAGGCTTATCCTTGTCAGATAAACCTATTTTAAACATTCTACAATATTAAAATTTTACAATATTTGGTTTTACAAGTTATTAAGGAATAACTCCACACGCAATCCGAGCTCCGCCACCACCCAGAGGTGCGGGTTGATCGCTGTAATTATCACTACCAGCATGAATCATTAATGAGCGACTTTTAAGATCTGACATTTTCAAACGTGGTGCCAGCACTGGCTGTAACGCATTTCCTTTTTCATCGACAAACAGTGCTGGTAAATCTCCCTCATGTCCATCACCCCAAGGCACATGATGTTTCTCAGCTTTTTTTGGATCATAGTGAGAGCCGGCAGCATGAGCAGCGGTTTTTTTACCTTCTTTTTCAGCAGATTCACAACTAGGGTTCTGATGCAAATGAAATCCATGCATGCCTGGCGGTAAATCTTTTAAAGCTGGAGTTAACGTCACTCCATAATCAGTTTCGCTAATTACAATATTTCCAATCTCTTTTTCAATTCCATTGTCACTAACTTTAAACATGGGAACTTGAACTTCAGCATACGTTAATCCAGTAAAAAAAATTCCAATACCGGCGATAAATATTTTAGACGTATTTGCAAATGACATAATCACCTCAACCGAGTTAGAAAATCGCTAATATGTTAGCTTATAATTCGTTAACCATAGTGTCATTGAAAAAAAATAAATTTAGTGTGATAACGCACATTCAATTTCTCAATTAAATATTTCACTTGGTAAGTGGTTATCCATTCAAGTGATAACCCTGCGAAGCATACTTAGTAAACAGACGAAGTGCACCGACACAAATTTTAAAGACAAAAATTTTGCAGGAAATTATTTTCTGGAAGGCATATGTTTTCCAGCCGCGTAACCTGATGCCCAAGCCCATTGAAAATTAAAACCGCCAAGCTGTCCTGTAACATCTACAACTTCACCAACAAAATATAATCCTGAAACTTTTTTTGATTCCATGGTTTTGGAAGATAATTCATTGGTATCTACGCCGCCCCAAGTAACTTCCGCTGTACGATAGCCTTCAGTACCGGCTGGCAACCATTTCCATTTTTTAAACAAGTTTGCGGCTTCAAGTAAAAATGTATGACTGCAAGAAGCTAAGTTTTTATTTTCAGTTTTATGTTTGGTAAATAAATATTCCAACCAGAGTGAAACCATTTTTTTAGGTAAAAAATATATGAGTACAGTTGATAAAAAAACGGTTGGAGATTCTTTTTTTGCCAGGATTAATTTTTCATACAGATCTACATGAGGACAAAAATCGATTTCAATTTTTTTCCCAGGCGGCCAGTAGGTTGAGATTTGCAGAATTGCAGGACCACTTAAACCTCGATGCGTAAATAAAACACTTTCTTCAAAATAATATTTTTCGTAACAAACATGAGCTTCAACACCAATACCAGATAAAGGTTGTAGTTGCTCTAAGCTGTCCGGATCCGCTGTAAATGGCACGAGCGCAGCACGTGTAGGAATAATATTTAAATCAAATTGACGCGCAAGTTCGAAACCAAAACCAGTAGCACCGGTTGTTGGAACGGAATAACCGCCTGTCGCAACAACTAACAAACGTGCTGTAAAGGTTTGATCTGGTGTCTTGATACTAAATATATCTTGGATTTTTTCTACACTTTGAATGATTTTTTGAATTTGAATTTTAACCTGAGCTTCTTGTGCTTCTTGTAATAACATATCAACAATAATTTTAGCTTTTTCCACACAAAATAATTGTCCTGCAGCTTTTTCACGATAAGCAATGTTATATTTTTCTATTAATTTCAAAAAATCAAAAGGCGTATAACTTTTTAAAGCGGATTTACAGAAATGTGGATTTTGAGAAATAAAATTTTTTGGCTCAGTATTTAAATTAGTAAAATTACAATACCCACCGCCAGACATTCGAATTTTTTTACCGATTTTATCTGTGTGATCTAGTACTAAAACTTTTAATCCACGTTGCCCAGCAGTGATTGCGCACATGAGACCAGCAGCGCCCGCCCCCAGAACAATGACATCAAACAGACTTTCCGCACAATGATTTTCCGTCATACTAAAGATGCTTTGTTTGCACTTTCAATTGATTTAAAAAGATCCTGAGGAATACATGCCCATGTAGGATTACAAGATAATTCCTCTTGCGCTACGTTTACCCAAATATCTCTTGAAGTTTGTGCACAATTATTAAGAATTGACCAAGCCGAATATTTTAATCCCAATAAATAAGTTACTAATTCTTTAAAATATCTCATATGGCAAGCATCGAGTGGAATCGAGCGAATCGCATAATATTTTGTTTGAGTTGGTCTTTCCCGTTTGTCATTCCACCCTTTTTCATGAATTAAAAGCTCACCACCTGCTAAAAAACTTTCAAGCGTATTATTTCGAAAACCTTTAGGACCCGTTTCATAAATAATATGATCGTCATTTTCTGAAAATAGACATTCTGGTTTATATGGACTTATTGAAATTAATGAATGCCCATCTTGCGGCCAAGGACGTTCATAACTGCCATAGCTTGCAATATGTAAACAGTGAGTTAGTGGTTTAATTTTATTGAAATCGCATGAGTTTTTTGGAAAAGATATGGCATGCATGGATTTAGCGGCAAATGCAACACCGTATAAACCTACAACCACGGTTATACCAGCACTTACCCATTTACTAATTGGAGGAAAATTATTTTTGTTATTTAAAGCTTGCCGATTCGTTACGCTGTACATCTTTATCCTCCTGAATATTTTCTAGTTCTATTTGCTGCTGCTGAAGTCGGTACATACGTTGGTAGAACCCATTTTTAATGAGCATAAGTTCTGCATGATTTCCAACTTCAACTAATTTTCCTTGCTGCATAACAACAATCCTATCTGCATCACGAATTGTTGATAATCGATGCGCGACTGCAATAATTGTCATATTTCCGCGTAAAAGCTTTAGCGCTTTTTGAAAAGCAATTTCTGTTTCACTATCAATATTTGCAGTAGCTTCGTCTAATAATAATATTTTAGGTTGAACAACTAATGCGCGTGCTATTGATAACAATTGGCGTTCACCAGTAGATAAACGTGCACCTCGCTCACCTAATATTGTCTCCAATCCTTCCGGCAGGCGTTCAACAACAGAATTTAATTGCGCTGCTTTTACAGCGTATTGAATACGATCTTCATCTAACACGCGATTCATACAAATATTTTCACGCAAGCTGCCAACAAGTACAAAGGGTTCCTGCGGAATTAATCCCATTCCTTGATGTAATGCATCATGTGAATACTCAGACAATAGATGTTGGTCAATTCGAATATGACCTTTTGTAGATTCATAAAAATGCAGTAATAAATTTAGCAAGGTTGTTTTTCCGCTACCGGTATGTCCAACTACGCCAATAAATTCACCAGATTCAATAGTTAAATTAATGTTCTTTAGTATCGTGGGAGAAGATTCTTCATCAGGTACATTTAAATGATCACCTTCTTCAAATTCAGTATTTTTATCTTTGGTATACCGGAAGCTCACTGCATCAAACTGCACAGCTCCCTGAGTTATTTTTGAGCGAGTACCGATTGAAGTTTCTAATGGTTGTTCAAGTAAAGCGTAGACACGTGCACCAGCAACCTGAGCTTGTTGGTATAAATTAAATCGTTGAGTAATTTCAATGAGAGGTTCAGTAAATCGACTTAAATAACTGACAAATGCGTATAAAACACCAACTTCAACCGTTGCCTCAACCGCTTGCGATCCAAAAACAATTAATACTCCTGCCAAAATAATGACTGCCACTAAATCCAATACTGGACGCAACAGTAATGCTGCAATTTTTACAGTTTTCAAACGTGCTAAATATTGTAAGTTATTTGTTTTAGTAAACTTTTTCTGAAATACTTTTTCTTGTGCGGTGGCTTGAATAACGCGTACACCTTGAATGGATTCACTGAGTTGGGCATTTATGTCTGAACGTAGCTGTCTGTTTTCATTTACTGCTGCACTACTGAATCGTTCATATAAAAACATAACGCCTATAACTGCAGGAATTAACAGCGCAGCAATAATCATTAAACGTACATCTAAAATTGCCATTGCAACCAAAATACCGATCAGCATAATTATGTTAAGAACTACGCTTGATAAAAATTGAACATATAATTCTTTAATTGCTTCAGTGTCATTGGTGATACGACTTACCAATTGACCGGTAATTGCTTGATCATGAAAACGCATGGGCAAACGTAAAACATGTGCAAAAACACGTTCACGAATATCGCTAATTGCACCTAATGCAAGGGTTGCAAAACGAAGTGTTTGTTGAAATCGTACTACTGCCGCAAAAACCTGAGTTACTAAATAAGCGCTTAATATTAAAAGTACGTCTCGTAGTACAAAAATACCTTTTGCAAAATAATCGTCGATTAATACTTTTGCTAACAACGGACCTGCAACATCTGCAGCGGTTGCAAAACTTAACCACACAATTGCCCAAATAAGAATTTTTTTATCACGAACAATATATTGTGTGAGTAATTTAAACGCGCCTGCTTTAGTAGATTTTTGGATAGATAAAGATGGATTGTCACACATCCAGACTGGCCTCTAATTGTTGATAATTC
>JAZKFP010000071.1:0-19413 GCA_040386355.1 Pseudomonadota bacterium | reverse complement strand
ATGATTGAACCCATTCGAGAAATACTTGATGCGGGCGTGCAAAGTGAAACCGGTGAGATTGATGAACGTTGGGCCATTGCCTTGCGCGAAGATGTTATGGAAGCGTTATTACCAATTCGAGTAAAAATTCTTGAACATAAAATTAGTTTAAGAGACTTAAGTGATTTAGGAGTAGGTGATGTTCTTCCTGTAGATTTACCTGAGACGGTAACCTTACTAGCAAATGGAATACCGGTTTTTCGAACAAAATTCGGTAAGCATGAGGGTAAGCTTGCAGTCAAAGTTGTAGAATCGGTTCAGTTAAATCAAAGTTCTATAAGTGGTGCACAAAATCCATTTTTATTAGCACAAATCAAGCAAAAGCAATTAGAACAATCGCAAGGTACTTAAATTAAATAACTAGCCCAGGCAATTAGGATAATAAAATGTCTGAAGACGATATTCCAAAAAATCCAGATGATGAATTAGCAGACTCTTGGGCTTCTGCTTTAGAAGATCAAGATAAATCTGGCACTACTGAAAAAAAGAAAATGGATCCCAATTCTTTTATGGCGGAAGTGCATCGAGCAGATTTAGAAGAATTAGAAGAAGAATCGGATGTAATGTCGCAAGACGGTCCAAATCTTGATGTAATTTTAGATATTCCCGTGACGCTATCTATGGAAGTAGGAAACACCGACATTTCTATTAGAAATTTATTGCAATTAAACCAAGGTTCAATTGTTGAGCTTGATCGTTTAGCTGGTGAAGCATTAGATGTTATGGTAAACGGAACATTGATTGCGCACGGTGAAGTCGTCGTCGTTAATGAGAAATTTGGTATTCGGCTAACAGATATTGTGAGCCCAAGTGAACGTATCAGAAAATTAAAATAGAGCTTTATTATTTATTATGAACAATTTGCAAATATTTAAAAAAATTATTATGTGTCTGATATGCAGTTTAAATTTAACTGCATCAGGAATCAGCTATGCGGCTGAAGAAGCTTCTGTAACTACACAAGAAATTAAAATACCCAAAGAAGAATCAAATACAATAAATGTAACTGAAAAAGTTAAAGATGAAAAAATAGAATCCAAAGAAATAGAAATATTAAATATAGATAAAGAACAACCAAGAAAAGAAAATTTAACTACATCTAATTCAAAAGCTACGCCTGACTCAAAAACAAAAGAGTCATTAGGCATGCAAACACATGATCTAATGCGCTCAATGGCATCATTAATTTTGTTGATGCTCTTGTTGTTTGTTGGAAGTTGGTTTTTAAAGAAAAAATTCAGTTTAAAACCTAATGGAAAAAATATTATTGGGTTAGTTAGCGTTATGAATATGGGAAATAAAGAGAAAATTGCATTACTGAAAGTAGGATCGCAAAATATTTTAGTGGGAATAACACAGCAAAATATTAGAACTTTATACACATATCCAGTAGAAGAGGAAACTAAAAATTCTAATGTAGTAAATCAACAAACTGCTGCTGATGCTTCAAAAGAATTTTCATTTATTATGGATCGCGCCACTTCAAAAGAAGAGCCTGAAAAAAAAGGTAAAGATGATGGCTGAAGGTTTTTGCAAGGATGCAATGAGAGTATACCAAACGCAGATGAGTTTTCCCGGGTGTTGCGTAATCGTGCAGCCTGCTCACGTACTCAACTGTACGCTGCGCGGGCTTTACCCTACGCGCCTACGGGAAAACCCATCTGCATTTGGTATTTTTCTATTTAATATATTATTTAAGTTTGTTTTTGTTCTGATTTTAACATTGTTGTGCAGTAATCAAGAACTGTATGCCGCTAGCATAAATGATCTAACCTTAGACATTTTAAAAATGACGCCTGCAGAAGAAGGAGTGGAAAAATATTCCGTAAATCTTCAAATACTTCTTATTATGACAGCGCTTACTATATTACCCGCGCTGATTATGATGACAACTGCTTTTACTCGAATCATTATTGTTTTTTCAATTCTTAGACAAGCTATTGGTTTACAACAATCGCCTTCAAATCAAATTTTGATTGGAATGGCATTATTTTTAACCTTTTTTATTATGGCTCCGGTGTGGCAACAAATTAATCAAAAGGCTATGAAGCCATTTTTAGAAGACCAAATTACTTCATCGCAAGCAATGGATAATGGTATTAAACCGTTGCGAGAATTTATGTTAGCTCAGACTCGTGAAACAGATTTAAATTTGTTTATGCGATTAGGCGGATATGAAAAATTCACTTCTAAAGATGAAATTCCAGTATCTGTTTTATTACCTTCATTTATGACAAGCGAATTAAAAACTGCTTTTCAAATTGGCTTTATAATTTTTATACCATTTCTAATAATTGATTTAGTAGTAGCAAGTGTTTTAATGGCCATGGGTATGATGATGTTATCTCCAATGCTAGTTTCATTACCATTTAAAATTATGTTATTTGTTTTTGTTGATGGCTGGACATTAATTATTGGTAGTCTTGCTTCAAGTTTCAGGGTTTAACGCTATGGAACCTTTAGTTTCGACAATATTTTACGATGCTGTTCGACTTTGTTTTATCCTCGTTACTATTCTCATAGTTCCTGCACTCATTGTTGGTTTAATTATTTCAATATTTCAGGCTGCAACTCAAATTAACGAACAAACATTAAGCTTTTTGCCGCGGTTACTCGCAACATTAGCAACTCTTGTAATAGCGGGACAAAAAATTTCAACCATGTTAATTGAGTTTACCGTTGATCTTTTCACTAATATCAATCAATACATAAGTTAATGCTTAATTAACTAAATTAGAACTGACAACGAATTAGATTGAAAAAATATAAAATTTCAAAAGTAAAAATTACTTGGCGTCATTCCTGCCTTCGCGGGAGTCATTTACGACAGGAAATGACTCCAAGTAATATTTTAAATATTAACAATATTTTTATAAATATATTTGAGGCATTAAATTGACGCTAACTCTGGATCAAATTTTTGATTTATTTAATCAAATGTTTTTTCCCCTTTTTAGAATTACAGGTGTGTTTTTAGCTGTTCCTTTAATAGGGAGTAGGCTGGTGCCTGTACGTTCACGACTAGCGTTAGCGTTATTAGTCAGTTTGATTTTGTCGCCGATTATAAAAATTCCAGCTTACGCAGAAATGAGTTTAAGTTTATTACCTTTAATTTTGCAAGAATTTGTAATTGGTTACATCATAGGTTTCCTGTTTCAAATTTTATTTCAAATATTCGTAATTGCTGGTCAGATTATTGCGATTCAAAATGGCTTGGGATTTGGAATGATGGTAGATCCAGTTAATGGAATCAATGTTGTATCAATCAGTCAGCTCTACTTAATTTTTATTAATATTATATTTTTTTCAATGAATGGTCATTTAATGGTTTTTGAAATTTTATATCATAGTTTTATTTTTTTACCTATGGGAAGTTGGTTAGCTGCATTGCACTATTACAAAATTGCACAACTTGGTAGTTGGATGTTTATGAGTGCATTTCTAGTGTCAATATCAGCAGTTCTTGCGATTTTTTTATCAAATATTACTTTTGGATTTATTTCTAGATTATCTCCACAGTTTAATATTTTTTCAGTGGGTTTCCCTTTTAATATGATCTTTGGTTTATTCATTATAATGCTAACTATGGTCAATGTAGTGCCTCAATTCGATGTTTTATATCAATTTGTTGTTGAATATTTAATTGAGTTCATGAGGTCTACATAATGGCCGAAAATGAAGATGGTCAAGATAAAAGTGAAGAACCCAGTGGTAAGAAACTTGAACAGGCAAGAGAGAAAGGTCAAGTTGCTCGATCAAAAGAACTTGCAGCTTTTTTAGTATTAAGTGCAGGCACTATTGGATTATTTAATTTTGGTAATTTAATTTATCAAGATTTGTTTAGTATGATGAAAGAATTGCTAAATCCTCAGACAACTTTTTCTTTTGAAAATGATCATTTAGTTGGGTCACTATTAATAGGAGTTTTTACCTGGATTTCGAGCTTAGTGTTGTTTTTTATCTTAACCGCATCTGCTGCGGTTGTTGGATCAATATTATTAGGTGGTTGGTCATTCTCAGGTGATCAATTTACGCCAAAATTAGAGCGATTAGATCCATTAAAAGGACTTACAACTAGAGTATTTTCAGTTAATAGTGTAATTGAATCTTTAAAAGCACTTTTAAAGGTTGCTATAGTTGGAGGTTTTGGAGTATTTGCAATAATTAATCATTTACCAGAAATAATAAATTTAAGTCTTTTAACGCCAGAAGGAGTATTACAAGAAATTGAAAAAATTGGTTTTATTTGTATTATGAGTTTATTAACCGGTGTTTTTTTAATAGTTGCAATTGATGCTCCGTATCAATTCTTTCATCATCGCAGTTCAATGAGGATGACTAAACAAGAAGTAAAAGATGAATACAAAAGCATGGAAGGACAAGCGGAAGTAAAATCTCGTATTAGACAATTACAACGTGAAATTTCCGAACGTAAAATGATGGCAAATATTCCAATGGCCGATGTGGTTATTACTAACCCAACACATTTTTCTATTGCATTAAGATATGATACGAAAAAAGATAAAGCGCCAGTGGTAGTTGCAAAAGGTGTGGATGTTTTGGCATTAAAAATTCGTGAAATTGCTAGATCAAATAATATCGAAATACTTGAAAGTCCTCCTTTAGCGCGTGCTATTTATTACACCACTCCGCTCGACAAAGCAGTTCCGATAGGTTTATATCAGGCGATTGCAAAAATTTTGGCGTATGTTTATCAAATTAAAGCGTATCGTGCCGGCGAGGGCGATAAGCCAGAATTCCCTTCAACATTAGAAATCCCACCCGAATATAAAAAATTCTAGATTAAATCCAGTTTAATGAACAGAATTCATTGAGAAATTTAAGAAGGGCGAATAATTATTCGCACCTACGAATTGACACTTTACTTAAAAACTTTTGAAGTCCTATTTTTTTAATTTATGAATAAAAAATGATTCATCTCTATTAATTGAAATTTACCAGAAAATATTGGATTGCTTGATATTTATAGTAGGGACGAATAATTATTTACCCGCCTTAAATTTAAAAGTTAACTATAAATTAATTAAATAAAATAATTTTTTAGCAATCATTGCAATATTAACTTATTGTTGGCACTTAATTTGCCTTACTACTGTTAGTTGACAAAATACTTTAAAACCCTGTCAATAAAATGACGTTTTCAAATTATTAAAATTGAATGTACCAAACGCAGAATTGGTTTCCAGTAGGCGTAGCATAAGTGAGACCGCGGAGCATATTGAAAAATATGTGAGCAGGCGAACGAATGTTACAACAACCTGGAAAACTATTTTGAGGAAGGTACTTTAAGAAGTAAAGTAGTAGAGAGGCATCTTAATGGCGACTGCATTTGCGCCAGCACAAGTATTTCAAGCACAGTTAGGTGCGCCATTATTATTGCTAGCAATTTTAGCGATGATGATTTTGCCTATTCCTCCAATACTGCTGGATTTACTCTTTACATTTAATATCACGCTTTCACTGCTCGTTTTATTGGTAACTATTTATGTAGTTCGCCCATTAGAATTCGGTGTATTCCCTACCATTTTATTAATTTCAACTTTATTACGCTTGGCATTAAATATTGCCTCTACTCGGGTTGTATTATTACACGGACACAATGGACCAGATGCTGCGGGAAAGGTTATTGAAGCTTTTGGTGCTGTAGTAATTGGTGGAAACTTTACTGTAGGTATTGTGGTGTTTCTCATCTTAATTATTATTAATTTCGTAGTCGTAACAAAAGGTGCTGGACGAATTTCAGAAGTAACAGCTCGGTTTACTTTGGATGCAATGCCTGGTAAACAAATGGCGATTGATGCTGATTTAAATGCAGGTTTAATTGATCAGGATCAAGCTAGAGCTCGGCGTGATGATGTAAGGCAAGAAGCTGATTTTTATGGTTCTATGGATGGTGCTAGTAAATTTGTTAGAGGCGATGCTGTAGCGGGTATTTTAATTTTAATTATTAATTTAGTTGGTGGCGTTGCTATTGGTGTATTACAACATGATTTAAATTTTTCTGAAGCAATGAAAATCTATGCAGTACTAACTATTGGTGATGGTTTAGTCGCTCAAATTCCCGCTTTGTTACTTTCAACTGGCACTGCAATAATTGTGACGCGTGTTAATACCTCGCAAGATATGGGAGGGCAAATATTGACGCAAATGTTTGCTAGCCCTCAATCTTTATTTGTTACTGCTGGAATTCTAGGCATCATGGGTATTATTCCAGGTATGCCACATGTTGCATTTTTAGGCTTAGCTGCTTGTTGTGGTTACTTAGGATTTCATGTCCGAAACACTAAAGTAAAAAAAGATTTATTAAAAAATATTGTAACCGAACAGCCTGCGTTGGAAAATACTAAAGCCAATAAAAAAGAAAACAGTGAGCTTGCGGAATTAGGTTGGGACAATATCTCTACGGTCGATACCTTGGGAATTGATGTTGGATATAGATTAATTCCACTGGTTGATGAAGAACAAGGTGGAAAATTATTAAAACGAATTAAAGGTGTACGTAAAAAAGTTTCTCAAGATTTAGGTTTTCTTTATCCCAGTGTGCACATACGAGATAATTTAGAGTTGCCTCCTACAGGCTATAGAATTCTTTTATTAGGTTCTGTAATGAGTTCTGCGGAGATCATGCCAGATAAAGATTTGGCAATTAATCCTGGAAAAGTTTTTGGAAATTTACCTGGTACACCGACAAAAGATCCTGCATACGGTTTAGATGCTATTTGGATTGATCCTCAATTAAAAGAACAAGCGCAAGCATTAGGTTATACAGTTGTTGATTCTGCTACGGTGATAGCTACTCATCTAAGTTATATTATGACTAAACATGCTCATGAAATTATTGGTCATGAAGAAGTGCAAGAATTAATAAATCAATTGTCAAAAACAGCTCCAAAACTTATTGAAAATTTAACTCCAAAACCATTACCGCTCAGTAGAATTTTAAAAGTTATTCAAAATCTTTTGAAAGAATCAATTCCTGTCAGAGATTTTCGCAGTATTAGTGAATCACTTGCTGAAGCTGCAAGTAGACGTCAAGACACTGAATTTTTAACACAAGAAGTTAGAAAAAATATGTCTCGCGCAATTATTCAAAATTTAATGGGGCCAGCTGGAGATGTCTCCGTTATAACGCTATCTCCTGATTTAGAAAATTTATTAGGTCAGGCTGTACAGCAGTCGCGTCAAGTAGGTGGTTCGGAATCTGATGCCGTTTTAGATCCAGCAATTGCTGACAGAATTCAAAAATCTGCAATTGAAGCAAGTAAAAAAATGGATCAAAAAAGTTTGCCTACTGTTTTACTAGTTTCTGGCAATATAAGAGCAATGTTATATAAATTTTTAAATCCCATTATTAACAATTTACATGTTATTTCATACGCAGAAGTTCCAAGTGATAAAAAAATTACAGTAATAAGTCAAATTGGTAGTAAAGATTAACTCTTACAGGTAGAGATATGAAGATCAAAAAATATATTGCACAAGATATGAAAAGTGCTCTTAAAAGAATTAGAGAAGAGTTAGGCAAGGATGCTTTAATACTTTCAAATAAAAAAATTGATGGGGGTCGTATTGAAATTTTAGCGTCAAAAGACTCTAGTTTTATGAATTCTACTGTTTCAATTAATGATGGAATAATATCTAAGATTAATAAAATTGCTGTTGAACAAGATACTCAGAAAAGAATTACTTCCTCTTTTGATAATAAGGTAACGCAGCTTAATCACTTCCCATCTGGATCAAGTGTATCTACTCATGATAAAGATAATCATTCACGCGTTGGTGTGATTAATGAAGTCGTTTTATGTGAAGAAAATCTATTTGAAGCTCCTGGTATCTTTGTTTTATTAGGTTTGCCAGGAGCCGGTAAAACTACAACCATTGCTAAAATTGCAGCCATGATGATTCAACGTCATGGAACAGAGAAAGTTCGTATTATGAGTACGGATGATAAAAAATGGACTACCAAATTACAGATGCATCAGCTGGGGCAGCATTTGGGTATTATTACTCAAACCATAGATGTGAATTATTTACTAAATAATATTACTGAATTACCAAAAGATGAGTGGATTTTTATTGATACTGAAGGAACTCGATTGGAAAATTTAGAGAAGATTTCAACATTAATACAAAAAAAGTCTCAGTTTATAAATTTGAAATTATTTCTTACTTATTCTGCAGTGTGTCAGGAAAATATTTTATCTAATAAAATTATTGAAAGTTATTCTGATTGCTTCAGCGGCATGATTTTGACGCAATGTGATTTAGTCACGGATCTTTCTCCGATACTAAAAAATATGAATTCTTATATTCCATTAGCCCTGTATTGTGATGGCGCCATCATTCCAGATGATGTCCATGTGGTTACTGAAAATACTATCAAAACCTGGATAGATAAAAAACGTATTTCAAATAATTTCTTTGGAAAAGTTAAAATCACAAAGAATAAAAAAATAAAAAACATGGAATCGGTTTAAAGTAATATTATTCTTAAACAATGATTCTCATATTTAAATTTTTTTGGTATTACCTACACGTAGTTTTAGACACAACGCAAAGGCAGTAGTATGAGTGTGAAAACGATTGCAGTGACCGGTGGTAAAGGAGGCGTTGGTAAAAGTAATGTTGCTGTAAATTTAGCAACGGTACTTGGAAGCATGGGACAAGCAGTAACGTTAATTGACGCAGATTTTGGCCTAGCTAATATAGATGTTTTATTAGGTTTAACACCCAAATTTACATTAAATGATTTTTTTTCCGGTGCGTGTGAAATTAAAGATTTATTATTGCTAGGTCCTAACAATATACATATTGTTCCTGGTGGTTCAGGAATACAAAGTCTAACTGAATTAAATTCTCTACAACAAAATATGTTGATTCAAGCATTATCTTATTCTAAAAAAACCGACGTATTAATAATTGACACCGCTGCAGGAATTGGGCGAAACGTAACGCAATTTGCGTGCGCTTGCCAAGAAATATTAATTGTTTTATGTCATGAACCTACCTCATTAGCCGATGCATATGCCTTAATAAAAGTTTTAAGTCGTCAGCCAGGTACACGTAAATTTAGAATTCTTTGCAATCAAGTGAATGGAATTATTGAAGGCCAACATTTATTTGATAAATTGTTACGTACAACGGATAGGTTTTTAGATGTACATTTAACGTTTGAAGGTATCATTCCATTTGATGATGCCATTCGAAAAGCAGTACGTCGTCAAAAATCAGTGGTTACTTTATTTCCAAAATCAAATGCGACTGCAGCATTTAATTCTTTAGCTTGTCGTGTACAACGCTGGCAACCCAGCTTAAATTCAATAGGTGGTTTACAATTCTTTTTTGAAAACCTTGTTATTCCTCATTCTGAATCGGCGTAACGCAATGGCTTATTCGGATGATTTACCTATTGAAAACGATGACGTGCCCATGCTTTCTACGAAAGAGATTGAACGTATTATCAATCAATATGCATCTTTAGTGAAACGCATAGGACATCATTTATTAGCTCGCTTGCCCGCTAATATTCAATTAGATGATTTAATTCAAGCCGGAATGTTGGGTTTAATTGAAGCTGCCAAAAAGTTTGATGAAAATAAAGGCGCGAGTTTTGAGACCTACGCAGGTATTCGCATACGTGGTGCAATGTTGGATGAAGTTCGGCGCGGGGATTGGACCCCACGTTCAGTACATCGTCATACGCGTGATGTATATCAAGCCATTCGACGCGTCGAGCAACGTCTAGGGCGTGATGCACGCGAAAGTGAAATAGCTATCGAATTGGGAATACCATTAGAGGAATATCACCAAAAATTAGGCGATAGCATGAGTGCTCGTTTATTTAGCTTGCAAGAAATTTTTATTGATGGCAACGAGGATTCTTCGGATCGTTTACCGATTGATAGTGATGGTCCTGCAGAACAATTTGAAAAGTTTTCCTTATTTGATCGTTTAGTAGAATCCATTAATAAATTGCCTGAAAGAGAAAAATTAGTTTTAAGCTTGTATTACGATGAAGAAATGAATTTAAAAGAAATTGGTAAAGTATTAGGTGTAACTGAATCTCGAGTTTCGCAAATTCATAGCCAAGCTGCATTACGGCTGAGAGCATGGTTAAGTGGGCCACAAGCAGATTCATCCGATTAACCATAACTATTGATTATTAAAATCGTATAGAAAAACTTAAATATGATCTTCTACAACAATTAAGTGATCTAGACTAAAAAAACAAAGCCCGGTCGATTAATGATTAGTCGATTCTCATTAAAAGAAGGGAGAGGGAGGCAAGTTTGGACAAGAATATGAAAATCCTAGTGGTAGATGATTTTTCGACGATGCGTCGAATTATTAAGAATCTACTACGCGATTTAGGATTTAACAACGTTTCAGAAGCAGATGATGGTAATACTGGTTTACCGATGCTGCAAAGTGGTGGCTTTGATTTTTTAGTAACAGATTGGAATATGCCCGGTATGACAGGCATTGAACTTTTAAAAGCAGTTCGAGCGGACGAAAAGTTATCGACTTTGCCAGTATTAATGGTTACCGCAGAAGCAAAGCGCGAACAAATTGTTGAAGCTGCACAAGCCGGTGTAAGTGGCTATGTTGTTAAACCTTTTACAGCTGCTGTTTTAAAAGAAAAAATTGATAAAATATTTGAACGAATTGGCTAGTTATACTCGTAACATTTAAGAATTAGGTGTTTATCATGATCTTTTTTTACGCTTGCTGTGTTGTCTGCTCGAACACGTCACAGTGTTCTACCTGCGTAAAGCTTTGGCTACGCAACGTCAAGACGCACTCTTGTTATTTAAGAGCGAATCGAAAAAAAATATTCATGCTTCACCATTTTATTTGTTCGGCCGCTGCCTTTAGTTGCGGCGCGCAAAGCGCCCTACTTTTTTTTAAAAACGAAGGTCACACGCTACCAGTATAAAGGAAAGATTAATTTAATTTTTGGAAAAGAATTCGTAGGGAAGTATCAGTAATGTCAATGTTAGAAGTTACTGGAAACAATCCAGAGTCAATGCCCCTTTTACTTGAGCAAGCCAAAATTTTATTGGCACATTTAGAAGCTGGAGATTCAATTTCTGCCAATCAAATTATTGAAAAAATGCGTGAAGATCGTGAAACGAGTTTATATAAAGAAGTTGGACGATTAACTCGAACTGTGCACGATGCATTAGTTCAATTTGGTTTCGATACTGCACAAATGATTGCCAATAGTGCCCATCCTGAATTGAAATCCGAAGAAGTTGTTATTGAATCTTCTCGCATGTCCGATGCTGAAAATCGCCTTCAATATGTCATAACTATGACGGAAAATGCAGCAAATAAAACAATGGATATGGTTGAAGAAACTGTTCCACTTTCTAAAGAATTATCCAATAAAGCACAAATGCTAAAAGGCGAATGGGAAAAACTAATTCGTAGAGAAATGACTGGTGCTGAATTTCGCCAACTTTATAAATTAATTGATGATTTTTTAAAATATTCAATCGAAAAATCTGGCGAAATTGATTCAAATTTGTCCAATATTTTATTAGCACAAGATTTTCAGGATTTAACCGGACAAATAATACGAAAAGTAATTTCATTAGTAAAAGAAGTTGAAGTTTCACTGGTAAATTTAGTTCGTGCATCAAGTGCTATCGAAAAAATTACTGGAATTGAAAAAAGTATTGAAACCAATGTGCTTGTTGAATCCAAAAATCCACACGCAGGATTTGGACCTTCTTTACCAGGTGACAAAAGAGATGTTGTAAGCGGCCAAGACGATGTTGATGATTTGTTATCTAGCCTTGGATTTTAATTGAGTCGTCTGCGGCATAGGGAGTTGACGCATGAGTTTCGGTGCAGACGAGGAGATTTTACAAGATTTCCTAATAGAAGCAGGTGAATTATTAGAGCAATTATCTGAGCAACTTGTTGAGTTAGAGCGAAGCCCAGATGATGTGCAGCTTTTAAATGCTATTTTTCGTGGATTTCACACTGTTAAAGGTGGCGCAGGATTTTTACAAATAAATCCTTTAGTTGACTTGTGTCACATTGCGGAAAATGTGTTTGATGCGCTTCGACATGGTCAAATTAAAGTTTCGTCTGAATTAATGGATGTGGTTTTAACCACATTAGATTCTGTGAATAGGATGTTTGCAGAAATTCATAATAGAGAAATGCCAGAAAGTGCAGATAACAATTTATTAGAAAATCTAAAGTCGTTATTAACTCCTTCAGCACAACCGTCTGTTATTTCTCCTGCCATCGAAAAAGATATACCTATTGTTGAAAAATCTGCTGTTGCAGAAAAAAGTAGCGTTATAGAAAAACCTATAAAAAATTCTGGACATGAAGATAAAAAAACTATTGATTTTTTTGATGATGATTTATTTGATAGTGAGCCGTCTGAAGCTAATGATCATGAAAACGAATTTTTAGAATTTATTGCAGATCTTGAACATATTATAAAAGATCAACAAGAACCAATTTTACAGGTTTCTGGTAAAGATGCGCCAAAACCAGGTGATGAAATTAGTGACGAAGAATTTGAGCGATTATTAGATAATTTGCATGGAAAAGGCAAAGGTCCTACTGTAGGTGGTGTGAGTTTATCTGTTCCAAATAAAACATCTACCGATGAAATTTCAGATAATGAATTTGAAAAATTATTAGATAAAATTCATGGGCAAGGCGGAGCTCCCGGACAAAATAAAATAAGCATAACTGAAAAAATACTTGTGTCAGAAAAGGTTGGTACGCTTGCAAAATTTGATGTTTCAGAAAAAAATGAAGCCATACAAATACCGACCTCACAAAAAGTTACTGAAATTCAGCAGCATGTTAAAACACCTGTAGTTGCTAAAGAAAATTCTCCTGCTGCTGAGACTACCGTTCGGGTCGATACTAAAAGACTTGACGATATTATGAATATGGTTGGCGAGCTTGTTTTAGTTCGCAATCGATTAGTTCGCCTTGGTAATAAAAACGCAGACGAAGAAATTATTAAAGCGGTTGCAAATTTAGATGTAGTAACTGCTGATTTACAAACAGCAGTTATGAAAACACGAATGCAACCTATCAAAAAAGTTTTTGGAAGGTTCCCACGAGTTGTACGTGATTTAGCAAGAAGTTTACATAAAGAAATTGAATTAGTTTTAAAAGGTGAGGAAACCGATTTAGATAAAAATCTAGTGGAAGCATTGGCAGATCCACTCGTGCATTTAGTAAGAAACTCTGTTGATCACGGTATTGAGCTACCAGAAGATCGTGTAAAAGCGGGCAAACCTCGTTGCGGCGTGGTGATTTTATCCGCAGAGCAAGAGGGAGACCATATTGTACTTTCTATTTCCGATGATGGAAATGGAATGGACGCAGATCGATTACGTAAAAAGGCAATTGAAAAAGGAATATTGGATCAAGAAGCTGCAGACAGATTAAGCAATGAAGAAGCTTATAATTTAATTTTTCATGCTGGATTTTCTACAAAAGAACAAATCTCTGATGTGTCCGGTCGCGGCGTTGGAATGGATGTTGTTAAGACAAAAATAAATCAATTAAACGGCAGTATTTTTATTAAGTCTGAACTGGGCAAAGGTTCACTCATCTCAATTAAAGTTCCCTTAACATTAGCAATTATGCCGACATTAATGGTGATTTTGCAAAATCAAACATTTGCTTTTCCTTTGGTCAGTGTGAGTGAAATATTTCATATAGATTTAAGAAAAATAAATGTCGTAGATGGTCAAGAGGTTGTAATTGTTCGTGGCAAGCCGCTGCTTTTATTTCATTTAAAAAATTGGTTAATTTCTGATAATGATCCTTCACAACAAAAAAATAACTTTGGGCATGTTGTGATTATCAATGTTGGAATTTCAAAAATTGGATTTGTCGTTGATCAATTAATTGGTCAAGAAGAAGTAGTAATAAAACCATTAGGTAAAATCTTAAATGGAACGGCTGGTATGGCCGGTGCAACGATTACTGGCGATGGGCGTATTGCATTAATTTTAGATGTTCCAAGTATGTTAAAACATTACGCAAATAATAATTCATAAATTAGAATAGAAAGCCTACTGTATGGATACAGTTCAAAAAGTTTTAGTTGTTGATGATTCGGGATTTTTTAGGCGAAGAATTATTGATATTATAGAAAAAGATTCACGGTTCACTGTAGTGGGTTTTGCAGCTAACGGTTTAGAGGCTATTGCAAAAACTAAATTGCTAAATCCTGATATCATTACTATGGATCAGGAAATGCCGGGCATGGATGGAATTGCAGCAACTAAAGCAATTCTTGCTATTAGGTCAATTCCAATCTTGATGTTATCCTCTCTTACGTTTCAAGGTGCACGCACAACATTAGATGCGCTTGAAGCAGGCGTGGTCGATTTTCTACCAAAAAATTCTGAACATTCACCTTCTTCTACAACATTAGATTTCGCATTAATTCAAAAATTAGAACAATTAATTCATAGTCGACCAAAATTAAATTTTACAAACTATGCGTCTATGGCAAATCAACGTATTTCATCATTTACTGCAACAAATTCGGCTTATAAAGATTCAGAAAAAATTCAGCCTTCAATATCATCTCGAAAAATCCAAAAAACTACAAATAATTTTCATCCCCAAATTATTGTTATTGGCGCGTCAACAGGCGGGCCAATAGCGGTACAGCGAATTGCAGAAAGTTTATCAAAGCCTTGTAATGTTCCAATTCTCATTGTGCAACATATGCCTGCACTTTTTACCGGTCCTTATGCATTACGTTTAGGTTCGCGCTGTGAATTGCCGGTACAAGAGGCAAAAGATGGAGAGTTTTTACAGGCAGGTCATGTGTATGTTGCGCCAGGTGGAAAACAATTAAAATTAAATACTCATGGTAAAAAAATAAGCATTGAAGAAGATGAATCACAACTATATCGGCCTTCAGTAGATGAAACATTATTATCAGCAAATGATCATTATGCTGGAGCGGTGTTGGCAATTATTCTTACCGGAATGGGTTCAGATGGTCGTGTAGGTGCACAAAAATTACGTGAAAAGGGTTCAAAAATATTAATTCAAGATGAAGCAAGTTGTGTAGTTTTTGGTATGCCGCAAGCTGTAATGAAAGTAGGTGCTTACGATGAAATTTTATCGTTGGAAGATATTGGAGAAAGGATCTGTGCGTTCTACAAAAATTGATTACATGACTTGCATTGGGCTTGCGCTAGGAATATTGACTATTTTTGTCGCTAATCATTTTGAAGGTGGCCATTTAGATAGTTTATTAAATCCTGCGGCTGCAATAATTGTTATTGGTGGAAGTGTTGCAGCGGTATTTCTCCAATCAACTCGTGCAACTCTTATTAAATCTAGCCAAATCTTACCTTGGGTTATTTTCCCCCCATCAATTAGTTTAGAAAAATTAAATCAAAAAATTATGGAATGGAGTTGGGCAATTCGACGAGATGGGTTAGCAGGTGTGCAAAATTTTATATTTAAAGAGCAAAATCCGTTTTATCGTCAAGGACTGCAATTAGTGATGGATGGGGAAGATCCACAACGTATTGCTGATATTTTATTACGTGATATTGAATCTGAAAATCATCGCGCTACTCATGCAGCAAATATTTTTGAATCGATGGCGGGTTATGCACCAACTATGGGAATTTTAGGCGCGGTATTGGGTTTAATTCATGTAATGGGAAATTTAGCAAATCCGAGTCAATTAGGTTCTGGAATAGCGACAGCTTTTGTTGCAACCATTTATGGAGTGGGTTTTTCAAATTTAATATTTTTCCCAATTGCTCGAAAATGCCGTTTTTATATTCAACTGCGTAATCAAGAACACATGATGATTTTAGAAGGATTAGTTGCAATCGCTGAAGGTGAGAATCCTAGAATGATTCAGCAACGATTAACTGCGTATTATGAAAAGCCAGAAATTACAACGCTTTTAAGTTCAAAGCAAGATAATAAATCCGCTCAATTTTCTTAATGAATGAGCTAATGTACCCGTAGCGTTTGACCTTTGTTTTTAAAAAAGAGTAGGTCAAGCGTAGCGGTGAAGCATGAAGATTTTTTTTCGGTTGCACGACGCCTTAACGCTGCGTAGCCAAAGCTTTAGGCACGTGAGAGTGCTGTGACGCGCTCTTAAGGTCTTAACAAAGTGAGCGGAAAAAAAGATCATAATGAACACTTAATTTTCATACGCTACGGGTATATATAATGTCAGTGCGCATACCTTTATCACAATTTAATAGCGAATTATCCTCTTCAGAAGACCGTTGGATTTTATCTTACGCAGACTTCATCACCATCCTATTTGCATTTTTTGTAGTTATGTATGCTATTTCTTCGGTCAATGAAGATCAATATCGAGTACTATCTGAATCTTTAGAAAAGCGTTTTAGTAATCAAGTTTTACCCACTATTGATACTTCATCAGATATATTAGATTACGCAGATTTACCATCAATAAACCCAGCTTTGCCTTTTTCACCAATAGCTGGTGAAGGTTATCCTAAGTTATTTAAAGATTTAATTTCACATCCTATTAAAAATCCTACTATTACGAAATTTGAGAAACAAATTGATCAGCTTGATAAAACATCACTTCATGTAATTAAAAATGAAATGCAGGATATTAAAAAAATAATTATTCCTGAATCTATTACTCAAAATACTGTCGATCAGCTTCAAGCTAACAACAAATCAAATTTTGTAGAAAAGTCAGTTGAAAGCAAAGAAAATTCAGCTGGACAAACTAATTCGTTACTAAACAAAAAAGCAGTTGAATTTATATCACAAGAAACAAATCCATTAATGCAGGATTTAAAAAAGAATTTAGATAAATGGATTAATGAAGGCCATGTTCAAGTAGCTGAAAAAAATAAACGTTTAGAAATTAGTATTCAAGATGGGGTTTTGTTTGCAGTTGGAGAAGCGATTCCTGATTTTAGCGCAACCGATATTATTCAGGAAATTGCATCACGTATTTATGAAACACAGCATTTTATATTTATTGAAGGTTTTACTGATAATTCACCAATTGCAACTTCACGCTTTCCATCTAATTGGGAATTATCAGCTGGTCGAGCAGCTGCAATGGTGCGTTTATTTACGGAATACGGTGTGGCACCCAATCGATTAGCTGCAGTAGGTTACGGCGAACATCGACCCATCGCAGATAATGATACAGTTGAAGGTAAAGCGTTAAACAGACGAGTAGTAATTATTTTGGCTGAGCGTATTTAAAAAAATATTTACTAAAAGCATTTGTACGAAATTACTGTTTTTTAAGAGCTAATATACCCGTAGCGTATGAGAATTAGGTGTTTATCATGATCTTTTTTTCCGCTTGCTTTGTTGCCTGCTCGAACGCGTCACAGCGTTCTCGCTGCGTAAAGCTTTGGCTACGCAGCGTCAAGACGTCGTGCAACCGAAAAAAAATCTTCATGCTTCACCATTTCATTTGTCCGGCCGCTGCCTTGAGTCGCGGCGCGCAAAGCGCCCTACCATTTTTTAAAAACAAAAGCCATTCGCTACGGGTATATCAACAGCTGTGAGCCTTGCATTCAATTGAACATTGACAGTTTAATTTTTGTAGATAATTGAAGTGTCTGAAACCTCAACATCTAACTTATTGTTTTTAACAAAATCATTTAAAAGGTTTTGCCACGGCACACAAAAATAATGTGCCTCTACAATAGGGCTTTTATCAGTTTTAGAAATAAATTCTTTATTTGCAATGTCGGCAACAATCTGCAAAACAGTTTGAGTTTTCACTCTTTTAGTATTAATCGTTAAACTACCTTCCGGGCTAACACAATCAGACTTATTATTTTCTGCAGCAATCAATGAATTCAATAATAATGTCGAAATGATTAAACTTAAAATTAATTTTCTTTTCATAATGAAGCAGGCCCTTTTGATAACATTCTAATGTTAGAATAGTTAAAAATAAAGCTTATTTACAACAATATAGTGAACGCATATGAGTTTTCCATGGTGAAATATTTTATAAAGATGGTTTGTGGGAAAGTACATGCGGGCGAATAGTTATTCGTCCCTACGATTTCCGTTAGATATTGAGATATTTTTAGGAAAGTGACGATTGTTGTAGGGGCGAATAATCATTCGCCCGTGTTGAACGCTGGCTAGTACTAATTGACTATTTGAAACGTGTTTTAGGAAATCCCATTTGCGTTTGGTATGTATTAAGTTAGTTCTTCTATCTTACTTTCATATGCTTGTTTTAGACCTAATCGAATTTGATTTGAAAATATTTCAATAGCTGTTGAATCATCTTGTAAATTAAATTGCTCAACTAATTCCGCAAGCACCTCATTATCTTCTTTACCGTTCCAGTATTTACGATAGCTACCATCTTTATAGCCATTTAATTGACGAAATTCATTAAGAAGATTTTTGCCGACATACCATTTGAATAATTGATCGATATCAAGATTGGCTGCTTCAATTAATTGTTTAAAATGAATGATTGAAAATCTTTTTTGGGCTAAGCATTCAGTAGCGAAATTTTCAATAATATTTAAAAAATCTGTAGAGTGGTTGAATTCAGGCTTTGGAATTTCTAATAACTGTACAATATGTAAAGCGGTATGTTCGATGAGCATATCATCTTGTAAAAGATCGCTTAATCCAAAATGCCAAATATCAATAATTTCTAAATGAATTTGTTGCCAATTTGGTTGCTGATGCTTCCACCATTTCCATCCGTGATGATCAAGCATTTCTGCGCTTTCTGTCCAAATAGCGCGATACCATGGAAAATCTCGTGTACGCCACTCAGGATGAATTAATGTATTCATCTGCTCTTGAAGTTTTAACATATGCGTAATGAGTGATAGCATACAATTTCCTTTTTTAGGTCAGATATTTTAATTGACTATGGACTTCCGTTTTCATCGCAGCTTATATCTTTAATCATGCACTTCAACAATTTCAATTAATAATCCAGATGTATATTTTGGATGAAGCCAAGCAATACGCCGCCCATGTGCGCCCTGTGTTGGCTTATCTGAAAGAAAAACGTAACCACGATTTTTTAAACGCTGCATATCGTCATTTAAATCAGAAGATCGAAAACATAAATGATGTAAACCTTGGCCACGCTTTTCAATAGATTTTTGCAGCGCCGAAGGAATAGGATTTGAATCGTTTTGCATCGGTGAAACTAATTCAATATGCGTTTTTTCAATTGGTAAGAAAGCAACATCCGTACGTTCTGCTGCAACCGATTCTTGAGATTGTAGATCAAATTGAAAATCGGTAATCCAACGTTGGATTTCTTTCGGCAAATTATTCACGGCAATAGCGATGTGATCTAATCCAATAATCATATATACC
>JAZKFP010000070.1:0-34046 GCA_040386355.1 Pseudomonadota bacterium | reverse complement strand
ACGCCACAGTCTTCGGCAATATGAGCAATTTCTACAGCGTTTCTGTTTTCAAGATTTGATCCAGTACGTGTTTTTAATGTAATAGGAACTGAAATATTTTTTACTAATGCGGTAAGAATTTCTGCAACACATATCGGTTGACTCATTAATGCTGATCCTGCCCAAACACGGCAAACTTTTTTCATGGGACAACCCATGTTGATGTCGATCCATGTCGCGCCCGCATCAACTGCAACTTGCGCAGCGTACACCAAAGATTTTGGATCTGATCCTGCGAGTTGAATAGCGCGAATAGGTTCGTTGTCTGCCCAGACTAAACGCGTTTTGGTTTTTTCGGTTTGCCATAAATCAACATCGGAAGTGATCATTTCAGAAAAAGTTAATGCTGCACCAAAGCGCGCGCACAATGCTCGAAAGGGTGCATCCGTAACACCTGCCATAGGAGCTAAAAAAACACGACCTTTTATAGTGTGAGGACCAATTTGTAAAACAGGATTCATGAGATCAACCAGCAGCAGCTACGAACATCTACAAATCATATCGTAAATGCAGTTCGTAGTTTGAGATCTGGACACCGGGATCAGCGATATTTACAGAAATATGTATCGATGTTTCAGATGGAATATCGTCGTACTCTAATAATTCGCCTTGACGATACATTTTTGGCGTTAATCGCTGCGTTAAAGGAGCGGGAAGACGTCCATCAATTAAATGCACTTCCAGCGCAGGAAATTCCATTCCAAATTGCGACCGATTATAAACAATTGCATCAAGTCGTAATGCGTTTTCTAAATCTGGACTTTCTCGAATGACCACGCGTGTAACTTTTAAATAATCCAAATTATGAAATGGTGCAATTTTGCACGCCATTGTATTACACAATTTCACCATCCAAACTCGAGCCGTTTCATTTTGTGAAAGTGGTTTAATACTTAATGCAACTCCACCTATGATCATCAACAGCATGCCGATGAAAATCATTACTGGTAATAATCGACTGCGCTTTGGAGGTTCTGAATAAGCTGCTAACTGGTCAACATTTTTCATGTCCGACACAGCGGTATGACCTTGCGTAGAAAACATTGGTGCAGGTGGCAAATCAATAGGATTCGAGTCAGCAAGTATGGATGGACGATTGGGAGTGCGTGACTCAGACGGTGAAGTTAAATCTTGCGGCACAGACATTTCAATCGTTTCAGTCGGCGTTGCAAGCTCAAAAAAATCGGCAATGTCTGCGTCTAATTTATTTGCAATGTCTGATGTTTCATCAATTTCGTTATCGGCGCGATATTGTGGTTTTTGAGGAGGAAATTTTTGAGGCGATTCGTTTGATTTACTAGGAATTGCATTTTTTGAATAGGGAGACGCAACAGTATTAATTGAATTTGTATTGGCACCAGGTGTATCAGTTTTATTTTTTTGAAAAGAGCCACGTGTACGAATATCCGACAAAGCGGCTAACTGCTCATCAATAGACGCCATATCCCGCGCCATTTGCGCAGACCAGCTTGTGCCAGAAGCGGGAGTAATAGTTTGACGTTTTTGTTTTACATTATCTTGTGTCAAACGTTGACGTGCATCGAAAGTCTCCATGCATACACCACAACGCACGAAGCCGCCTCCGATTTCTAGTTGGCTTTTCTCTATTTCAAATCGAGTTTCACAATGTGGACACTGTGTTATCACAGGCGTCCTCTACAAACTGTGGCATAGGAAATAACATACTTAAAAAAGAATGGCTGCTCATCAGTTAAGGTTGTTTTTCCATACTTATCAATAACCAATCACCTTGTTGATGCTGTTTAAGATTATGAAAATTGTTTTTTAAATGCAGGCTGATGTTATTTTTTGTAGAAACAGTATAATGATCACGCAACTCTTGGTCTTGATGTTCAAGTAATCCGGAGACCACAAGCGTACCGTGTGGGGCAAGTAGTTCACAAAATCGATCGCGCAATTCCAATAACGGATTTAATAAAATATTTGCAATAACAATATCGAATGTGCCGATAGGTAAAATATCTTCTGGTAAGCATAGTTGCTGCGGTTTTAAATCTATTGAATTAATGGTTGCGTTATCTTGAGTCGCTATAAGCGCTTGCGGATCTATATCCAAAAACACCACATCTGCAGCACCCAATAGTTGAGCGGCAATCCCTAAAATTCCTGAACCACATCCAAAATCTAAAATTCTTTTACCTTTTAGATGCGTGCGTGCAAGCCAAGATAAACAAAGAGATGTAGTTGGGTGCGTGCCTGTGCCAAAAGCTAAACCAGGATCGAGCTGCAGAATGATAGATTGAGGATCGATTTCATCTTGAACTTGATTGATGCAATGCGATGGTACAACCCATAGTTGATCAAACTGCATAGGTTTTGCGTATTGAATCCAACGCCGTTCCCAAGCTTCATCTGCTAATTCTTCTTGACGAACCAACTCACAAGGTGCCGCTAAATTCTGAATAGAATTTTGTAAATTCAATAATCGCTGTTGGAAATATTTAATAGATTCTGTTGAGTTTAAATCTACCGCTTCAAATAAAGCTAATAAACGAACTTGAGACCATAACGGATGTGTACCAAGCGCAGGTTCTAAAATAGGTTCGTCACCATCGTCCATCAACGTAATCGATAAACAATCATTTTCGCTTAAAAGATTTTCTAATTCTTCAACGGCATTGGCTGAGGTGACGAAAGTAAGCTGGTTCCACATAATATATCTTCCGCAAAATGTCTTCCCGGGTGTTGCGATTTTCACTCACCGTGTTCACATACTTTTCAGTATTCTGCGCAGGCTTCGCTCAAGCGTGCAACGTCGTTCGCAAGACGTTGCACCTACGGGAAAACCATTTTGCGTTTGATATATATGGCTTTCCCGAAATGCTTCGTTCATTTCTACTGATCTATATTTTTATTTTTGTAGGGGCGAATAATTATTCGCCCGCATGTACTTTTCCACAAAATGCGTTAATTACATCAAAAGCATTTTGCTTTTGATGTAGAGATTTAATCAATCAATGGTTATGTCTGTGGAGGCATGTGTTGGAGAAAATCGGTTTGTAGTTTGCCTGCTGCAAAACGAGGGTCTTGCAGTATGCGTCGGCACAAAGGAATAGTTGTAGAAATACCATCAATTACCACTTCATTTAATGCATTCAACATTCGATGAATCGCTTCATCTCGAGTAATTCCCCAACAAATAATTTTGCCGACTAAAGGATCGTAATAGGGGGGAACCGTGTATCCTGAATACAAATGCGAATCGGTACGAACGCCAAAACCACCGGGAGCATGAAAATGGGTAACTTGGCCTGGCGAGGGTAATAAAGTCTCAGGATTCTCTGCATTAATTCGACATTCTATTGAATGTCCACGCGGTGAAAGTTTTCCTAAAGATAATTTTTCGCCTGCAGCAACTCGAATTTGTTCTTTGATTAAATCAATTCCAAAGATCATTTCCGTGACAGGATGTTCTACCTGAATTCGAGTATTCATTTCCATGAAATAAAATTTTTCGTCTTGATATAAAAATTCAAATGTACCAACACCGTAATATTTTAATTTTTTACACGCTTCGGTACAGGCACGTTCGATCGGCTGAGTAATTTTTTCTTCTAAAAAAGGCGCAGGCGCTTCCTCAACAATTTTTTGATGACGACGTTGGATTGAGCAATCGCGTGTGCCGAGTGCAAAAGCTTGTCCATGTGTATCGGCAATAATTTGTACTTCAATGTGTCGGGGTCGTTCTAGGAATTTTTCGATATAAACTTCTTCTGAGCCAAAAGCGGCACCCGCTTCGCGTCGAGTTAATTGCAAAGCAACTGCTAAATCCGCTTGAGAATATACCACCCGCATGCCACGACCACCGCCGCCAGCCGCCGCTTTAAGCAATACTGGATAGCCCATTGCATTGGCAATTTTTTCGGCTTCGGCTGCACTTTCTACGGAGCCATGCGAGCCTGGCAAAATTGGTATTCCCACAGAACGCATCATTTCTAATGCAGTAATTTTATTGCCCATCTTGGCAATACTTGCGGGATCAGGACCAATAAATTTAAAGCCGCTTTTTTCAATTGCTTCTGCAAAGTCTGCATTTTCTGATAGAAAACCATAACCTGGATGAATAGCATCAGCATCAGTAATTTCTGCAGCGCTAATAATTGCGGCGGTATTTAAATAGCTATCTTGAGCCGTAGCTGGACCAATACATACGGCTTCATCCGCCATTAAAACATGCATTAAATCGCGATCTGCTGTTGAATAAACCGCAACCGTGCGAATATCTAACTCTTTGCACGCACGTAATATGCGCAGAGCAATTTCACCACGATTGGCAATTAAAATTTTTTCAAACATAGATCTTTCCTGGCTTTATAATTTTTTTAATAATTAATTAATCAATCACAAATAAAGGTTGTTCAAATTCGATTGGCGCGCCATTGCTAACTAAAATTTCAATGATTTTACCTGAAGTTGGGGCTTCAATTGGATTCATCATTTTCATTGCTTCAATTATGCAAAGTGGATCACCGGTTTTTACGCTGGATCCTACGTTAACAAATGCAGGCGCTTCTGGTGCTGGTGAGGAATAAAATGTTCCGACCATCGGAGATCTAACAACAGTTCCTGAGCTAAAAGTTTGTTTTGTTTCAGCACCGGTGGAGTTTTTAGCATGTAACACATGAGCAGTTGTGCTCAACGAATCAGAATGCACATGTGTAGTTGTTGCCGCAGCATGGCGTGCAACTCGAATTGAAACATCACCTTGCTGAAATTCAATTTCATCTAATGACGAAGCTTCAAGCCATTCGATCAGTGTTTTAACGTGTTTTAAATCTTTCATGAAGAGTATGTCTCGTTAAATTGAGAAAGTATGATGAAATAAATTGCTACAAAAAAACGTTGTTCAAACAGGAGATCAATTGTCCTGCAAATATGCCCTTGCTGCTAAGATCGCTAATTGATAGCCTTGCGTACCCAGGCCAATAATGCATCCTTTAGCAATATCTGAAAAATAAGAGGTATGACGAAAAGCTTCTCGTTGATACACATTACTGATATGGATTTCAATAAAAGGAATAGCAACCGCTAACAATGCATCGCGCAATGCAATACTGGTATGAGTGAGACTTGCAGGATTAAACAAAATAAAATCAACTTTATCAATGTGTGCCTGATGAATTTTTTCAATTAATGCTGCTTCCGATTGGCTTTGAAAAGCACTAAATTGTATATTCATTTTTTTCGATTCTTGCGCTAAGCCATTTTCAATTTCAAGCAAAGTAGTTTTGCCATATACCTCAGGCTCACGTTTCCCTAACAAATTTAAATTTGGTCCATTCAGCAATAAGATATGATGTGGCATGGTGTTTCTCACGATGTCGAATATGTGAATACAGAATATTCTAATTTTCGTAATAATGTTAAATTTTCCTTCAAGCAAGAATCATCTGAGAAAATCATTACCGAAAAGGTATTTACCTAATGCAGAATGGTTTTCTCGTAGGGTTAAGTCTTTTGATGAAAAGACTTAACGGAGTAAGGCCCGCGAAGCATACTATTTCTTTTTTTAAAAAGAGGGTGTGAGCAGGTCGCACGATCATGCACTAAATGTCTTGCGAACGGCATTTTGCGAGAAAATCATTATGAGAAAGGTGAAATGAATGATTAATGTTGCTGTAGTCGGCGGCACTGGCTACACCGGCTATGAATTAATTAGATTAGTGTTGGCACATCCGCAAACCAGTCTTGTAGCGGTAACGTCGCGTGCTGAACTCGGGATACCGTTGAGCACTATTTTCCCAGCATTATTAAATCAAACTTCCCTGTGTTTTGCTGAGCCAACACCAAAAACGCTCGAAAAAGCAGATATTGTTTTTTTTGCAACGCCGCATGGAATTGCGATGAAGCAAGCACCAGAATTATTAGCGAATGGTCAACGCGTGATTGATTTATCGGCTGACTTTCGAATTCAAAACGCTCCATTATGGGAACAAACCTACAACATGCCACACACAAGTGTGGATTGGTTGCAAAAAGCGGTTTATGGATTGCCAGAACATCGACGTGAAGCCATTGCAAAAGCGCAATTGGTAGCAAATCCTGGTTGTTATCCAACAGCAGTTCAATTAGCGCTATTACCTTTTATTATTAAAAAACTTGTTAATCCACAGCATATTATTGCAGATGTGAAATCAGGAATTAGTGGCGCTGGACGTCAAGCAAATATTGGTTTGTTGTACTGTGAAGTGAATGAAAATGTGCACGCGTATAAGTTAGATGGACATCGACATGCAGCAGAAATTTCTCAGGAATTAAGTTTGATGAATTCGAATATTATGCCGCATCTTACTTTTGTACCGCATTTAATGCCGATGTCACGTGGTATTTTAGCGACGGTTTATATCAATCCGATTGAATACGCTTTGTCTTTAGCAAATATGCATAAAGAGCTAGTAAATTTTTATAAAGACGAACCTTTTGTTGCAGTATTACCTGCAGGTCAATCGCCGAAGACGCGCGATGTTCGAGGTACGAACTTTTGCCAATTAAGTATTTCACAACCCGCTGGTGAAAAAGGACCTTGGGTTGTGGTATCAGCCATTGATAATTTGTTGAAAGGTGCGGCAAGTCAAGCCATACAAAATATGAATGTCATGTTTGGTTGGAAAGAAACTCAAGGTTTAGAGCATCTTGCCGTTTTACCGTAATAGCACCATAATTGTTTTCTAATATTATTGTGTGGAAAAATAGAATAAAAATAGATTTAATAAAGAGTTATAACTAAAAATCACTCTGGAATTTGGTCAATAACGCATTCTTTGCATATAACTATATGAAGCAGACTTTTCTGAATATACCGAATGCAGAATGGTTTTCCCGTAGTTAAGTCTTCTGATTAGAAGACTTACGGCGAATAAGCCCGCGCAGCATACAGTTGAGTGTATGAGCAGGCGAATAAGCAATGCAACACCCGGGAAAATCACTCTGCAGGAGGTATAAAATTCAGAACAACCCTCTTTAATATTGCTGCATAGCAAATTGTAATTTCGTAGAGTTCTCTACGAAGCTTAGACGGAGCGATTATGTGGAAGAAAAGACCTAAACCGCACTTGGTAGATACATTGATGTCAGCCAATGTAGTAGTTCAAGGCGATGTGCATTTCAGTGGCGGTATCCAAATTGATGGAACGATTATGGGTAATTTAATTGCCGATGATGAAATGTCATTTATTCGGATCAGTGAAAAGGGCAGAGTACTTGGCGAAGTTCGTGGCCGAGACATTATTATCAATGGACGTGTCGAGGGTAACGTCTGCGCGTCTCATCATATTGGTTTAGATTCGCAAGCTTGGGTGACAGGCAATGTCTATTATCAAGGCATTGAAATGATCATGGGCGCTCAAGTAAACGGCAAACTGATTCATGTAGAATCTAGCGAAGATTTACCACCAATTCGATTTAGTACTCAAAATATTCAACATACATCTGTTAGAAGTGTGACTTCAAAAATTCAGATCACGGACGTGGTAGGAACTGCCGAAGAGAGCGATTTAGAAGAACTGTCTGAAGAGCAAACTACATCACAGCCAATTATGAGTTCGGTACTTGAACATCATCAAAAAAATGAAATTTTAGAATCAGAAATATTAAATAGCTCACTTATTGAAAAAGAAAACGAATTGGATTCAATTCAATCGTTACCGTCCGACGGCAGCCAACCTAGCAAAGAGTTTGAATTTGCTGAAATTGAAGAAGTGAATGTTGCAACAGCACCGTCTTCGTCAACAGTATCGCGTCCTGATATCTCACGCACTGAGCATGGATTACCTTTGCATTTGCGTGTACCCATTAAACCAGTTTCTGATAAACCAGTAGTAGAAGAAGCAACAGCTTTCTCCCGCTACGATGATATTTTGGGTGATTTGGAAACCGAGGAAGATTTAGATCCTGAGCTTGGGGAATCTTCTCGTATGACTTCATTAGATGATTTTGTTATTTCTGGGAAAAATAAATTAGGCCAAAAACCTCCTGCTATGGAGTTGCCAGAACTCAGGTTACAAGATCCGGGTCGATAACCCTCAATAAAGCATTGGAGAAAATTCTTTAGGCTGCGTAGTATGTCTGTCTGTATTAAGTAAGTCTAAAGAATGCATTCAAGTGAGGCCTTACAATGTCTGCTGTTGAAACCTCTTTCGAATCACCACTTGTGCTCACAGAGCGTGCCGCCTCAAAAGTTAATCGCTTAATTGAGCAAGAAAAAAACCCTTCTTTAAAATTAAGAGTTTATGTGACAGGTGGTGGTTGTTCTGGATTCTCGTACGGGTTTAAATTCGATGAAGAACTTATTGAAGGTGACACATGTATCGAACGAGATGGCGTGGCTTTAATCGTTGATCCGATGAGTATTCAATATTTACAAGGTGCAACTGTAGATTATTCCGAAGGATTAATGGGCTCACGCTTTGTGGTGGAAAATCCAAATGCCGCAACTACCTGTGGCTGCGGCTCATCTTTTTCAATTTAGATGAAATTAATCTCTAAGAAGATTTTGGCCCAGAAATCTGTTGGGCTGAATGTGAAATTGAAGGGTTTTTATCCCACATATTTTCTTCGCAATTAACCCGCTGACCTAGCATACGAGCAACCGCAAATAGCCAATCCGACAATCGATTCAAATAAATTTGTCCGAATGATTCTTCCCGATCTTGTACTTCATCCTGCCATTTAACCCATATACGTTCACAGCTACGGCATGCGGTTCTAGCTAAATGACAGCGTGCGGATATTTCATCAGCACCTGGAATAATAAAATCACGTAATGGCCCTAATTTATCGGCTAAATCCCGAATTTCGATTTCCAATGCCAAAACCATATCTTTGGATACACCGCTATATTCCGGAAATGATACTTCGCCTCCTAAATGAAATAATTCATTTTGAATTCGATTAAAACTTGCTGTTAAAACCGTATCTTCTGCTAAAAGTGCACATTTAACCCATCCAATGCGAGCATTTAATTCATCCAATAAACCTAATAACTCTATGACAGTTGTGGATTTTCGAACTCTTGTTTCTGCGTTTAATGCTGTGTCACCACCATCTCCAGTTTTTGTGGTAATTTGATGTATCCGATGCTTCATAAAATGTTCCTACTCGTGATATTTCGTCAGAAAATGTAATTTAATCCCTTAAAACAGGCGTCTACATGCAAAGTCGTCTACCTTTATTCGTAAGTTATTTAATTATTTTTTTCAATGTATGTCGCAAATGTATATTGAATAGTAAAAATTAATAAATTCTAAGAGTTTTATATACCCGTAGCGTTTGACCTTTGTTTTTAAAAAAGAGTAGGTCAAGCGTAGCGGTTAAGCATGAATATTTTTTTTCGATCGCAAGACGCCTTAACGCTGCGTAGTCAAAGCTTTACGCGAGGAAAGGTAACAAAGCGAACGGGAAAAAGGGTCATGATGAACACCTAATTTTCAAACGCTACGGGTATATTATGCCTGAATTACCAATAGATCCTCAGCACCTACCATCTTCGCAGTCGGTTCATTTGCATCCGGTTAATGCTCAAATTGATTTAGAGTTGTTAGAAGATATTTTACGTGCAGCGTATCAAACTGCATTACGTAATCGAGGCGAATTTGAAGAAATGTACGCTTTAGGCGCTTTAGAAGCTATTTCTAATACCATTTATTTATCAATTTACGATCGAGGCTATTTTCGCTTGGAATCTACGTGCCAAGAGTATGCGGCAATTGCGATTGAACGAATGGAAGAAGTCACTTTAGAGGCACGATTTAAATCAATCAGTTCAAAAAAGAAAATAAATTAAACATATGTGAATACTAAGCCTGCGGTTCTGCTATTGCTGCTTTGTTTTTATTAATTTCTACAGTTGTCCAACGTTGCGCTAATTTTGTTTGCAACACTTGAATTAAGCGTGCACCATCTTTTGGAATCACTGATGTTTCATTATTTACCAGAGAAATAGTTGCACTTAATACTTTAATGTTAAGTGTTCCTATATGTGTTGCAAATGTTTGTTTAGTCACCGCTTTGCTAATTCGTAAGAAGCTACGTACATCAACCGATTGCTGGGCATCAAAAATAAAAGTTAAAAGAAATTGATGATCGGCAATACGGGCGCGAAAGTCACAGGGTCGAGTTTGTTGATTTAATCGCTTTGCCATTTCAATACATATTTCATTTGCCAATCCCTGCGGTAAATCTTCCAAACTTTGGCGCTTTTCACTCCGAACTTCTAATAAAGTGACAATTAATAATTTACGGCCCGCGCGAACTTCTGTTAAAGCATCTACTAAATGATTTTGCGCCGCATGCAGCGTTGATAAACCAGTAACCCTATCTTGCAGTCCGAGTGTGCGAGCTGAACGCAAATCGGCTTGCAATAAACGACTGTCTTCTACTAAACGATGATGACGATGCAATAAACGACTTGCTGCTCGAATGCGAAATACAAGCTCAGGAAGAATTTTAGATTTAATGATGAAATCGTCGATGCCTCGCATAAAGGCATTTGCTAAATCGTATTCACCATCTTTTGCAGTAATTAGAATAATGTATGTGTAATGCGAAGTATGTGCGTCTCGCGCACGAACCATTTCTGTTAAGGTCAAGCCATCCATGCCAGGCATTACCCAGTCTGCAATGACTACATCTGCCGGTCGTTCCGTTAGTAACTCTAGTGCTTGATTTGCAGATACCGCTTGACGGACATCATGAAATCCAGCTTGTACTAACTCCCGTACAATAATTCGATGACTTAAATGTGCATCGTCCACCACTAAAATTCTCAACGAGGGAGATTTGATCTCTCTCGTACGTTGAGCATTGTGGTCAGGCGAAAATCGAAGCATAAATAACTCAAAAATGTATTAGCTGAATTTCTCGCGAGGCTATCGAATCGATCTTTAAAAATCAATCGTTAATAAGAGTCTTTCTGAAGTGATTCTGTAAGAATCCTCAGGATTTATGAGCTACCTTTTAGCAATGCAATTTTGCGTATCATCAGCTGCATCTGTTAAATCTGATATTCTGCTGCCAATCGATACGATTTTTTTAATGCTATGTCTCTGAGTTGTAACGGAATTATTAACGTCAGGATTGGTTGTTCATGAATAAAACTCAAAACGTGCAGACTTCAACTATCGATTCAATGACTTTGCCCTTAACTCCAAAGATGTCTTGGCAAGCTTATTTTCATCTGCGATCAATTGTTTTTATTTGTTTGGGGTTTTCCGCGGGACTTCCATTTTTACTTATTTTTTCAACCCTATCGGCGCGGTTGCGAGAAGCAGGAGTTGATTTAACCACAATCGGTTTTTTCGCTTGGGTCGGCTTATTGTTTTCGTTAAAAGTGCTATGGGCGCCTATTGTCGATCACTTAAAATTACCTTTTATTTTTCGTTTAGGGCAGCGACGTAGTTGGTTAATCATTGCACAAATTGGAATTTTGTTTGGGTTGTATGGATTAAGTTGGGTTGATGCAGGCCAACAGTTATTATGGGTTGCGGTTATTGCCATTGGTATTGGATTTTGCGCAGCAACTCAAGATATCTGTATTGATGCATATCGCATTGAATCTTCTCCCATGAATGTTCAAGGAATGACGGCAGCTGCTTATATATTTGGATATCGTGTAGCGTTATTAACCGCCGGTGCTGGAGCTTTATATATTGCGGATTGGTTGTCGTGGAGTTGGGCTTATAAAAGCATGGCGGCGTGTATGTTGATTGGCGTAATTACGACATTGCTTATTTTAGAGCCCAAGCGATTAGAGTCCGCGCAAAAACCAATTCAAGTGAATTCTTTTCTAGGTTGGCTAACGTGGTTTCGCCAAGCTTTTATTGCGCCGCTACATGAGTTTATGCAGCGATTTGGCCGTCATGCATTAGTCGTATTAGTTTTTATTAGTTGTTATCGATTAAGCGATGTCGCGCTGGGAAATATGGCAAATCCCTTTTTCATTGATATTGGTTATACCAAAACTGAAATTGCATCGATTGCAAAAATTGCTGCGTTTGTTTTTAGTTTATTGGGTTCTGCAGTTGGTGGTTGGATGGTTTTTAGAGTTGGTATTTTAAAATCTCTATTGTTCAGTGCAATTTTAGTGATCGTGACGAACTTATTATTTTGTGAATTGGCTTTGTCTGTAGATCGTTCTGCTTCTGAAGCCTCGCCAGGTTGGTTGCGGTTGGCAATAGTTATGACGTCTGATAATTTTGCTGCTGGTATGGCAAACGTTGGTTTTGTCGCATTTTTATCAGCGTTGGTACATAAAGAATATACTGCAACGCAATACGCTTTGTTCAGTTCAATTATGACATTGCTTGGAAAATTTCTAAGTGGATTTTCGGGTTGGATGATTGAAAATACAAACTATGCAATCTTCTTTTTAGTCGTTGGAATTATGGGTTTGCCTTCCGTTGTATTATGTTGGTATTTGATGCGTTCCGGCTTATTAACAGGAAGATGGTCGATATCTGCACCGTTAGATAATATAAAATAAATGGAGTATTTAAACGGTGGTTGCAGATTTAATTCTGGATCGGCAAAGTCTTGCTCGTGTTGCTACTGTTGAAATTAGATCTTCAATTTCTTCTACGATGAACTTAGCGCACCATTGGATTAAAAATTCTTCGTTATTACCCGCACTGTTTGTTGCGGATCATCAAAAACAAGGACGCGGTAGATTTCAGCGAACTTGGGTTTCTCCTTCGCAATCAAATTTGTATTTCACTTTATTGATGCCCCTAAAAAACATGCATCCGACATTTAGTTTAATGATTGGACTATCGATTGCTGAAATTCTGCAGGATGTAAGCCGAGATCAAATTACAGTGAAATGGCCTAACGACGTAATGATCCAACAGAAAAAATTA
The DNA here is from genome assembly GCA_040386355.1 of Pseudomonadota bacterium. Lineage (GTDB taxonomy): Bacteria > Pseudomonadota > Gammaproteobacteria > Pseudomonadales > UBA6940 > JAZKFP01. Next base: position 21,135 of record JAZKFP010000070.1, on the reverse strand, counting down.
GCTGGTATTTTAATTGAATTGCATTCTTTAAAAAATAACCCTCATTATGAATGGTGTGCAGCAATTGGTATAGGAATTAATGTTCAGCGTTCCGAGGAACAATCAACTCAATTGACACGACCTTGGATTACTTTGTCGGAAATATGGTTGGAAGAAATCTCTCGCGGATTACTACTAACTAAAGTGGTAAATGAATTATTAAATGCCGCTCAATCGTTTGAACTGTACGGTTGGGCTTCCCTGCAAGCGCGTTGGCAGCAACGTGATGCACTTTTCAATCAGCACATAAAAGTCTCGCAAAATTTTCAGCCCAACATGGTTTTAGAAGGCACTGCTAAAGGTGTGGATAACGAAGGGCGCTTAATTATTATTTCAGGTAATAAACAACATATCTTAAGCTCTGGCGAAGTGTGGACTTTTCAACAGTTACCGTATTTAAGTTAAAAAACTAAATAAAATATTTTTTGCCCCCTCTTGAAAAATACCAATCACCTCCCAATATCCGAGACGTTGAAAAGACATATCAGTCTGAAAAGACCAGGAGTCTACTCAAATTATTTGAAATAAAACGAGTTAACAGTTACCAAGATACTAGGAGAAGAACGATCATGAAGAAAAAAATTCGTCCGTTACACGATCGAGTTGTTATTCGACGTCGTGAGAAAGAAGTGAAATCTGCGGGTGGTATCGTATTACCTGAAAGTGCTAAAGAAAAACCAGCTCAAGGTGAAATTATTGCAGTAGGTCAGGGCAAAATTACTGACTCTGGTGATTTGCGTGCACTTGACGTAAAAGTAGGCGACATCGTGATGTTTGGCCCATACGCAGGAAATTCCATCAAAATTGATGACGAAGAATTTTTGATCATGGCAGAGAGCGAAATCTTTGCAGTAATCGAAGAGTAATCAACTACGAAATTTTTATCTACGCGCTAGAAGGAAAGAATCATGTCTGCTAAAGAAGTGAAATTTGGTAACTCTGCACGAGTTAAAATGATGGACGGCGTTAATACGCTAGCGAATGCTGTTAAAGCAACTCTTGGACCTAAAGGTCGCAACGCAGTATTAGGTGCATCTTTTGGTTCTCCGCGCATTACTAAAGACGGTGTATCCGTAGCTAAAGAAATTAAATTACAAGACCCGTTTGAAGATATGGGCGCACAAATGGTAAAGGAAGTTGCATCACAAACTTCTGATGTAGCGGGTGACGGTACTACTACTGCAACTGTACTTGCACAAGCAATTCTAGTGGAAGGTTTGAAAGCTGTTGCTGCGGGTATGAACCCAATGGATCTTAAACGTGGTATCGACAAAGCGGTTGCTGCTGCAGTTGAAGAAATCCGTAAATTATCTACTCCATGTTCAGACGATAAATCCATTACTCAAGTTGGCACTATCTCTGCGAACAGTGACGATGCAGTAGGTAAAATTATTGCACAAGCAATGGGCAAAGTTGGTAAAGAAGGTGTAATTACTGTTGAAGAAGGCAGTGGTCTTGAAAATGAATTAGACGTTGTTGAAGGTATGCAATTCGACCGTGGTTATTTATCACCTTACTTCATCAATTCACAAGAAACTATGTCTGCGGATTTAGAAAATCCTTTCATTTTGTTAGTAGATAAAAAAATCTCTAATATTCGTGAAATGTTGCCGGTACTAGAAACCGTTGCCAAAGCAGGTCGTTCTTTATTGATTATCGCAGAAGACGTTGAAGGCGAAGCCTTAGCAACGTTAGTGGTTAATACCATGCGTGGAATCGTTAAAGTATGTGCGGTTAAAGCACCTGGTTTTGGTGATCGTCGCAAAGCGATGTTGCAAGATATTGCGATTTTAACTGGTGGTACTGTTATTTCTGAAGAAGTTGGTTTAACGCTTGAAGGCGCAACTTTAGATGATTTAGGTTCTGCGAAAAAAGTTCGTATCACTAAAGAAAATACAGTGATCGTTGATGGCTCTGGCCATAAGACTGAAATTGAAGGCCGCGTTGCACAAATTCGTAAACAAGTAGAAGACACTACTTCGGATTACGATCGTGAAAAATTACAAGAGCGCGTTGCTAAATTAGCAGGCGGCGTTGCAGTAATTAAAGTCGGTGCAGGTAGTGAAGTCGAAATGAAAGAGAAAAAAGCGCGCGTTGAAGATGCATTACATGCAACACGTGCAGCGGTTGAAGAGGGCGTAGTTCCTGGGGGCGGCGTTGCTTTGATTCGCGCTCTACAAAAACTCACTAACTTAAAAGGTATTAATGACGATCAAGACGTTGGTATCCGTTTAGCAATGCGCGCGATGGAAGCACCCTTACGTCAAATCGTTAAAAATGCTGGTGAAGAAGATTCTGTTGTATTAGATAAAGTGAAAGCGGGTCAAGGTAACTTTGGCTACAACGCTGCAACTGGTCAATACGGCGACATGATTGAGATGGGAATTCTTGATCCTGCCAAAGTAACGCGTTCTGCTCTACAGCACGCGGCGTCTGTTGCATCTTTAATGATTACTACCGAAGTGATGGTTGCTGACATTCCTGAAGAAAAATCAGGTGGTCATGGTCATGATATGGGTGGGATGGGTGGTGGCATGGGCGGCATGGGCGGCATGATGTAAGAGCCGATACTTCGCAAAATAATTTTCCAGGTTGTTGCTTGCTTATTCGCCTGCTCACGTACTTTTAAGTACGCTGCGCGGGCTTATTGCGCAAGCGCCTACTGGAAAAAGATTTTGCATCGTATGCCAGACTTGTTGCCAACCTCCAAGAGAGCTCTCTATTTTCAGATCGTTGATACTTTAAAAGTGTATTAATTCTGGAAATAGGATTAGAAGAAACCCGCATTGAAAGATGCGGGTTTTTTTGTGCCTGAAGGTTTTAGAAAATACTATTTTCTGTACTCTTAGGAAGTAGTTTCTTGATAAATAATTTGTGCGAAGTAAATTGTTCACGTTCTGCTGCGGAAGGAACTACTATGTTTCATTTAAGATCGGAAATTTGTGTTGCATCTTTATTCAAGTAATTTCATTGTTTTTTAGACGGATAGTTTCGTTATGGTTTTTTATTTACGTACACTTACTTTAACTGTGTTGCTTATGTTTACTTCTTCTGTTTTTGCAAATCCGGTTATTTTATCTATCGGTGATTCACTTACTTTCGGTCTTGGTGTGCCACCAGAAAAAGCTTGGCCACAGTTGTTGGAAAAAAAATTACATGTGGATGGTTTTAAAGAAGCCAAAGTAATAAATGCAGGTTCAAGCGGTGCAACAACTGCGTATGGTCTTACCGCGTTACGGTTTCATTTAAAACGTACAAAACCGGATTTAATTATTTATGCATTGGGTGCAAACGATGGACTGCGTGCAATTGCTCCAGAAACTATTTATCAAAATATATCGCAAGCGATAACAGAAATTCAAAAAGCAAATATTCCAGTTATTTTACTAGGTATGAAAGCGCCGCCAAATTATGGTGAGACGTTTCCAAAAGAATACGAAAATGTTTTTACCCGAGTTGTAGAGGAAAAGAAAATTCCTTTCATACCTTTTTTATTGGAAGGGGTTGCAGGTGAAGTTTCACTGAATCAAGCGGATGGTATACATCCAAATGAACAAGGGTATGAAATTATTTTTAATCATATTTACCCTAACATTAAAGAGCAGCTACATAATAAATAAACTTTGAGTAAAACATTTATGAATATCGTGGAAGTTAATACCATTTCCAAAAAATTCAAACAGGCTGAATCTGATATCGTTGTTTTACAAAATTTAAGTTTTAATGTGAAGGCAGGGGAAACATTAGCAGTTGTAGGGCAATCGGGTTCTGGAAAATCTACATTGCTCTCACTACTTGCAGGGTTAGATGAGCCAGACTCTGGTAGCGTAAATATTATTAATCAAAATTTAGCGACTTTTAATCAATCCCAGTTAAGTAAATTTCGTGGTGAAAATATTGGAATTATTTTCCAGCAATTCCATTTAATGAAAGGATTGACTGCGTTAGAAAATGTCATGCTTCCATTAGATATTATTGGAACTAACGATGTAGAAAAAAAAGCATTAGATGCTTTAAAAATTGTGGGTCTTGAGCATCGTTCTCATCATTTGCCGCAGCAATTGAGTGGCGGTGAAATGCAGCGCGTTGCAATTGCGCGAGCATGTGTTGTGCAACCGCGTATTTTATTGGCCGATGAACCATCGGGAAATCTTGATTTAGTTACTGGAACACAAGTAATGGATCAATTATTTGATGCTGTTAGTGAGCGTGGAATGACAATGATTTTGGTGACACACGATCAGGCATTAGCTAGTCGTTGTCACCGCCAACTTATTTTGCAAACCGGACACTCTCAATAAAGAACGAATATACCGAATGCACATAAATTTCCCGCAAAATGCCGTTCGCAAGGTATTTAGTGCATGCGCATGCGCCTACGGGAAAATAAACCGCTACGGGTATATACGCAAGGGGTAATAAAATGCTTTTCCGCTACATGCTGAAAGAATTACGCAATAGTCCGCGCTTTGCATTATTATTTATTTTAAATATGAGCTTGGGATTGTTAGGATTTATTAGTTTAGACGCGATTAAACACAGTTTTGATACGCAGCTACAAGCGTCCGCCAAAACATTATTAGGTGCCGATCTTTCAATGAGTGCGCGCCGTCCATTAACTGAATTAGAAAAAAATACTGCACTAAAATCTCTCGCACCAAAAACACGTTCTCAAAATCTTACTAATATTTTTACCATGGCGGCTGTAGGAAATTTTAGTAGCTTAGTTGAGGTACGTGCAATTGAACCAGATTATCCATTTTACGGTAATATTATTTTAGAAAATGCTGGTGTACATCGTAATGAATTAAAAATACATTCTTTTCCAGTCATATGGATAGCACCTGAGCTTGCATTAAAACTTAATGTAAAAATAGGTTCGATGATTCGTATTGCGAAGCAAGAATTTAAAATTGTCGATATTATTAAAGAGGATATATCGAGTTCATTTAACACCGGTATGGCGCCACGTATTTATATGAGTCAACAATGGTTAAATACCAGTGGACTTATGCAAAAAGGAAATACAGCACGTCATCGAGTAATTTATAAAATTCCAGAAAATGTTTCCATTTTTGAACAATTAGCGGCTTTACAAGCTAGCATACCTGAACCTTCCATTCGAATCGAAAGTTATCAAGAATCAGGTCAAGACGACGGACGAATGTTGGGTTATTTATCTGATTATCTTGGTTTAGTTGCATTGGTTTCTTTTTCATTAGCTGGTATTGGCGCTGCATATCTATATCGAGATTATTTTCAGCAACGCAGCTCATCTATCGCTGTTGTAATTAGCTTAGGTTTAACGCATCAACGTGCATTATTATTGTATTTAGGACAAGTGTGTTTTTTAGGTGCTTTAAGCGCACTTTTTTCGGCACTACTTGCTCTTGCGTTAATACCACTTCTACTTGAAGTAATGAGAGAATTTTCACCGATTGCTTTTACTGCACACCTACCTCTAAAAACTGTTGGACTTGCTGTATTACTAGGCGGTGTTGGTTCGATTTTAATTTGCTTACCTATTTTAAATCGACTGCGTTTTTTAAAACCCTCATTGTTGTTTCATGAACAAAATTTAAATAATCAATTTCTTAAAGATAAATCTTGGATTGCGTATGTGCCAGTATTAACCGCTTTTTACGCACTTGCAGTTTGGCAGGCAAATTCATTCAAAGTTGGTAGTTTGTTTTTTATTGTGGCAATGACCGTGCTAATTATTTTCGGTTTAATTGGTTGGGTATTTTTGCAAGGTGTTAAAAATTTTCGGCGTAGCCGAATATTATCGCTACGTTTAGGTTCAGTTTTTTTACGCGCACATCCCATGTCAACAATAAGTGCATTTGTTGCAATTGGGTTAGGTAGTACTTTAATTCATCTTATTCCACAAATTCAGGGAAGTTTGCTTAGTGAATTAGCAAACCCTGCAGGCCAAAAACTACCTAGTTTTTTTCTGTTTGATGTGCAGGAAGATCAATTACTAGAACTAAATAAACTTTTGCAAACAATAGATATTAATCCACAAGCAATTTCTCCAATGATTATGGCCCGAATAACTCAAGTTAACGGCGCTGCATTTACGCGCGATACTGAAAATGATGGTGCTACGCGTGAGCAGCAGCGGGAAAAAGATTTTCGTAATCGAGGCGTAAATCTCTCTTATCGTGACACATTAGCGTTAGGTGAAAGTATAAGTAAAGGTAATTTCTTTAGTGGAAATTATGCGGGTCAAGGCGTTGGCGAAGTTTCATTAGAAAAAAGATATGCAGAACGATTAGACCTAGAGATTGGTGATCAATTAACTTTTGATATACAGGGATTAGAAATTGACGCAAAAATAACAAGTTTGCGTCAAGTGAAATGGAATACGTTTGAACCAAACTTTTTTATTCTTTTACAACCTGGTCTTATCGACGATGCACCTAAAACATACTTGATGAATATTCCTCATTTACCGCTAGAAAGAAAAGTGGAAACGCAGCGAGAAATTATTAAAAATTTTCCAAATACTTCCGTAATTGATGTAACCACTTTAGTAGCGCGAATTACTATTGTTATTCAACAAATGTCTTTAATTTTAAATATTATGGCTTATCTGACCATTGTAACGGGGTTGCTCGTTATTTATTCCATTGCACAGCATCAAGCACTTGCACGTCGTTGGGATCATAATTTATTAAAAATCTTAGGTGCACAATTTCCAACACTTTTAAGAGCGTCATTGATCGAATTTGCATCTATAGCAGGGCTTGCAAGCATATTGGGCGCGGTCATTGGATTATTTAGCAGTTTCATTATTGCAAAAGTTATCTTCCAGGGTGTTTGGTACCCGCAATTTCAGATAGTTATTTTAATTAGCGTTGGTCTCGTCGCTGTATGTGTAATGACTAGCTTAATTGCAACAACCCGAATTTTAAAAAGTAAGCCTAAGCTTGATGTTTAAGCCTAATGAATGATTAGAATGTAAAATTATACTTTTAAGGGTTGATTAATAATAATCAAACAGTAAATTTTCTCAAATTAAAATTTAATCAAAAAGCTTCACTGAATTACTTTTAATAATTCTTTTAATAATTATTTTAATAAATTTTTTTCTCAAATATTTTTAACTTACTCTTTCATCATATTGTCGTTAATTATAATTTCCCTAGCACAAAAGATGCCCTATCAAAAAATAATTTTTTGATTACAAAAAATGACTTTATTTCATTTTGCTTTAGCTATTTTAAACAGAAGTAAATTTTTTAATTTGATGTGAGTGAAATGTATGGGCTCTGGAATTTCTGAAACTCAACCTCCAGCCGACGGTTGGTATGGCAGACAATCTTTAATGGATATTGGTTTTACTAGAGCAGAGGCTGATGCAGCCTTACGTGCTGCAGGGGGAAATAGTGAAAAAGGAGTTCGCTACGAAGATTTTATCAGTACATTGAGTAGTACTTCAGATGATGATGCATTAAATGAAACAATTGATGGTGTGCCTCTCGGCGGCTATACGACTATGCCTGCAAATTTAGTAAATTCCAAAGAAGTATCTGATAACGCAATTGACATTACAAGCTCTTTTAGGTCAAGTACATTAGGTAGTTCATCAATAACTAATTACTTAAATAGTAATGCTCACTTTGAAGGCGATACGATTGTCTTAAAAGCGACCAAAGAAACAGGCGCAGAAATACGGTCAGACTTTTCATTGGATGGGATAAAGGAGCTTTATTTCACAAAAGATTCCATGGGTCCTGAACAGTTACATTCCGGTAGCTTTGCGTTCAATAGTCAATCACGAAATGAAATTGATTTCGCTGAAGAGTTGGGTGGAAAACCCACTGATGGAATTCATGTAAACGCTATTGCAGGTGGAGATAGAAATAAAGTTTATGATCAACGTCTAGATTTTAGCGGTACTGGATTAGATCCATCCAAAGATGCCATTAGTTATAAATATTCGTTCGACGGTAATCAAGTTACTACATCAGTTAAAAGCGCTATTACAGGAGAATATGTGCAAATAAATCAATTTAAAAATTCGGTTGTACAAGATGTCGTACAAGGTGGGCAACTTATGTTCAGTGCATGGGGAGAAGGTTGGCATAACACACCTCTAACTTCCGGAGAAGTTAGAATTAGTGATGTTTTGGTAGTAAAGTGAATATGTACTACATGCATTTTTTTTAAGATCAATAATTATTAAGGATTATCTATCATACACAGATGTAAATTGTTCTAAATAATTTTAATCTGCATTTAGTCGACTTGCAGCACCCCTAATAGTTTTTCCATCAAATGCCATATTAAAAGCATTGATATGCCTTCCTCTTTAAAGATAACCCTTACATGCCCATTTGATTTTTTGCCAAAGATATACCCGTAGCGAATGAAAATTAGGTGTTTATCATGATCTTTTTTTCCACTTGCTGTGTTGCTTTTCCTTGCGTAAAGCTTTGGCTACGCAGCGTCAAAGCGCCTTGCGATTGAAAAAAAATATTCATGCTAAACCGTTTCACTTAACCTAATTTTCAAACGCTACGGGTATAGAACTACTTTGAGTTTAATTTACTTGGCGTAGAACTTGCTCAAAATAATTAAAACTTGTTTTGCTAAATTCCTGCATAGGCTCTTATAAATACTCATAAGAAATGTGTGGCTTGAAAATTCTACTACAATTTGAAACGCATTGTATTTTAAGAATTAAGGTTCGGTGGAACCATAGTCGTTAATATTTTGGGAACATAAATGCATTTTACTCGACGTATACCCGTTCAATTAGCGACAGCTGCATTAACATCACAATTTTTTTCTTCATCTCATGCGAACGCTCAACATAATCCTAACTTTGTCCCGCATTTAATAAAGATCGAATCACATAATATTAAAATATCAAAAGCTTCAATAGGCTCTTTAACACAGCAAACATGTTCTGCTATGACCATGAATGGGGCGCGTTTTGAAAAAAACATTTATCTTGGTCAGCTTCATGCCAGATTAATAAGTGCTCAAGGCGAGATTTGGAAACTTATTAATACTTTATCTGAAAACGATATTGAAAATATTAAAACTCAATATGGTAATAGCCCAGGATTAGGTAAATACAAAACGCCGCCAGGTTCGCGAGGCTATGTTCGCTTTGCGTGGAATGCGAAATATGGTTATTGCGCGGTTAAAAAATTTCACTCTGCTTGTTTTGAAGAAGGTTTGGCAGAATTAAAAGTATTACAAGAAGTAAGCAGTCGCCTCTCTGAGACAGCCCGACCATTATTAGATTATTCAATTGCTAAAAATTCTAAAAACCAATCGCAAGTCTATTTATTTATGCGATGGGTGCCTGGTACGGACGGAGTCGATTTTGCTATGCAGTTATACGAAAGCACAGAATCTGACCAACAAATCGGGCATACTTTTTTGCAAGTAGCGCAGCAATTATTTGCCAATATCGCAATGATTCATGAAAAGGATATGGTGCATCGAGATATTAAATTAGAAAATGTCATGATGCATGTTGATAAGGATGGTACTCCTCACGTTCAGTTAATAGATTTTGGCGATACGCTAACTAATCTAAATGATTTGGAAATGCGTCACATGTTATGTGGTACTTCAGGATATATTCCACCTGAGGCATTGTTAGGAGAAGATGTACTAGATCCAAAAGTACAAGATATTTGGGCAAGTTTAATGGCTATTGTTATTTTGCTAACAACTCGTATTAGCCCTAATTTAAGTAATGATTTTCATCAAAACTTAGCAAATCAAGAACAACAGCTCATTGATAATAAAAAAAGCATTAAGGTTGTTGATAGTGTGCAACAACACTTAGAGATAATAACTAAGATCTATGCAGAACGTATGGGTGAAAAATTTAAAAACAGTGAAATGCAATGGTGCTTGCACCAATTAAAAGAATGTTTCAAACATTACGCGCAAGAGTCAGTAAGTCATCTCGCGCAAGTTTTTAGTACAACTATTTGTTCTAGTGAAAAATAGATGTCCCTAATTTGTCTTCAATGTTATATCAAAAATTTTCAAAGCCTTATAATGAAGCATTAGTATAATAATATTATTTCATTTTCTTCTTTTGAGTGTATTCCATGAGTAATAGTCGTTTAGTATTTTCAACTTTATCGGGCCGCGTTAAAGAAACTAAAGCTCCTGAATCTGTACCTCAGGGCGACGGTATTATACGTATCCGTCGTGAAATATCAGGACGTAAAGGTAAAGGTGTTACTACAATCACGGGATTTTTACTTCAAGAAGCAGAATTAAAAGTACTAGCAAAAGATCTAAAACAATTATGCGGTACAGGTGGCTCTGTTAAAAATGGTGTGGTTGAAATTCAAGGCGATCAGCGCGAAAAAATAAAAACTGAATTAGAAAGTCGAGGCTTTGTTGTGAAGTTGGCAGGAGGTTAAGAATTTTTTTAAACTCTCCTACTTAAAGTCTTTTAAAAAATTAGTTAATTCCGTAATTGGAATTTGTTCACAACTTTGACTTAATATTTGTCGCTTTCCCCCAATTGAAACAATATATATTTTTTTAATTTTTGGAAAATCTTTCAAAAAACTGAAAGGAAGATTAATCGGGCTTACAGAATGAATACCTAATTTAGCATCTAATGCTATTATTTCACCTGAAGTAGTTTTGATTAAAAAATCAATCTCTTCACCTTCTTTAGTTCGCCAGTAAAAAAGCTCCCACGATTTTCCAAAATTATTCATATGTTTAACGATTTCTGAAAGCACTAGGGTTTCAAACAAATGACCAGCTTGCATGGATTGAATCATAGGTTGGCGCTCTGTCCAGCCTTGTAACCGACAAGCAAGACCTGTGTCCAAAAAATGTAATTTAGGACTTTTAATTAAACGTTTGTTCAAATTATTTTCATAGGGTCGCAATAAATATAAAAGGTTGGAGCGCTCTAATAAAGAAATCCATTCTTTTATTGTTACGGATTTAACGCCACTGTTATTAGCGATATCCGAATAATTAAGTATCTGTCCAGTTCGTGCAGCTAATAACCCAAGTACGGTATGAAATTCTTTTTGCTTGCTAATGCCAGCACTTAATACGATATCTTTTTCAATATAATTGCGAATGTAATCATTTAAGTATTTTACTGGCGGTATATTAGAAACATACAATTCTGGCCAACCGCCTTTAAATAAAATTTCTGGAATAGAGGTGTCAATCTTAGCCGCTAAAATTTCTGAAACAGTAAATGTATTTAAGTAATAAAATCCAGCACGACCTACTAATGATTCTTTAATATTTTTATCCATTAATATTTGATTTGATCCGGTCAAACGAAACACAACTTGAGGATGTTGAGCAGGGTTTTTAATGCGTTGTTTTTTTAATTGATCAACATGTTGCTTGATGGCTGGAAAAAGATTTGGTGCGTATTGCACTTCGTCGATGATTAAGGGCAGGGGATTATTGGTTAAAAACAAAGCTGGATCTTGTTGAGCAAGAGTCCGCATTTGTAAGTCATCTAAGCTGACTTCATTAAAATCAGGACTGATCTGCCAAAGCAACGAGCTTTTGCCACATTGCCTAGGTCCGATTACAATTTGCACGAATTCACTGTTCATGCTGTTGATATATTCTGAAATTTCTCTTGGGATCCACATACTTGACTAATTTAAGATAACAACTTAAATTAGTCAAGTATGTGGGAGTAATTTAATCATCTAAAAATCGATAATTAAGAAATTCTATTTATTCTTTGGGCGCATGCGTACAAGAAGAAAGTTGATGCCAGATATCCGTAAAGAATTTTATAGGCCCTGTTAAACAATTTGAATCAGCATCTTCAAAGGAATCGATAGGACACTCATCAATTGCGATCTTGTTTGTTGCGTTATCTCCATTCTTTGTTGAAGAAAACCCACTGTCCCTGGCGGGTAAACTAGTTGCTCTAGTTTCGTTTTTTAAAAAGAGATCACTACTATTATCATTATGAATCGAATCACCATCCCCAACTAAGGGATGTTCTGGAGCAAAGGCTTGAGGGATTTGATTTGGATTTGGTGAAGAATCCGAATTTGATAAGCCTTGTAAAGTAGTTTCTGCATTAGGGCCTGCTTTAGGTAAAGCTATGTCTACAACCGTATTACTACCAGCTTGAGTTAATGCGGCTTCATTTGGAAAATAATTACTTGCAGAATTTGAAGGAAAGCGCGCATTTGGTGTTTGACCTGCTTTATCATCATTAGACGTTCCTAAGCTTAGTTGTACTTCAGGTTCTTTTGATTCTTCACGTGGAGAGTGATTACTATCAACTGATGAAGTGCGTGACCTTGTATTAATTTCCTTGCTAGGAACTGCTTCATGGGAATGTAGCAGCTCACTAATATAATTTTGTTTACGCACTTCCATCGCATCATAAAAAGCTGACAGATTTTTAATGTAAAACTTTCCACCTTTTATGCTTAAAGATGAGCGAATATTTAAATTTTCAAGCTCCTCGGATTTAACTCCTAATAGCTGATAGCTATCCTTTCTAGAGGCTTTTAATACTGTCCAACGCGGTTCAATGTCTAAACTATTTCCAGGATGAATTTGTACAACAGATCTATATGGCGCCTTGCCGCGCAAACCTGAAAACATTGTAAATGAAGCAGTGCGAAAATCTATAGTTGATCCCGATTTATCATTAAATACCGTTGAAATACTCTCAGGCTTACTGTAGGCATCAGTGATTAAATCAGAATGCTGAATTAATTCACCAGTAGATTCTTTAACGCGTGTTTCATCAAATTCTTTAGGCCAGTTGGATGAGATGTTTTGCATACGTGCCAAACTTTGGCCAAAATTCAAAAGATATTCATCAATTTTAGGCTGGTCAGTAATCCCTAGATTTTTTAAATTAGTTTCAATATCAGATTTTAAAGTTTCTTGATGTCCATTATTGTCTTTTCGTGCTGTTGCTGAGGATAGATAGTTCTTCGATTTAAATTCATGAGCTGTCAATGATGGTTGACTACTTACTTCATTTTCTAAGCCCATAAATTCTTCGATGTTAATTTTACTTAAATCAATGTTTGCATCAAGGCTTTTGTTTATCCAAGTAGTAATAATGCACTCTTGTATTTTCTGTTCAATTTGACTGTCAGTTAGTGGACGTGCTCTGCTCAAGAAAGATAAAGGTTTGAAAGTTGAAAATGAAGCTTTCAAACCTTTGGAAGAAGATGCAGTTGAATGACTTTCGCTAGATGAATTAGTTTTTGGCGTCGCCCGCCGCCTAAAAGTTTCAACTCGACATTGAGGTAAAGAGAGCAAAGATGAAAAACTAGTTGGAATCGACATGTATTACTCCACTTAAAAACTAAATTTATATAAACCTAAATTGTTACAAATTGGCCGTATCCTATCGTATTTCTATAGATTGGTTCTAGCTGAAGCTTCAATTGACCAGACAATTAGAATTTGTCTGCGGTTATTTCAAAAAAAACTACAAAATTGTAATGCTGAGTTTTTACTTCAAAAAAATCCTGTATATTAATCTGTGCGTTTATCCTTCTGTAGAATTAAAAATGATTATGATTGATTGTTTTAAAAACCTATGTTGTTTTTATAAATCACAAAGTGCTGCTAATAGTTCTGAGAGAAATAATTTAGAAAATAGTGACGCAAGTTGCTTACTTCACATTCATTCACGATCCGCATTTGGAACACCCTCCTCTAATCCAATAGTTTGCGCAGAAACACGAGAAATGATTCGTGCTCCTGCAGAAAATATAAAATTATCTAAAGTTTCTACAAGTAATTCACTAGCTAGTTTTAGTCCACAATTTTTACAGGAAATAGCACCTAGAAATCTTTCAATGTATTACACAGATCAGCATTACTATGGTCGAGAAACCGAGTGTCATCATAGTGCTCAAAAAGTATTTGATTATTTTAGAGATAAAACAGAAGATTCTGTAATTTATTCAACTTTCACTAAAAAAAGTACAGCATTAAATGAGTTATTGTTTAAAACAATAACGATAGGTAACGATCCAAAAGTCTTTTTAATTCATTTAGGGTATTGCGATATAGAGCAAGAAAAACGTTCTGTTCAACATTCTCTAGTAATTAAACGAGAAAATGAAGGTTTTCAATTATTTCAATCATTTGCTTCAAAATACAGTTTAAATGAATTTCTAACGGGTGAGCCGGATATGTCATTTAAACGGCCTGAATGTGCCGAGCAAAACTATGCTTCATTGAATGAATTTACCTCAAATGAATTGCATACACTGAGCAATTTAAACACTCTTGATTTACAAGATTTATTTCTCGCAATTCAGCAAAAAGGTGTTATCCAAAGACTTCCTGAATTCACAAGTACATGGGGTAGAGGCCGAATTCTTACTAAAGATAAAATTCATAATTTTGTGAATGCAATCTCTGATATGGGGAAGCTTGCAGAACAGAATGATGTGCATGGCGCTAATGCAATTGCGTATAGAATATTTGGTACTGAAGCATTTAATGTATTTACAGAAGATGAACAGCTTAGTCGTGGTGAGATTTTAAATTGGAAAACAGGTTATCCTTTGTATGTAGAAATTAATTCCAGTGATTTGAAAGGTAGTTAATTAATTTGACAATCATAAATATTTATCGCTACGTAACATTGTCAAAATTCGCTAGGTAGCAATAAATATTAATTAGCATCTTTACATAATATCGTCGTCTTCATCATCTTCCGTAACCAAACCCGCATCCATTTTTAATTCTTTAATCTTACGAGTTAATGTGTTTCGTCCCCATCCTAACAGTGTTGCAGCTTCACGTTTTTTGCCGGTCGTATATTTAAGCGCAACTTCGATCATGATTTTTTCTAAAGTTGGGATTGCTTCGCCTAATAAATTTTTATGGCCAATGCTTAGTTCACGCGTCGCCCATTGGCGTAAATGTTTTTCCCAATGGGATTCAAATTGTGGTTGCGTTTCTAAATTAATTAATTCTGGTGGAAAATCACTCTTTAAAATTTCACGGCCCGCTGCCATAACGGTTAACCAACGGCAGGTATTTTCTAATTGGCGTACGTTTCCTGGCCAAGGTAATTGTTTTAAAAATTGCAAGCCTTCAACTGTTAATGTTTTTGGTTCGACCCCTAATTCTTTACTGGCTTTTTTTAAGAAATGGTTTGCAAGTGTTGGAATATCTTCAAGACGTTCGCTTAAACGTGGTAAATGCACCCGAATTACATTTAATCGATGAAATAAATCTTCGCGAAATGTTCCGGCATGTACTAGTTTTTCAAGATTTTGATGAGTCGCTGCAATAATACGAACATCAACACGAATAGGTGTATGCCCACCCACTCGATAAAATTCTCCATTGGATAGTACGCGCAGTAATCGTGTTTGCGTATCCGCAGGCATATCACCAATTTCATCTAAAAATAAAGTGCCTTGATGTGTTTGTTCAAAACGTCCTTGATGTTGCGTCGTTGCTCCAGTAAAGGCGCCTTTTTCGTGTCCAAATAATTCTGATTCAATTAAATCTTTTGGAATGGCCGCCATATTTAATGCAATAAATGTTTTATTACGGCGCGGACTATGTTGATGTAATGCACGTGCAACTAATTCTTTACCAGTTCCAGACTCGCCATTTATTAAAACCGTAATATGGGATTGAGATAAACGTCCAACAGCGCGAAAGACTTCTTGCATCGCTGGTGCTTCACCAATAATTTCTGCTTTTGCGCTGACATCTTCTGCGGTGACAGGTAACGGTGCTTGAGTATTGCGATGTTCTAATGCACGTTGAATTAATTTTATTGCTTCGTCGATATCAAAAGGTTTAGGTAAATATTCAAAAGCACCGCCTTGATACGCAGATACTGCGCTGTCTAAATCCGAATGCGCTGTCATGATAATTACAGGTAATTTTGGAAAATTTTCTGTGGCTTGACGTAAAAGATCAAAACCATTTGTTCCTGGCATGCGAATATCGGTTACTAAAACCATAGGTTCTGCTTTTTCAAGCGCCGCTAAAACTAAATCACCTTGTTCAAAACTTCGGTAAGATAATTTTTCCATATCCATCGCTTTTTCTAGAACTCGACGAATGGATCGGTCATCGTCTACTAACCAAATTTCTTCAACTACTTGCGTCACGTAACCTCCCAAGGAATTAAAACTTTAAAGCACGTATGTCCAGGTTCAGACTCACATTCAATCGATCCTTTATGTTGGTATACAATCCATTGTGCAATTGCGAGACCTAAACCGCTTCCATTAGCGCGCCCACTCACCATAGGGTAAAACAATGTATTTTTAACACTGTCAGAAATTCCCGGACCGTTATCAATAATCGATACGCTAAGTACTAATTTGTAGCGACGATGATGAATTGTTTCTTGATGCAATACGCGCGTGCGCAATGTAATCGTATCTGCAAGTACTCTGGAATTTTCCTCATTAATTTGTTTGCGATATTCACCACAAGCTTGAACTGCATTTTGAACAATGTTCAATAAGGATTGCAGAAGCTGGTGACGATCTACGCAAATTAATGGCAAGCTCGTGTCGTAATCGCGACGAATTTTAATGCTGTAGCGTTGATCGGCTTCAACTAATTTTTTGACGCGTTCTAAAATTTCATGAATATTAATAAATTCCGGTGCTAGTGGTTTGCGTGGGCCTAGCATTCGATCCACGAGATCCGTTAGCCGATCCACTTCATCCACGATAATTGCGGTGTACTCATTTCGATCTTCAACACTATTCGTACGTTGCATTAATTGCGCCGCGCCTTTAATACCACCTAATGGATTTTTTACTTCATGTGCAAAACCGCGAATCATAGCTTGAGTTGCTTCTTGAGAATCCCACAGAGCTTCGTCTTTATTAATACGCATCATTCGATCTAGTGGAAAGAATTCCAACAAAATATTGGCTGGTTCTGAAGCGTTTTCCTGCGACTCAAGAGCGGTCACTGCAAGATCAAAAGCGACGGTTAAATCACTGTAAATTTGCCAGTTAATTTCACGCTGAATAATGGAGCGACGCGAAGTATGTGTTTGATCAACAGTACTTGCGAAGGGTGCTAGCTGATACCATTTCAAATCAAAAAAAACTTTGTTTAATACTTGTTCACGACTAATTTTTAAAAGGTTTTCAGTCGCTTGATTAATAGCCAGAATTTCAAAATGTTCATTCAGCAATACTAATCCGATCGCTGAGTGATCAAATATAAATTTAAAAGTGGATAATGTGCTTGTGTTGGGAGAACTCATAAATATGTAAAAAAATTTATTTAGTGATTTTAAAACTTGAAAGCAGATGTGAGCAAAGATTAGACCATTATGCCCTAACAATGCGCTATGTTTTGTTTTGGTGCATGGGGTAAGAGCAGAGTTAGAGCAGAATTAGAAATTTATTTTTTCAATAAAAAGAAAGACTTTGTTAAAAATCAGCTATCAAAAAAAGTCATTGTGCTTTGTGAAGGCGGAAATATTTTTTCTGCACCAACTGCGTGCTAAAAATTAGTTAATTTCTTTTAGAAGGCCGATGTACGTAAATTTCAATTGAATCAGAAGAAGTAACAACATTGCCAGCAGAGTTGACCGCTTGTATTTGAATTTGATGAGTACCTCTGGCTAGAGAAGGAAGTGTGCCTGGAGCTGGACTTATGATTTTGCCATCTAAACTCAGCTGAATCTTAAGATTGGATGGAATATTTTCACTCTGCCAGGTTAGACCAATAGCATCAGCGGCTTCATTTTGGTAAGTACCTCCAGTCGAAGGACTACTTACAGATAATTTTGGTTTTAGAGAAGGTGCTGAGCTGGCCTCAGGTTGCCATTCTAAGTTTTCATTTGCTTTGATAATTAATGGATCTGGTAAATCGACGGGTTCTGCTTCAGGATGGTTACGAGGAATGTCACGAGTATAAAGATACGTACCATCTGCTTGTTTAACCCGATAAATTTGGTCTTCAGCTATTGCCGGTAGCCATAATATTGAGCTAAATAATGATAGAGACAGCACACTCACCTTTCTAAATGATTTTCTATTCATCATAAAATTGGACTTTACGCAAAGTGAAGGAAGATTTTATGAATAAACTTTAGTCCAAAATATACTTTAGCTTTGTAAATTATTTCTTAGTGATTTGATATTTTAAAAACCAGGACCCCTATTAAATAATTATTTTTAAACTTTTAATGCTGTTCAAAAGCTATGCCAGGACTTTAGAAAGAAATTTGAAAGATCAAATTTTCATTGAGAAAATCAAAGCCTGCTCAAACATATGCAGGCTTTGACTGTAATAGTTAAGACACAAGTGCAGCCATTTCATTTACCCAACGAATGCTACGTAAGTTAGCAGCGTCTGCCTGAATATCTGTGCCGGATAATCCCATAACAGAGTAATCACCAGGTCTTAAACCTGCATCAGATCGTCCTTCTGTATAATGCTGTGCATCAAACATAAATTTTAATGTGTTAATTTGTTCACGAGTCAGGCCAAATTTATCAACAGCGATGTAAACATCGTCATTAAAACTTAGCTCATTGGGGTCACCAGCAAGAGGAGCAACCTCATTTTTAAAAAATGCAGCAACTTGGGCAAATCCTTCGTATGGATCGTCTGAAGTAATGATTCCAGCATCTTTGAAAGCTTGATAATCACCAGGCATCCGCTCAACAAAAGATTTTAATCCTTCTGGAAATCCGTGATTGGTACCATCAGCCGTAATGTAGTTTAAGCCTTGGCCCATAGAAATATCTCTAATAATTGGGGAAGCTCCATTACCTACTGCGCCACCTACTGTGCCCGATCCTTCCTCTACGTTAGGTTGTCCTCCAGTCATGAAGCCTGGTTGTGTCACGCCTCCAGCACCAGCACCAGCTTCAGGATTTGGATCATCCATCATCGAATCGAATTTTTGTGCATCGCAAGGGTTGGTATAGGCGGCGTTATCTTGGCCGTATTGATTAAAATTGGTGTTTGGATTGCAGGGGTTGCCTTGAACATAATTCGTTTGAACTGGATCGCATGCGTTACCCATAGTGATAATCCTCGCAAGTTGTATTTATAAAAATAAGATTAACATTGTATTTAAGGGCAATTTAAAGTTTTTTTAATACTTTCTACATATACCCTGAGTTATGAATTCCACGTCTTTGCTTGGCTGAAATAAGTACAATTAATGACGTTAATTTATAAGCATTGGCTGAATTTGATCAAGAGTAATAGCGAGCTTTAGGAGAAGTACAGTTAATATATGTAATGATGAAATGTTTATTTTCACAGTGTGAGAATAGGTGATCTAACAAGCTTATACTTTTTAGTCTTTCTTAAAAATATGTTTACTTAAGAAGAGAACGCAATAAAAAAAGCCTGCATAAAAAATATGCAGGCTTTTCGCTTATTTAAAAATTGAGTTTCATTAAACAGAATAATACATTTCAAACTCAATCGGATGCGTCGTTTGATCTAAACGAATAACATCTTTGCGTTTTAATTCAATGTACGCTTTGATCATTTCTTCTGAAAACACGCCACCTGTGGTTAAAAACTCTGTGTTAGCTTCTAACGCATCTAAAGCTTCACGAAGTGAACCAGCTACCGTTGGAATTGCTAACGCTTCTTCTGGAGGAAGATCATATAAATCTTTATCCGAAGCTTCACCCGGATGAATTTTATTACGAATTCCATCTAAGCCTGCCATCAACATTGCGGCAAAACCTAAATATGGGTTTGCTGCAGGATCTGGGAATCGAACTTCAATTCGACGCGCTTTTGGAGAATTCACATAAGGAATTCGAATTGATGCAGAACGGTTGCGAGCAGAATACGCCAACATAACTGGTGCTTCAAAACCCGGAACCAAACGCTTGTAAGAATTGGTTGATGGATTGGTGAATGCATTAAGTGCTTTAGCGTGTTTAATAATTCCGCCAATGTAATACAACGCCATGTCCGATAAACCAGCGTAGCCATCACCAGCAAATAAATTCTTTCCATCTTTGGATAGAGATTGGTGAACATGCATACCGCTACCGTTATCACCTACCAATGGCTTTGGCATAAAGGTCACGGTTTTGCCATACTGATGCGCAACGTTGTGCACACAATATTTTAAAATTTGCACTTCGTCTGCTTTTTTAACCAGCGTATTAAATTTAACGCCGATTTCATTTTGGCAAGCGGTTGCAACTTCATGGTGATGCACTTCGATTGTTAAACCCATCGATTGCATTGCGGTACACATTGCTGCACGTAGATCATGTGCAGAATCAACTGGAGGAACTGGGAAATAACCACCTTTTAAACCAGGACGATGACCCGGGTTTCCGCCTTCCATCACTTTATCCGAAGACCATTCTGCTTCATCAGATTGAATCGCATACATGCTGCCAGCAATATTGGTTTTCCAGCGCACGTCATCAAAAATAAAGAATTCAGGTTCTGGACCGAAATAAGCTGTGTCAGCAATTCCAGTGGATTGTAAATATTGTTCAGCGCGACGTGCGATTGAACGTGGATCGCGATCATAACCTTGCATCGTGTTAGGTTCTAAAATATCACAACGCAAAATAATGGTTGGGTCTTCGGTAAATGGATCTAAAATCGCAGTTTCATCTTGTGGTAAAAGAACCATGTCTGATTCATTAATACCTTTCCAACCAGCAATAGAAGAGCCGTCAAACATTTTGCCAGATTCAAACACTTCATCGTCGATATCGTGTGATGGAAAAGTAACGTGATGTTCTTTACCCTTGGTGTCAGTGAAACGGAAGTCAACCCAACGGATTTCATGTTCCTGAATTAATGACAAAGTTTTTTTTGATTTGGACTTGGACATAGAGCCTCCGATACAGATTTAATTCGCGAAATAAACCCAACGCCAACGTAAGCTAAGAGCGTATTTACAGGTCGTTATTATCTTCGAATACACAACGTAAAAACGTAATATGAATGGTTTTCAATATAAATGTATCAAAGCCATGTATTCAAAGCAGTCTTTAATGATAGAGAAGATTTAAATGGCAGCTGACTTTATTTCAGGTCATAACTGTCTCAAATAATTTGACTCGTTGTACATCGAGACTTTTTTATGCGACTTTGCTCAACGGCCCCGAAATTTCGTGCGCT
>JAZKFP010000069.1:0-1849 GCA_040386355.1 Pseudomonadota bacterium | reverse complement strand
ACTTTCACAATCGGTTGGTTTTGATAGAGCACTTGATACACCGCATCAATAATCGGCGTTGAAACATTTAATTTATGCGAAAGCGCATGCGTAGCTTCAGTGGTTACTACACCTTCCGCTATGGATCCCAAGTTTTCAACAACAGCTTCTAACGTTTTACCTTTTCCTAATTCGTATCCCACCGAATAATTTCGACTTTGTGCAGAATTACAGGTTAAAAACAAATCTCCTACTCCACCCAAACCGTTAAAAGTCAGGGGATTCGCACCGAGTGCCACGCCTAATCGAGTGATTTCAGCAAGACCTCGCGTAATAAGTGTTGCACGACTGTTGCTTTGAAAACCCAAACCCGCGCATGCACCCGAAGCTATGGCAATAACATTTTTTACCGCACCCGCAACTTCAAGTCCAATTGAATCGTCACTGCTATAGACTCGAAAACGCGGCGCATGAAAAATTTTCTGTGCTTTTTTTGCAAGTTCCAAATTATTGCAGGCAACCGATACACCGGTTGGTTGACCTGTTGCAACTTCGATAGCAAAGCTTGGTCCTGACAAAATAACGAGCGGATTCGAATCGGACATTACATCTTTTAAAATTCCCGAGGGAAACAATAACGTTTTAGTTTCAATTCCTTTAACGGCACTGACTAACAAATGATGCGGCTTAAGATGATGTATGATTTTTTCTTGCAAAACTTTTCGTAAAAATTGCGTAGGTATTGCAAAAACAATAACATGAGCATTTTCAATTTCGGTTGCATGTAATTCAAAGATTGCCTGAAGATTGGAATCCAACGTGATGGTTTTTAAATAGCGTGGATTTAAGTGATGGGTGTTAATACTTTGAACAACGAGTGGATCACGCGCCCACATTTTAACGGTATGTCCAAGCTTTGCCAGATGATGTGCCAAACAGGTTCCAAAATTTCCCGCACCCAGCACTAATATTTTCTGCGGTGCACCATTCATACATGCATACCTTTCTCACAATAAATTTTCTTAAAATTTATTTTAATTAGGAAAACTGTTGTAAAAAATAAACTGTATTGATTCCATTAAATTTAAAACTCTTCCATCCAATCGGTTAGTTCATATAAGAGTTCAGTGATGTGCTGCAAGCGTTGTTGCCATTCAGCATTTTCTTGCGCTGTTTTATCGATTGCAATGAATGAAATACGCTGTGTGATATTTTCTTCAGAATGTTGCACGGGTATTGTTTTTTGAATTAGTAACCAATGTAGAACATGAGTTTTATCTTTTAAAAGATACTGTACGCGTTGTAACAGAGGTTGATGTAGGTCTTGATTTGATATTTTAGAATCAGTAATTTCCGCAACGGTTATGTGCGAAGACTCTACACGCAATACCTGCAATAAAGCATTTATCCACAATTGCCGGATGCTACGATCCAACGCTGAAGATAAATGCTCGATACTAGCCTTTTTATGTACATCATTTTCGTGTAATGCAGCAATTACATTTTCACGATATACCAAAATCTGAATCAATTCTGCAGATTCACGCAATAATCGATTTAAATCGCTCCGAATTTCAATGACAGGTTTTGGATGAGCCATAATTTATTTAGATTCAGTCCATTTTCCGTTGGTAAAAAATGATTTCCACGTAGTCGCTTTACCTTCTTTTTCTGATCCTACATATTGTTCTTTCGTCTTGCGACTAAATTTTACGGTTGCTGGATTACCTTCTGGATCTTTTTTCGGTGCAGATAATAAAAAATGATATTTCGGATCTAAGGCTTTGCCCACTGACTGCAATTCTTCTACTGTCGGTGCACGCGTTTCCCGATGTTTTGGAAATTGACTTGCCGCCAAAAATAAACCCGC
>JAZKFP010000068.1:9814-11741 GCA_040386355.1 Pseudomonadota bacterium | reverse complement strand
GATTGTTTACTATTGCGGATTGATATTGATTTGAGAAACGAAAAAGCCTTATAAGTTATTCACTTATAAGGCTTTTTACATGTTGGCGGTGCAGCAAGTCAGCTGCTTGATTCTCTCACGTAAATATTCAACTAACTGGGAAATTTACAGGGAAATTAAGCAAATATCATACCTTAATTTTAGACAACATTGCCCTCGCGTTTATAAACGTTAGTGGGAATTAAATTTCGTCATTTATTTAACAGGGAAAAACAGGGTAATGCGTTTTTGTTTTTTATTAACTTAAATTTGTTTGTAGACAATATATCTCATGAAAAATATTTGAGTGAAACATTGATTTAATTTTAGATAGTTGAGATGATCTAACGTTGACAATAATGTTCCCTAATTTAAGTAGTGTTAAATAGATCTTTATATGCAAACTTTTAAAATGACCGCTATAAGCCCAGCAGACATTGAAATAAAAATTATATAACCTGAACAATATTAGGCTTCATGACTCAGTGCATTAGTTAGAAGCGCGAAGGTAATTAAATAAAGCCATCTAACAATAGTCATCAACTTGATATTGACCACCATTTTGGAAGCAATTTCCTAATTTTTGATTGACCATATCGATCGTCCATTAAATGAATCACTCCTGTATCATTTGTAGTGCGAATCACTCTTCCTGCAGCCTGCACAACCTTTTGTATACCTGGATAAAGATAAGTATATTCATAACCAAGTCCAAAAATCGCTTCCATTCTTATCCGCATCTCTTCATTCACCTCATTGACTTGAGGTAAACCGAGTGTTGCAATAAATGCGCCAATCAACCGATCACCAGTTAGATCAATCGCCTCTCCAAAAGACCCCCCTAATACTGCAAATACAATTCCTTGTGACGTTAATGTAAATTCAGTTAAGAATCGATCTTTATCCCCTTCTGACATTATTCTCACTTGGGAACGTATTGGAATATGAGGATATAAGTCTTTAAAAAGGTATTGCACATCCTTTAAATAATCAAAGCTACTTAGAAACACTATGTAATTGCCTGGTCTCTCTAAAAACTGTTTTGCAATTAAATGAACGATGGGTTCATGGGAACGATGGCGTTCTTTGAACCTTGTGGAAATATGTCTAGCTACTTGAACGTTTAATTGCTTTGGATCAAAAGGTGATTCAACATCTAAAAATTGTGTTTTATCGGACATCCCAAGCATGTCGTTAAAAAATGTAGATGGACTTAATGTCGCTGAGAACAAGGTGTTTGAGTTAGCTGCCTTGAAGCGGGTAGATAGAAATTTAGCCGGAATCACATTTCTTATACATAAAGTCGAGTCCTGCTGAAACAGCCCAACACTTACATCGCTTTTGGTGATGTCGAAAATAGAATGTTCACCGAAAGATTCAGCCAGTGTGACAAATTGCAAAGCGTCAAAATAAAAATTGAGTATTTTAAAATCATTAAAAGTAGGATTTTCAGCGAGGTAGTCAGTGATTCTTGAAAGCACACGCTGTAAAAACAGCTCAAATTCTTCGGGTATATACGCATAAACCTCATACCGTTTTTCTTGATCGCGATTTAGTGTTGCCCAGCTGCTATTGAGTTTTTCTAAAACGCCTTTCAAAGTCTTTGGAGCATGCCCTAACATTTCATTAAAGGCGCCATAACTTAGTTCTGCGCTATACATCGATCGGGCTCGCTCAACCATATTATGTGCTTCATCGACTAGAACACTCACTTTCCATTCATTGAGCACTGTACCGGCATATAACATTGCATACAGATCAAAATAATAATTGTAGTCACCGACGACTACGTCACTCCAGTTAGCAAGATCCTGTGACAAGTAATATGGACAAACTTGATGCTTGAGTGCGATTGTTCGAATGGCAGATTTATCCATCATCTTTAAATCAACTGCATCAATACGTGCCG
>JAZKFP010000068.1:0-9714 GCA_040386355.1 Pseudomonadota bacterium | reverse complement strand
AATTTTGTACATAAGGATTCAAAGAAAGTTTGCAGATCAATTGCAGAATATTCTTCGGTTAATAACGTTTCATCTTTAGAAGTCACGTTGTAATACACCAACGCCACTTTAATAGATACAAGCTCGCGCTCTACACACATTAACCAGGCATAAACTTTTGCTTGCGCCCAATGCAATTGCCGATGATTATCTGGCATACGGTCCAGCAGACCTTTATAAGTTTTAATCTCTTCCAACTGATTAAGTTGAGGATCATAACCATCTGCTCTTCCACGAACAAAGATGTTTTGATGCTCACCAGTGAGGGTTATTTCAGTTCGATAGTAATGCTCTCGACGTGAAGTGACTACATAATGACCCAGCATACCCTCAATTGCTGTGGGTGATGGTGTAAATCTCTGATCCAGACTTCCAGTTTTAGCAGTCAATTCGCAGAGTGTGCGCACAGAAATTACATACTTAAAAGCTGCATTAAGATTTTCTGATATTGCTAAATTGGCGGCTAATTTTATGTGATGACCTTCAATTGAAATTTAAGTAAATGACAATTAAATATTATATTTCAAGTCAAATTAAATCACATTAAGTTGTAATTTTTTTAGTCCCAGTAAGACTTTTCATCAACAAATCAGTTAGATCAGCAATATTGCTATCTTCGACATCATATTCTTCTTCCAAGGGCTCAACCTTAGTTACTTTTCCTGATTTAATCTTTTTATCCACTAGTTTTTGAATGGCAGGAGTAAAAGTGTCGCTGTACTTTTCAATTTTCCAATCCTCAGTCATGTCTTTTACTAGCTGAGAAGCCATTTTTAAATCACTATCTTTTAAATCGAGTTTACCCTTTTTAGGTAATTCCAAATCCTCAAATGATCTAATTTCTTTTTCCCATCGTATTGTGTTTAAGATAAGTACATCTTTTGTTGGAATTAATACAGCCAAATGCTCTTTCGTATGTATGACGATTTTGGCGATACCAACTACTTTTTCATTTAGCATCGTTTCCCGCAGTAATGCATAGACTTTTGAACCCTTACCAGTAGGCTCAAGGTAATAAGGTTTTTCCAATAAAATTAACGATATGCTTTCCGCTTTCACGAACGAGTCAATTTCGATCGTCTGCGTAGATTTTGGAAAGGCTGCTTTAATTTCATCTTCGCTTAAAACAACATAATTGCCATCTTCTTGCTTAATACCTTTAACAATATTCTCTTTTTCAATTTCCTTACCTGTGCGCTTATTGATTCTTTTGTAGCCCACAGGGTCCATAGAAGATTTATCAAGCCAATCAAAATCAATATTGATTTCGTCAGTAGCAGTATACAAAGCAATAGGGACATGAACTAAACCGAACCCAATTGCACCTTTCCAAATTGCGTGCGCCATAACCTATTCCTTTTTTAAAAAATATTGAAGCGTTGAGTTTACATCCACTGAAGCAGCGTCATAGCCATTCCAGGGATCATTTCCAATTAATAAGCGGCTTTGAATGTTTTTAATTGACCAGTAATCACCCGAATTAATTTCCATTACTTCATCGACATGAATAGGAACGGAAACACCTAACCCATTTCTCGCCCTTGCTGACCAAGCAGAAACAGTCGTCGAGCCAGCTCCATTCCTCAGATAATCAATGAAAATTTTGCCTTTTCTATTTCTTGGACCGCTTATAGCAACGAACTTCGTTGGTAATATTTTTGCTACGTGTTTAGCGATTATTTCTGTAAGCGTTTTAATCGTATCCCATTCGTATTGCGGTATTATTGGAATGACCAAATGAAAGCCTTTGCCGCCACTGGTTTTAATAAAACTTGGTAAAGAAATTTCGATTAAAAATTTATGCAGTAATAACGTTGCTTCCTGCATCTTTTTCCATTCCAATCCATCACCAGGATCAAGGTCGAAAATGATACGATTCGGCAAATTCATTGCATTAGAAAAACAATTTTCCGTATGAAACTCTATAACGTTTAGTTGCGTTGCATTTCTAATTCCATCTTTAGAAATAACCTCAATAAATGGGTCTATTTCGCCGTTTACTACAATCTCTGAAAATCCTTTAATTTTGTGATGATCAGTATGCTTCTGAAAAAATGTTTCCTTATTAACACCTTCTTGCGCTCTAAGCAGTGAAACTGGGCGATTCTTAAAGTGAGGGAAAAATTGATCACTCACTAACTGGTAATAATCATACAAATCTTGTTTAGTAGCACCCGAATCATCGATCAATCGCTCTGCGTTGGTTATCGAAACAATTTTTTTAGTACTATTTGCTTTTAATTTTGGTGGAAAAGTATCCACATGCTGAGGGATTTCTTTTTGAATATCGCTAGGTTTTTTGTCTAGTCTTAGGCCTTTATAGACTGGTTGCCGCAATTTACCTTCAGCAGTCCACTCACTGAATGAAATCTCAACCACTAACTCTGATTTAACCCAACTTCCAACATTTGCAATTTTGTCTGTATTCTCAATAAAACTTTTATTTGTTTGAATTGCATCAAGCTCATTTTTTAATTTCAAAAGCTCTTTAGCAGTAAATCCTGATCCCACATTCCCCACATGCAGATATTTACCCTCATCAATAACGCTTAGTATGAGTGCCCCAAAGTGTTTGCGGCCCGCTAAAGGTTTTGTATAACCAGCGATAATAAATTCTTGGTTGTTAATACATTTCAATTTTAACCATGTGGATGACCGACCTGATATATATTTAGCGTGCACTTGTTTAGCAATTATTCCCTCAAGCCCCATTTTGCATGCAGATTCTAGTAAGCTTTTACCGCTCATATCAAACTGTTCACTTAGCTTGATTCGAGAAGATGAAATTTGTCTAAACAAATTACTTAACACTACTTTTCTCATTACTAATGGGACATTTCTCAGATCCATACCGGCATAATAAGGAACGTCAAACAAATACATTTCTATTGAATCAGATAAATCACTCTCGAAAGATTTTTGCAGTAAACCAAAACTAGGTAATCCTTTATCATCTTTAACTACAAGCTCTCCATCATAGAAACCTGATGGCAAATTAAGTGATTTTAAAGCGTTAACTAAACCTTGTAATTTTTGCGTCCAATCAATACCGTTGCGACTAAAAAGGTGAATTTTTTTACCATCCACGCGAGTTAGTACTCTATAACCATCAAATTTTATTTCAAAAATCCAACCATTATTTAATTGTGTATTGCGGTCAACAAGAGTGGCAAGTTGTGGCTCGATTATTTTAGGCAAGTCACAATCAATTGCCCCAGACTCTTTGAGGATTGCTTCGGTAGAACTCAAATCAGTATTGAGTGTAAAGTCTGCTTTTTTTTCAGCATTGGATAGAGATTTAATACTATCTGGCAGTTCACGCACAACATCATATTCGGATTGTTTGCGTGCAAACTTATCTTTTTCTTTTAATAATAACCACGGTTGCTGTTTGTCACCCTGTCCTTTCATTCGGACTAAAGCCCAATGGCCAGCAAGCTTTGTGCCGATAAGCTGAAATTTTAAGTTACCGTCCTGTAGGGCTTTTTCTGGATCACTTAGCGGAATCCAAATTCCTTCATCCCAAATAATTACGTCGCCAGCACCATACTGCTTTTTAGGAATAGTACCCTCAAAATCTGCGTAAGATATTGGATGGTCTTCTACTTGTACTGCCAATCGCTTTATTGAGGGGTCAAAACTTGGACCTTTGGGAACGGCCCAACTTTTGAGCGTTCCATTAAGTTCTAAGCGAAAATCATAATGTAGGCTCGAAGCCCAATGCTTTTGAATGACAAATTTTAAATTTTTGGAAGACTGAGAAGATTCAAAATGCTGAGGTTCTGGCGTGATTGTGAAATTACGTTTTAAATTATAGTTTTTTAAATTTACAACTAAATCCGAAGCCATCGATGTCGTTGAATCTTTTTTCATACCTAGATATTAGTTGATAATAATTAAAAAGATTGTGCGTCAGCACACAAAACCTTCATTGCCTTTTTTCAAATCTTTACCCAGCGGGTTGTCCATTTGAAGCAGTTAATCCACCATCAACAGGCAAATTCACGCCAGTTATAAATGAAGCATCAGGGCTTGCTAGAAATGCAATTGCTGCGGCAACCTCTTCGGGATTTGCACCTCTTCCCATTGGAATTCGTTCACAAAATTTTTCAAGTAATTGTTTATTCTCTAAAATATCTTTGGTCATATTAGTAAAAGTTAAGCTGGGGCATATAGCATTCACTCTTACTCCTCTTGATGCAAAATCCATTGCCATAACACGAGTTAAATTAACTACAGCGCCTTTTGAAGTATTGTAGGCACTTAAATTCCAATCTCCTCCTAATCCAGATACAGAAGCAGTATTAACAATGCAACCGTTGGAAATTTCTAAATAGGGCATTGCTTCTTTTGAAGCATAAAATACACCATTTACATTCGTATTTTGCACTCTTTGCCAATCTTCAATACTTACTTTTGTAATATCCCCCTCAACAAAAATTCCTGCGTTATTAACCAGTACATCAATCTGACCAAAACAATCAATTGCATACTCCATCATGCTAACTACCTGATGATGAATAGATACATCGATTTCCGTTATTACTGTTCTCTCAGAAGGTAATTCCTTAGCAATATTTTCTAGTTTAGAAAGTGTTTTCCCAACTAATAGTACATTTTCACCTTCTTCAGAAAATCTCTTTGCTGTTGCGGCGCCAATACCTGAACCAGCACCTGTGATAATAATTACCTTACCTTGAAACCTTTTCATTAAAAACTTCCTTGAATTTAAGTTTAATTAGTAGTGTGATTTTTAATAAAAATTATTTTAAGTAGGATTACGCTTAAATCATTGTAAGAATTAATTATGAGACTACAAATTAATAAAACCTACTGACAAAGAAATAGGAGATTTGCTGATGTGGGCAATGATGAAATAGATATTAAATGGTTAACCTGAAAAGGTTTACAAAAATTATTTATATCATGGAGATACAAAATGCTTACTACCGACTCAAAACAGATTAATGGCAAGACTTTAAAAGTTAATGCTAATAAAAATGAAGCAACTGCAATATTGAAAGCAGATCACAAATTAGTTGACGGATTATTCAAAGAATTTGAAGCCACTAAATCTGATAAAAAGAAAAAACAAATCGTGGATCAAATCTGTAAAGAGTTAACGATTCATGCTCAAGTGGAAGAAGAGATTTTTTATCCTGCAGTCCAAAAAGCTTTAAAAGATCACGAATTAGTACCTGAAGCTATCGTTGAACACGCAAGTTTGAAAGAACTGATCGCAAAAGTTAAAGGTGTTGAACCTGATGGTGATATGTACGACGCTAATGTAAAAGTCATGAGCGAATACGTTAAACACCATGTGAAAGAAGAAGAGAAAGAAATGTTTCCAGAAGCCAAGGAGACGAAATTAGACATGGTTGAATTAGGTACAAAAATGCTAGAGCGTAAGCAGCAACTTTCTGAAGAATATGCTTAACGTAAATTTTTTAAAGTTTAAATATTTTAATTCAATGGAGAACAACATGAGTTTCGTTACAGGTCTTTTTAAAGACAAAGAAAGTGCTGAAAATGCTTATCGACTAGCTTCTCAAGCTGGATATAGTGATAGTGATATTAACGTTGTTATGTCTGAAGATACGAGAGAAAAATATTATGGCAAACATGCCACATTAGAAACCGAAGTAGGCAGCAAATTAGCGGAAGGCGCTGCCATTGGTGGAACAGTTGGCGGCACTATTGGCGCAATTGCTGCAGGAGTCGCTGCAATTGGAACTGCCTTAGTGTTACCGGGATTAGGAATTTGGGTTGCCGGACCTTTAGCAGCTGCAGTAGCTGGGGCAGGTGCTGGCGGGGTAACTGGTGGTTTAGTCGGTGCTTTAATCGGCTGGGGAATACCTGAAGACACTTTGAAAGAATATGAGGCAAATGTTAAACAAGGCGACATTTTAATTGGTGTAGATGCTAAATCAATTGAGGACAAGCAACGTTTAGAAAGTGTCTGGAATCCCACAGGTGTATAAAACATTTATTAACGGCTATTTTTACTATTAGCCGTTAATAATTTCTCCACCATTAGGGTGTAGTACTTGCCCACTCATATACGAAGAATCATCAGAAGCTAGAAACACATAACATGGTGCAACCTCACTGGGTTGACCAGCTCTTTGCATGGGAGTTTTGATACCGAATTCCTTGATTTCCTTTTTACTGAAAGTTGACACTATCAACGGTGTCCATATAGGCCCGGGTGCGACAGCATTAACATAAATGCCTTTTTTAATAAGTTGCTTTGATAAAGATCTTGTTAAGCTAACTATTGCTCCTTTTGTTGAAGAGTAATCAATTAAATGATCGCTTCCTCTATAAGCTGTTACTGAAGCTGTATTAATAATGCTGCTGCCTTTTTTAAGGTATGGCAGAGCCGCTTTAATTACATAAAATAATGGAAAGACATTCACATTAAAAGTGTCAACTATTTTTGAATCCTCTAACTCCAAAAATTGCTTACTAGAAAAATGTTCAGCAGCATTGTTGACGACAATATTGAGTTTTCCATATTTCTTAATTGTTTTATCTACAATTGATTTAGAGAATTTCGCATCTCTTAGATCTCCAGGAATGAGTAAACATTTCCTGCCTGTTTTTTCAACTAATAACTTGGTCTTTTCCGCATCCTCGTGTTCGTTAAGATATTGAATTGCTAAATCAGCACCTTCCATTGCAAATGCGACGGCTATAGCCCTGCCAATTCCACTATCACCTCCGGTAATTAAGGCAATTTTGTTAAGTAATTTTTCAGAAGCCCGATAATCTTTACTTATATATTCCGGCTCAGGAAACATTTGACTCTCATGACCAGGCTTACTATTTTGTTTTTGAGTAGGGTTGAATTTTTTAATCGCACCTTTTTTCATAATTAATTTCCTAACAATATAAAAACGATTCCACGATGAATTTTAGTAATTAGATTGAATTTAAGTAACTTAATCAGTATTTACTTATAAATATTTTTAATACGTCTGCTATCGCACATAGCCCAAATTCTGCAATCTACCAAACATTTTTAAGAGAATTCTCACATCATTATCATTCTATTTCCTACATAAAACTTGATTTGAGTTCAATAATATTTAATACCTAAAATATGTTAATCAAGCAAATTAGTTTTATGGAGATTTATATGAATAAACTTTACACATTACTTTTAGCAAGTGTCATTTCAACCTTTTCTGTTCAAGTATATTCTGAGCCAGTTGACGGAAACCCACCTGCTCAAAACCAAAAAGAAATTTTGCCTAATTCAACTGAAAATGGAAACTATTTAGAAAAAAAACCTGCCGATCCAACAGAATTTAATACATCTAATGAGCAGCATAATGTGAATAAAGATTTCAATCATCACAAAACTAAATCAAAATCTAAAGGCAAAAATACGTCCGATAAACCTAAAGATGGTGGCGTAGAGGTAAATCCTAAATAATTTTTTATTTGAAATGTGAGGTTAAATTCTTAACCTCACAATTTTTTTATTTTTGGAGTCTGAATATGATGACTAATATAGAAAACTTAATGAGTTCTAGCGATGACTTGAAGTTTGATGATTTAAAAGATAATGAACAGACTGAAACCACAATTGATCAGCCTAAATATGACTTTCCCGACACAGATTCAGAGTCTGGTGGAAATCCTGTTGAACCTGATGAAAACGATAGTGATGAAACAACAATCAGCATTGGCAGCTAATTACAGCTGCATTTTTTTAGCGTGTGGATATGATTGAAGTTTACTTATGGATTAATGCTGCAATTTACATCTTATTTGCATTGTGGTGCACTTTTCAAAAAACTCAAACGTCAAAGGCTTCAGGATATTTAACTTTAAATAATTCAGGTTGGAGTGAATATCTTGTTATTTATGGAGGCTTGCAATTTGGTTTAGCTGGCTTTTTTGGATATCTCGCATCGCAGGCAGAGTTACATCAAATTGGGATAATTTTTTCACTCATACTTTATGTTCCAATCGTTTTATATCGATTAACAACAGTTTATAAATTTCGCCCAGTTAAAAGGATTACATTAGCAATTGCAACTATGGAAATAATCTTGCTACTCGCAGCTGTAATTTTGAACTACAAAATTATATAGAAATAAATTTATGGTTAAGTTGAATTACATTGGGGAATCTTTCAAAAGCCTTGTTAATCAACCTATAAATGTCCAAATCAAATTTCAAGCTATATGTCGTATTAGCAGATTCAGCAAGCTCAACATCCGAATCAACAGTATCAAGATAGCACCACTGTTCAAACACATGTAGTTCATCTTTTTTGGTTTCAAGGTTTATTTCTTTGATGCCCACTTTACCTTCATAGGGCCACGCTTTTAGCTTATAACCGATTAGTGCATTTCTTAATTTTAGATGATGCAAGTCATGCTTTTCTAACCCTACGCATACTCCACTGCACTTGCCGACTTGATGTGCAAAGCATTTGCCTTTGCCTTTTTCCATGCCAAGCACCTTACAACAGAGCTGAAATTGCTCGGCTAATTTAAAGATGAGTTCTTTTGCCGCTTTCTTGGTTTTGAATATACCGTAAAGAAACTCTAATTCTGTTGGATCAATATCTTCTAAAGTGATCACTCTTAACCAAGGCAAATCATTTAACCGTTCTGACATTTGAATGGCATACAGTTTTTTGTGATGCCGTAAAAGTCGGTTATAAATGGGTTGCATACTCTTAATGAGTTTGGCTTCTAATAATAAGGCACCAAGCTCTCCAGCCGTTTCTTTCCATTCCACACGCTTGATCTTTTGAGCCAATTCCATTTCTGTAGCCGTAACATGATCGGATGCAAAATGATTTAAAACACGCGTTTTAAGTTTGATGCTTTTACCAATGTATAAGGGCAGGCCAGAATCATCATAAAAGAGATAAACACCTGGCACATCTTGGATTTCTTTCATGAAACTATCATCAATGCCGGCAGGTAATGTTGGGCCTTTTAATTGAAGATTAATCGCTTCTAAGACTTTAATAGAACCTAAGTCCTGTTTGGCCGCTTCAAGGAAGTCCAGCATCAGTTGCACATCACCCATAGCGCGATGTCGTGCATCGGTTTTAAGGTTAAAGCGTTTCATGATGGCGTCTAGCGAATGGCCTTGCACATCGGGATAGAGTTTGCGGGATAGCTTGACTGTGCAGAGGGATTTAATCCTTAACGTGCCACCCATGCGCTTATATTCAGTTTTGAGAAATCCATGATCAAAACGCGCGTTGTGCGCCACCATGACAGCGCCTTCTAAGTAGCTGTATAAATCACCAGCAATTTCATCAAACGCAGGCTTATTCTTGACCATTTCATCAGTGATACCAGTCAAGCCGGTGATTTGTCTCGGGATGGGAATGCCGGGATTAATCAGGGTCTGCCAAGATGCGGTAATCTCACCATTTTGAATCTTTACCAAAGCCACTTCCGTTAGGCGGTCATATAGATGCGCACCACCCGTGGTTTCGGTATCTAAAAAAACGAGGTCAGGCAGCCAGTTCAAGTTGTTGCCTTCTGGAAAGTGGAATATTAACGCGATAGCCATGATTAAGTCGGCCAACATCATTACTGTCGTAAAGACTCACAATTTTTGGCCAGCGATCATGAATATATGCCAGCTCATCCGGAACCGGTGTGGTAATGACAAACAACCTAGATGCACTCTCGC
>JAZKFP010000067.1:0-10172 GCA_040386355.1 Pseudomonadota bacterium | reverse complement strand
GGGTAATTGTCATGTCTCACGGCCAAATCAAAGTGACGCTGCTTAAAACATTAAGCGGTCGTTTAAAAAAACACATTGATTGTGCACACGGATTAGGTCTACGAAAAATTAGACAATCTGTAGTGGTCTCTGATCACGCTGCCAACTTAGGTATGTGCAATAAGATTTCATATATGATTCAAGTCGAGAAGCTCTAAATCTTTATTTCAAATTAGACGTTAGAAAAAATCGTCTATTTAAATAAGTTTTTAATTTCTCCTTTTATACGCTAAATATTCAACGGTATTTTAAAATGACTTTTCTCAATACCATTAAACCTGCTGATGGTTCACGCACTTCTCGAAAACGAGTTGGTCGCGGTATAGGTTCCGGACTTGGTAAAACCTGTGGCCGTGGTCACAAAGGTCAAAAAGCGCGTACTAGTGGCGGTATCAAGCCAGGTTTCGAAGGCGGTCAAATGCCTTTGCAACGTCGATTGCCAAAATTTGGTTTTAAATCACGTAAATTATTGGTGACACAAGAAGTTCGTACCCATGAACTTATGTATCTTGTAGATGAAGCTTTAAATCTTACCGCTTTGAAAGAAGCTGGTTTAGTTCGTAAAAGCACTAAGTTTGTGAAAATTATCCAAGGTCAAGAACTTTCAAGAAAGTTTATTGTTGACGACGCTGCCATTCGTGTTACTGCTGGTGCAGTAAAAAGCATTGAAGCTTCTGGTGGATCGGTTGTGGTTCATGAAGCGCCTGTTAAAGGCAAGCTCAAACCAAAAAATAAATAATCTAACGAATAGGGTTTGGGGTACACATGGCAGGACGCTCGCAAGCAATGAACGCAGCAAAAGCGCTTGATGGTCAGCTTGGCGAACTTTGGCGTAGACTACGCTTTTTGTTTTTGGCAATTTGTGTATATCGTATTGGCGCTCACATTCCTGTTCCTGGTGTAAACCCGCTTCGTTTAGAACAACTCTTTGGTCAAAACCAAGGAACAATTGTCAGCTTATTTAATATGTTTTCCGGCGGTGCATTAGAGCGCATGAGTATTCTGGCTCTAGGAATTATGCCGTATATTTCCGCTTCGATTATTATGCAACTTTTGACTTCCGTTATACCTTCGCTAGAAGAGCTTAAAAAAGAAGGTGAGTCGGGTAGACGCAAAATTACGCAATATACGCGTTGGGGCACATTAGGCTTAGGTATTATTCAAGCGTTAGGAATGTCGATCGGTTTGCAATCGCAAGGCATTGCTTTAGAAACTGGTTCATATTTTGTTTTAACGTCAGTTGTTTCTTTAGTAACCGGAACCATGTTTTTAATGTGGTTAGGTGAGCAAATTACTGAACGAGGTATTGGTAACGGTATCTCAATGATCATTTTCTCTGGGATTGTCGCCGGTTTACCAGCAGCATTTGGTCAATCGTTAGAAAGTGCGCGCCAGGGTGATATTCATATCGCGGCTTTATTATTGATTTTAGTAATTGCTGCACTTGTTATTTGTTTTGTTGTTTTCATGGAAAAAGCCCAACGGCGTTTAAAAATTAACTATGCAAACCGTCAGAATGGTCGCTTTGGATATCAACAACAAGAAAGTCATTTGCCGTTGAAATTAAATATGGCTGGTGTAATTCCTCCAATTTTTGCCACTAGTATTTTGTTATTTCCCGCAAGTATTGGGCAATGGGTTGGTAACGCACAAGGTTGGGAGTGGTTGCAGTCTATGTCGCTTGCATTGGGACCAGGACAGCCTTTGTATTTGATACTTTTTACTATTGGTATTGTCTTCTTTTGTTATTTTTATACCGCATTAGTTTTTAATGCACGTGATCTTTCTGAAAATCTTAAAAAGTCTGGTGCGTTTCTTCCAGGTATTCGTCCTGGTGAGCATACGGCGAAATATATTGATTTAGTGCTCGGACGTTTAACATTAATTGGTGCAATTTACATTTCAGCAGTTTGTTTGCTTCCACAGTTTTTACAAATATGGTTTAATGTGCCCTTTTATTTGGGAGGCACTTCATTATTGATCGTTGTTGTGGTTGTTATGGATTTGGTCGCACAAATCTGGGAATACATTCAACAGAAACAATATGAACCACTTATGAAAAAGCAGAAAGAAAAAGGTTCCGCTGCATTATTTTCAAGTGGACGTAAACCAACGCGTAAAACCTAATTATTTTTTGATTTATTTCCAAAGTATTAAAGCTAAATGTGCTTTTTATTGGATTGTACTTTTTTGAAAGTACTACCAAACGTAAAATGATTCACTTGTAGGCGCTCGTGTTATGAGCCCGCGCAGCATACCCTCAGGAGGTATATGAGCAGGCGAATAAGCGAGCAACAACCAAGTGAGTTATTTTACGGCAGGTATTTCATTTGAATGGTTTTGAGGAGTCTCATGAAAGTAAGAGCATCAGTAAAAAAAATGTGCCGTAACTGTAAGGTGATTCGTCGCAATGGCGCAGTTCGTATTATTTGTAGTTCAGAACCAAAACATAAACAACGTCAAGGTTAATAAATTACATAGTTATTATTAAAGTATTATTTTTTAAATTTATTGGATTATTTTTTTATTTAAATATACCAACGATAAATGATTTTCCCGTAGGTAAGCCTTTTGATTAAAAGAGTAAATCTTTTGATTATAAGATTTACGGCGTAAAGCCCGCCGAGCCTACATCTCTTTTTTTATTAAGAGAGGAGGTGAGCAGGCGAATAAGCATGCAACAACCGGGAAGATAATTTATCGTTGGTATATACGATGAGGTTTGAGTTATGGCACGTATAGCAGGCGTCAACATTCCAGATCAAAAGCATTTGGTCATTGCGTTAACTTATATTTATGGCATTGGAAGAACAACTGCATTGCAGATTTGCAACAGTGTTAATTTTGCACCTACTACCAAACCTAAAGATTTGAGCGAAGCGGATCTTGATAAATTACGCCAAGCCGTAGGTCAATTCACTGTAGAAGGTGATTTGCGTCGTGAAGTTGCTATGAATATTAAACGTTTGCTTGATTTAGGTTGTTACCGTGGGATTCGTCATCGCCGTAATTTACCAGTTCGCGGTCAGCGTACTAAAACCAATGCGCGTACACGTAAAGGTCCACGTCGTAGCGTAAGAAAATAATTCACTTGATAAAGATTTTTTAGATTGTTGCTTTGATGGAGATGGGTTTCGGTATGGCCAAAACACAAAATAAAGTTAAAAAGAAAGTTCGTAAAAGTGTTGAAGAAGGCATGGCTCATGTACACGCATCTTTCAGCAACACCATTGTGACTTTGACTGATGCTGAAGGTAATACGTTATCTTGGGCAACCTCTGGCGGTTGTGGTTTTCGTGGTTCACGAAAAAGCACACCTTTTGCTGCGCAAGTTGCTGCTGAACGTGCGGGCAACGCTGCAAAAGAAGCGTATGGCTTAAAAGTTTTAGATGTATATGTTAAAGGTCCAGGCCCAGGCCGTGAATCCGCAGTTCGTGCATTAAATGGCGTTGGATTTTCAATTCGTTCTATTACGGATTCGACCAGCGTAGCGCACAACGGTTGTCGTCAACCGAAAGAACGTCGAGTTTAATTTTGAATAAAAGTTTGTTGTAGAAAATTAGTCCGCTGAGTTTCAGCTTTAAGTGATGACATATTTTTTTTAAAATTCAAACAGTCACTTAACAAATGTATTTTTAGATAATTTGTAGAAAATTGAGGTTGGTTTATGGCGCGTTATCGAGGCCCTCGG
Source organism: Pseudomonadota bacterium (assembly GCA_040386355.1). Classification (GTDB taxonomy): domain Bacteria; phylum Pseudomonadota; class Gammaproteobacteria; order Pseudomonadales; family UBA6940; genus JAZKFP01. The sequence continues at coordinate 6,442 of JAZKFP010000067.1, read as the reverse complement.
TGCAAACTGTCCCGTCGAGAAGGGGCAGACCTCGGACTAACCAGTGGGGTTAAGTCTTACGAGCAAAAATGTCGTTCCACTACTGCTCCTGGTCAGCACGGTGCTCGTCGTGGTCGGCTTTCAGATTATGGTGTGCAGTTTCGTGAGAAGCAAAAAGTACGTCGTACCTATGGTGTTCTTGAAAAACAATTCCGTAATTACTACAAAAAGTCTGCACGTAATAAAGGCAGCACAGGTGATATTTTATTACAAAATCTTGAGCGTCGTTTAGATAACGTCGTGTATCGCATTGGTTTTGGTAGTACGCGTTCAGAGGCAAGACAACTTGTTTCTCATAAATCCATTATGGTAAATGGCGCAACCGTTAATATCGCTTCGTATCAAGTTTCTGCCGGTGATGTAGTTGCAATTCGTGATAGAGCAAAGAAGCAATTGCGCATTCAAGCTTCACTTGATTTAGCTTCACAACGTGGTGCTTCAGAGTGGTTGGAAGTGAATCGTGAAAAATTTGAAGCAACAGTAAAAGCTTTACCAGCATTAGACAATATTGAATTTGAAGTAAATCGTATTGTGGAATTGTATTCTAAGTAAGATTTTCATAATGATATTCTTCCTAAAAAACTAGAGTAATCTGATCTGTTTTTTTAGGTTTAAAGCAATCATTTAATGAATGCTTGTTTCCTTCACTCTTTTAAACTTATGACGGATATGAGTTTTTAAAAAATAGTGAAGTCGCTTAATTGCTGTTCATGACAGACATGATCTGAATCTATTAATGAGGTGCCTGAATGCAAGCAATGGAAGAGTTCTTAGTGCCAAAGGCTATCGATGTTAAAGAAACGTCGAAGACTTCTGCACGTATCACGCTGGAACCGCTTGAGCGTGGCTTTGGACATACATTAGGAAACGCGTTGAGACGGATTTTATTATCCAGCATGAAAGGCGCTGCTATTGTTGATGTGGATATCGAAGGCGTTCAGCACGAATACAGTACGATCGAAGGTGTTCAAGAAGATGTGATGAATATTCTTTTAAATCTAAAAGGTGTTTCAGTACGCCTGTTAGACAAAGAAGAAGTTATCTTACGCATTGAAAAAAATGGCCCTGGTGTCTTAACCGCTGGCGATATTGAAACATTAAGCCAAGTAGAAATTGTTAACAAAAATCATGTAATCGCAAATTTAAGTGAGGGCGCACATATTCGTATGGCGTTACGTGTTGTTGCAGGTCGTGGTTATCAAGCAGCAGATAATCGCCAAGTTGCTTCAGAAACTCAAGCAGTTGGCCGTCTTAAATTAGATGCCTCGTTTAGTCCTATTTTGAAAGTCACTTATGCAGTAGAAAACGCGCGCGTTGAGCAACGAACTAACTTAGATAAGTTAGTAATCGATCTTGAAACCAATGGTGCAATTGATCCTGAAAATGCCATTCGGCGTGCAGCAAAAATTCTGCAACAACAATTATCGGTATTCGTCGATCTTGAGCAAGATTTAAAATCGGATATTGAAGACGAACAAGAGTTGGTTGATCCAATTCTATTGAAATCAGTTGATGATCTTGAGTTAACGGTTCGTTCTGCAAATTGTTTGAAAGCAGAAAATATTTATTACATTGGTGATCTTGTTCAACGTACCGAAGTTGAATTGCTGAAGACTCCTAACTTGGGTAAGAAATCACTTACCGAAATTAAAGATGTTTTAGCACAACGTGGCTTGCAGTTGGGTATGCGTTTAGAAAATTGGCCGCCTTCTGGATTACGAAGTGAAGGTCGTGGCGTACGAATTCGTTAATTATATAAGATAGATATATACCGAATTCAAATTGATTTTCTCGTAGGCGAATGAGCGTGTACTGAATGTCTTTTAAACGGCATTTTGTGGGAAGATTGAAATGAATTTGGTATTCACAGTTGAAAAGTGGTATTGAACAATGAGACATAGAGTTAGAGGCCGTCGCTTAAAACCATCCGCACATAGATTAGCCATGTTTCGCAACATGACTATTTCTTTATTTGAGCATGAGTTAATTAAAACGACTTTGCCTAAAGCAAAAGAATTACGTCGCGTGGCTGAGCCTCTCATTACGTTAGCGAAAGAAGATAGCGTCGCACATCGTCGTCTAGCTTTCGATCGTTTACGTAGCAAAGATGCTGTTGGTAAATTGTTTGTCGAACTTGGTCCACGTTATGTAGCACGTCCAGGTGGCTATTTACGTGTTCTGAAATGCGGTTTTAGAAAAGGTGATGCAGCGCCTATGGCGTATGTAGAATTAGTTGGCCGCCCAATCAATAAAAATACTGAACAAACTGTTGTTGAAGAACACAGTGAGTCTTAAGGATTTGAAATAATTAAAATAATATTAAAGGCGCTTAATTGCGCCTTTTTTATGATATGAATTACAAAAATCTAATGTTAGAAGAATAACCGCGGGCGAATGATTATTCGCCCCTACGATATTCGTTAGAGATTGAGGTGTTTTTAGGTGAAGTGATCATTATTTGTAAGGGCGAATAATCATTCGCCCGTGTTGAACGCTGGCTGTTACTGATTGACTATTTGAAAAGTGTTTTAGGCAATCTCATGACAATAAATGCAGTTAATTGAATGACTACATTAAAACACATAGTAAAAAAACGAATTAATTGATACTACAGGATAGTAAATGAAAATAATAAATGGAATTTTAGGCGCGATATTGCTTTTTAGCGCTTCTGTATTATTTGCTCAAGAAAATACAACTCCAGTAAATTACTTTAAACCCACAGCGGTTGAACTCTGTTGGTTGCGACAAATGCAACAGTCTTCTCCCAAAACAAATATTGAAGAAATTGTTGAATTCTGTAGTTCAAATAATATTGATTCAAACAAAGTAAATATAAATACACTAAATAATCCTAAGAATGCAGGCGAAGAAATTGACATTAGTTCGGACAACGAAAAAGTTGAGAATCTTGAAGAGCAACCTTTGCCACGCGAATCTTCATTATTGGCAGATCGATTGACGCGTGAAGCACTAGCTGACGAAAATCCACGTGCAATTACCTCGCATCGATTAAATTATTTATTGCCTTTTAGTTATACCAGCGATATTAATACCGAACCTTTTGAACAAGCAGGTGACGATACCGTTTTCGAACCGCAGGAAGCCAAGTTTCAATTTAGTGTTAAATTACCTATTACTCAGCGTTTATTATCAGATAATGATCGCGTGTATTTTGCATTTACAACATTATCTTTTTGGCAGTTATACAATAAAGAACATTCACTGCCATTTCGTGAAAGTAATTACGAAGCTGAATTATTTTGGCAATTACCTTTTCAACTAAATTTTTTCAATACGGATGTAAATGTAGCCACACTTGGAGTTTCTCATCAATCTAACGGAAAAGATTTACCTTTTTCACGCAGTTGGAATAGAGTATTTACTCAAATTAGTTGGGAACGTAGTAATTGGATTTTCCAATTAAAACCTTGGTGGCGTATTCCTGAAGATGAAAAAACAAGCGACGACGATGTGCGCGGTGATCAAAATCCTGACATAGAAAAATATATGGGAAATTTTGATTTTTATGCCGTGTGGACTAACGATAACGATGAAGTAGGCATTTTGCTTAGAAATAATTTACGCGATGAAAACCGCGGTGCTATTCAGCTTGATTATACGTTTCCTTTAACGAATCGGTTGAGAGGATATGTTCAGTTATTTAATGGATATGGCGAAAGTTTAATTGATTATAATCAGAATGTGAGTAGGGTGGGTGTAGGTATTGTCCTATCAGACTGGCTGTGAGTGGGGCCTTCGCTAAATGATTTCTCCGGTTGTTGCTTACTCATTCGCCTGCTCACATACTTTTCAGTATGCTGCGCGGGCTTATTTCGTAAGCGCCTACGGAGAAATCATTTAGCATGCGGCTAGAGTATATAATTTCAAATATAAATGCTGCGTTTAAAAAATAGTTTTCTTTAGTGTTGTATCTTTCTTTCGCCCTGCTCACATATTTTGCAATATGCTCCGCGGGCCTCACTCAAGGTAAGTCTTTTCATCAAAAGACTTACCCACAGGAAAATCATTTTGCGTGCGGCTTAAAGTATTTTTTAAATTAATGATTCAAAACAACCTTTTTCCGGTAAGTTAAATTAGTAAGAAGTCGTCTCTATATCTGACTTTTCACCCCAGTCAGTAATGTTGTTAAGTGAGTATTAGGGTTTTAAAAACCTTCGGACAGTGATTCAGATTATTTCACTTGATCCGCGCAATTCCCAATCAAACGGATGTGATTGTAATTGTCTATTCAACCAAAGCTGCCACGACTGTATTATTTAGATGCAATGCGAAGTGTTTTAATGATGCTTGGTGTTGTGCTACATGCTGCAGCTATCTATGCAGTTAGCGCCGATTGGGTTATTTCAGATCCTGTAAAAAACAATACGCTTAATTGGATATGGCGTTTAATTGCACAATTCCGTATGCCTTGCTTTTTTATTATTTCTGGTTTTTTTTGTTATGTAACTTTACAGCGCTATGGGACAAAAAAGTTTTTAAATATTCGTTTACCGCGAATTATTATCCCCCTCATAACCACTGCACTCCTATTCAATTCACTACAAAATTTTATTGTTTTTCATCTTTATAGTGAGATTCCTTTTCAATTAAGTTTAAGTCAATATTTAATGGACGGTTACTGGGTATCGCATTTATGGTTTTTAAACTGTCTAGTTATTTACTTTTTGATAGCTGCAACCGGATATTATTTAATTGCCAAACATACTCTCTATCTCTACGAAAAAATTACCAATAAATTACCTTGGGTGCGAGGAGGGGCCTATCTATTGATAGTGCCTTTAGGGACTATTTCTTTAAACATGCTGAGTTACCGTATCGATTCGATAATTGATACCTCAGGCTTTTTTTTAAATATTCATGAAATATTTTATTTTGGTGGATTCTTCTTTTTTGGATATTTAATGGCATTTAACCGTAATTTATTTAATGAATTTTCTCTTTTTTATTTATGGGTGCCGGTTGCTGTAATTATGGCATTTATTGGCGGCATTTATTTAGAAGAACAAAATGACATTTTTTCAAAGATCCTTAATCGATATAGTCTCGCATTTCTTCCTTGGGGATTTGCGGTGATGTGTTTTGCCTTTTTCCGTAAATTTTTTGACAAGCCCTCCAAAGGATTTAATTATTTAGCAGACGCATCGTATTCAATTTATTTATTTCATCATTTCTTTGTAGTGATATTCGGATTGATTTTTTTAGTTGTCGATTGGCATACGTACGTTAAATTTAGTTTGGTCGTTGTATTGTCGATGAGCTTATCGTTATTGCTGCATCATTATGTAGTAAGTCGATTTACGCTTATGAGTTGGTTGTTTAATGGCAAATCATTAAAGTATAAAAACCTCAAAGTAATCCTTCCAACATCTTATGCGTTTCAAATAGATCAAAACGAAACAAACAAAAGTTTTAGAAGTGAAAATGACAGAAAAAATTATGCGGATAAAACACCAGTGACTAAAACTTTAAAAGCAGAAGAAACAAAAATTTAAACCAGCTTGTTTCAGACTAATCATAAAAAAAGCGGAGCTTAAGCTCCGCTTTTTTTTGAACTAAAATTCAAAACAAAAAGTAGCAAGCTACTCGTCATTGTGTAAATTAAAAATTAAAGTTCAAATTCTTTTGCCCAGGTAACAACTAATTTAAAGCCGTTGTTTACCCCTGCGCCGTCGTCTTTATCAATCACGTTAGAAGCTGTGAAAGAAAGTTCGTCGGTAACTGCGTAAGATAAATCTAAGTGAGTGTAATCCACATCATCAGGACCACCTAGGAATTGGCCTAAGCCAGCGCTGAATGCTTCGTAGGTATACGATGCATTGATGTAATCATACCCACCAGTAAAAGGAGTAGAATCTTCACCCTGCAAAGATTGATACCACGACAAACCGAAAGGACCAAAACCGCCAGAAATCATTAATTCAGAGAGTTCACCAAACTTGTGATCTTCTTCGTCGGTATATTCATAATCAATAATACCAATGTCATAGGTGAAGCCGCTCATTTCGCCGGCAAAACCTGCATAAAGATCCATTTCTTGACCAGTTACTGTGTCATTAGAAACCCAAGTACCTACATATGCACCAGTTTCGTGGGTGAAATCAACGCCACCAAACACTTGCGGTGCGCCGTCGCTTAAATTTGCTCCACGAAATAAATACATGTTTGCAGCACCAACGTTAGCAGTAACGTCAGCAGATGCGATTTCCGCAGTCATTAAGCTTGCGCCAATAAGTGCAGCTGAAACAGTAATTGAAAGTTTATTCATCATCATGTAGTGGGTCTCCCCTTCCTTTTGTCGGTTGAACAATACCTTCCGCAAAATAATTTTCTAGGTTGTTGCTTACTCATTCGCCCTAAACCTTTTTAATCAAAAAGGTTT
>JAZKFP010000066.1:0-2296 GCA_040386355.1 Pseudomonadota bacterium | reverse complement strand
AACCAAACCTGCAACTTTGCTGATGCTGAAGTTTGCTGGTCCCGCCCCAATTTTGGCAATGCATTGTTGTGCGTTCGCTTTTTCCCTTAATAAAATTTAGTTCCGTGGTATTTAAGCTTAGATTTTTTGTACGCAAATTTTCCACTTCCTAATTGATAATTATTATTGTCCAAATATGTGATCCAATAGTCTCCGCCAACTTCATAATGCCAATCGCTTCGTTCTATGATTTGACCGTGCTTTGTCACCTCATATGTTTGGTTTTCCTTCAATTCAATGATACAAGAGTCACAATTTGGGTAGTCTGTTAAATAGTATAGTCCAACTTGACTAAGTTGATTTTCTTTGTAGTTATCGCTTTGGCAAGATTTGAAAGAAAATAGCAAAAATCCAAGAAAAAGTGTACCAAGACCCGCCCAAACTCTAATTGTTCTTTTAGCTGTGAAGGTCAAGGCTAAGAAAAGTAAGGTGCCAAGTCCGAGTACAAAATAGATGAAGTAAATTAGTAATTCTCCTAAAGCAGACATTTTAAAATTTCGATTTTGATTGCATTAATTGGAAAGCTTTGTTTTGATAATATTTTGATCTATCATTTAGTGAGCTCTAAAAAAAGTGACGCACAACGGCAGTCCGTCTAAGAACTTCCGAAATCGCTAAAATTGGTTTATTAGGATCCATTTTAAGCAGCTTGTAAAACACGCCCGTGGTTTTGTACTCGAAATAATGATGGCCGTATTTTGCAGATAATAGCGTTTGGTGAAGCCCCTATTTCAAAAAATATAAAAACAAGCTCCTGAAGGAACTTTTTAAATTCACTCTTGCCAATCAGATTCATTAACCTGCGCAAATTATAGGCAATGAACATTAATCCAACATCAGCCGAAGCTCTTTTCATCCCTTTTTTCGTAATGATGTAATAAAAGCCCCATTGCCTTTTAATCGTGCCATAAGGATGCTCTACTATGCTCTGTCTTTTTTTATAAAGCTCCGGTCGACTGGCTATATTTTGCTTGTTTTGTTCAATGTAGGGAGTAAACTCACTTCTTTCTATCAGCCTACCTCTTGGGCTTTTAGTACAAAGATTTCTTGCAGGGCAGCCTTGGCACGCAGTCGTTTTATAATGCTTTACCCAGTATGAATTTGTTCTGGTACTCTTCTTATATTCATTCCCGTTAGTAGTTAAAATCTCACCTTGTGGGCAGATGTAAGTATCATTGTCATCATCATAAGTAAATTGATCCATATTATAACCCGCATCCGGCGCAAAAGAACTAACACCTGGCACAGCTACCATAATGTCAATACCTGCTGTTACAGCAGCTTTTATTTCGCAACCTGTGTGGTATCCCTTATCGTAGAGTGCGGTAAAATCATTTGTTCCCAGGATTATTTTTGTTCTGCGCAGCATACCACTTAGCGCCCTCGTATCATTGTCATTGGTAACTTTATAATCGATCGGTAAATGGTGGCTTGCATCCACCACAGTTTGAACGCTGTAAGCAACTTCGCTGACGTTATTACGCGTCATTAACTGGCGGCTATCAGGGTCTGTAGTCGAGATTTGAGGTTCCCCGCTTTGCTCCAGTTGCTGCTGCATAATTTCATAATCATCTTTCCTGGCCTGGTGCTTTTTTATTTCCGCTGTAAGGATTTCTTTATTATCATTATCAGCAATTGAAAGCGCATTATTATACTCTTCCAGCCTGGCATCGATATAGGCAATATGCCGTTCTATTTTATCCGCATTAAAATTATTCTTCTTCGAATTTTGCGCCCGAAGCTTTGTACTATCGCCGGCAACAAGCTTTCCTCCGATGAGATCGAACTGCTTAGCTATACTAACGGTATACCGAAACACTTTTCTAATGGCTTTTTCATTATCCCGCCTAAAATTAGAAATAGTGTTATGATCAGGCGTTAGCTGTTTCATGAGCCACATCAGCTCAATATTTCGGTGGCATTCTTTTTCCAGTTGGCGGCTTGAACGGATGTGGTTGAGATAACCATACACAAAGATCTTCAGGAGGTCTTTGGGATGATAGGCTGGCCGACCTTCTTTTGTAACCTTTATAGTAAATTGAAAGTCCTCCAATTTAATGCTCTCAACAAAAAGATCAATGATGCGAACTTCGTTATCAGCACTTAAAAGCTGATCGAGCGACTGTGGGAATAGAATGCTTTGGTCCCGGTTTTTTCCTTCTATGAATTGCATGATTAAACTTACAAAATCATAACGCGTTTATACTTACAAGTTATCCAGCAATGTGCATAGTTTTTAGACAGTCTGACGGTCTGC
>JAZKFP010000065.1:0-13649 GCA_040386355.1 Pseudomonadota bacterium | reverse complement strand
ATTTGAAACAGCATACTACTTATTTCGATTCATTTTGAGCGTGAAGTAGAGAAACATGAGGGTCGAGTTGTGTGGTTTTTCCCGACCGTTCGTAAGCTTCAACGATATCTTGTACTAATTTGTGTCGCACCACATCTTTCGATGTAAAATAAGAAAATCCGATTCCAGGAACATCTCTTAAAATCTCTACAGCGTGTATTAAGCCAGATTGTGTGCCTCTGGGTAAATCAATTTGTGTATGATCACCCGTGATTACGACTTTTGAGCCAAAACCCAATCGTGTTAGTAACATCTTCATCTGTTCACGTGTAGTGTTTTGACCTTCGTCGAGAATGATAAAAGCATCGTTTAAAGTTCGTCCACGCATATAAGCTAATGGAGCTACTTCAATAACTTGACGATCCATAAGACGACTGACTTGTTCAAAACCTAGCATTTCATGCAAGGCGTCGTATAAAGGTCGAAGATAAGGATTTACCTTTTCTGCAAGATCTCCGGGTAGAAAGCCTAGCTTTTCACCAGCTTCTACAGCAGGTCGCACTAGTACGATTCTTTTAACTTGCCCGGCTTCCAGTGCTTCAACGGCACAAGCAACGGCTAAATAAGTTTTGCCAGTTCCAGCTGGTCCGACTCCGAAACTAATGTCATGTTTATGTATTTGATCTACATATTGCCTTTGGTTTGCACCCCGTGCAGCAATGCGTTTCTTTTTGGTGGGTATGCAGGTTAGAGCTTCTTCACTCATCACAAGATTATCATTCTGTGAATCGTGTTTAACGGCTTGGACATCCCGAGTAGGCTTATCGGATGACTCATTTTGAGTATCTTTCATGCTGGTCTCTCTAATCATTAGGTGGATGACATTAGGATCAAGCGGTGGAAAAGATTCAGTTGACTTATAGAGGGTTTTGAGAAGATGTGTGGTTTTATGAACGTTTGTTTCGGTTCCTATGACATTAAAAATGTTGCCTCGATTTTCGATTCGAGTATTACATCCACGTTCAATTTGCTTGAGGTGCTCATCGAATTGTCCACATAGATTGGCCAGTCGTTGAGGGCTGTCGGGTTCTAACACAAGTTGATATGTGGTCTTGGTATTGTCCAAGTTAATAATGGTACCCCCTTATTTTGCGTCTTCAATCAAAGTGATTAACACGCACGCTTACAAATTGTTTTTAGCACAGAGTTTCAATTAATGAAACCGCATTTTAGCTAATCTCCTCGCTTTTCTTTATCTGATGCAGACCTTTTTTTCACAAAATGATTTTATAAAACAGAGGGTTGAGTTTTTTGGCGGTGCCTCAAAAATTCTCTGTATTAAAAATGTTCAGAGATAAGTTGTTCAACTAATCGCGGTGAAGTGAGGAAGGTATTTGCCAGTGTTCCTAATAGAGAATTAGTCCGAGCCTCTGTAATTAAGACTGGAGCAAACGAGCCAATCAAATCGAGATCGGGCGAATCAAAATTAACGACTCGATTGTTTTCAGTGCGGCCTTGTAATTGACCCGGATGTTTTTTCGATACGCCATCGACCAGAACATTTTGTACGGTACCGACCATCTGTTGACTAATTGAGCGAGCATTCGATTCAATCAAACGTTGTAAACGATCTAATCGAATCTTTTTTTCTTCAAGTGAAACGTTGTCTGGCAAATCCATTGCTGGAGTTCCTGGACGCGGGCTATAAATAAAACTGTAGGATTGATCGAAGCCAACCCATTCAATTAAATCTAACGTATCTTGAAAATCGCGCTCATTTTCCCCTGGAAAACCTACAATAAAATCAGAACTAAACGTAGCGCTAGGTTTTGCGATCCGTAGTGCACGAATAATATCTTTGTATTGTTCGATTTCATGATTTCTCTTCATGCCTGCTAGAACACGATTCGAACCACTTTGTACTGGTAAATGGATATGCGCAACCAATTTCTCAAGAGTTCGATGGGCTTCTATTAAACTTGCTGAAAATTCCAGCGGATGAGAAGTGGTATAACGAATACGTTCAACTCCTTTGACTTCAGAAACTCGATGTAACAACTCTGCAAAATCAGTTTGAATGCCGTTTTCGATAATTCGATATCCATTAACGTTTTGACCAAGCAGGGTAATTTCCTTAACACCTTGAAGAGCAAGATGTTGAATTTCTTGCATGACGTCTTGCAGCGGACGGCTAAATTCTTCACCACGCGTATAAGGAACTACGCAAAAAGAACAGTATTTACTGCAACCTTCCATAATTGAAACATAGGCTTTAGGTCCGTCGACACTGGGTTTTGGAAGATGATCAAATTTTTCAATTTCTGGAAAACTAATATCCATTGTTGGAATAGAAAATTTTCGGCGATTTTTAATTAGTTCAGGTACGCGATGTAGGGTTTGAGGGCCAAACACTACATCTACATAAGGTGCCCTTTTTTGCAAATCTGCACCTTCTTGACTGGCTACACAGCCACCTACACCAATAATTAAATCTGGATTTTTCTTTTTTAATTTCTTCCATCGACCCAATTGATGAAAAACTTTTTCTTGGGCTTTTTCACGAATAGAGCATGTGTTCAATAAGATGACATCCGCTTGGTCAGCTTTATCCACCAAAATCATATTTTCATGATCTTCCAAAAGCTCACGCACTCTTGATGAATCATATTCATTCATCTGACAACCGTGAGTTTCTATGAACAAACGTTTCACATCAAACCTCAAACTTAAACAAATTAAAAAATATTTTTGTGTTTGGAATGAATTTCTACACGAGTTTAAAAACCAAACAATTTAAGTGCGAAGTGTAATGAATTTGAAGAGGTTGGGGTACTGTTTACTTTATTCGCTAGATTTAGACTTTTGTTATGTTGCTTCTTCGCCTCTAATTAGGTCAAACTTACTGACTTTCACACGCTCTCGACACTTATTCTTCTTTAAATTGAATGAGCCTGTAGTTTGCACGCTCCTTAGCTTCTAAGCCAAAGATGTTTCTTGTCGCAGATGCTAGGTATTTGTGCACTGCATATTATAAAAAAACGGCAGCGTATTTATCCTTTGTACAATTTTTGGAAGCCTTGAACGTGACTCAAAAACAATCTGATGCTCTCGCAGAATTTTTCCACGCACCTTCGTATATTGCTTTTGTTATTCCTGCTGAAACTAAACGGAATGTTGATACCCTAAAAGAATGGGCTTCGAATCGTACCGAAGACAATAAAAATGAAATGAAAGAAATTCAAAGTTTATTTGCCGATGTAGTAATGGTTTTAGTGTCCAAGACGATGGAAATATTTTTCTTAGATCCACTTGAACCAATTGGCTTAGGAAATGTGGGTCAAAAAATGGTTCGTACCTGCGTTAGCACGGTAACTAAAGCTATTTCCTTTTTGTTGCATTCGGTTGGGCGTCGATTATCGGCTCAAGAATTAGAATCACTAATTTTATATTTATACGGCACTTTATTATGGCGTAAATCAAATGACGGCGTTTCAATTCCATATCTAGGTTGTCCGTTAAATCAAGAATTTACTACGTCGTTAGAAAATATCAAAACAAAATCTGAACAAGGTCAAGGCCAAGAAGTTTGTGACGGTTTCTCTGATATTTTGTTAGATGTGAGCGATCATTCAATGGAAATATTTTTTATTGAACCGTTAAAACTGCTCAAATTAAATATGGTGTTTCGTAAAACGGCTGATGTCGCAGTTGATACAACGCGTGCAGCTATCCATAAAATCATTCGTCATATTTTCAAAGATATGAACAATGATCAAATGCGCCAAGTTTCAGCATATATCCGACCACTGCATATTGATGGCAATGAGTTTGAGCGACGTAGTTAATTACAAAAAATGCATTATGATTTTATCGCATTTAATTTTTAGCTAAGTTTATCTGAAACGTTTGTAGACACTTTATTGATTGCTTCAGTACAATTCGACCACCGAGCGAGATCGGCAGTGCCCTCTCGCTTTTTTGTGGGTTTGATTTTTAAAGGTTTTAGCATTTAAAGCACATTTTGTGTTTCAAAATTGACTGCGCGTGTTGTGGAGGTGAGATGTTAGAAAAGCCTGCAATCCTTGCATTAGAGGATGGGTCAGTGTTTCGTGGCACCGCACTGGGCGCAGAAGGAAATTCAGTTGGTGAAATTGTTTTTAATACGTCGCTTACCGGCTATCAAGAAATTTTGTCCGACCCTTCGTACGCTTCACAAGTTGTGGTTCTCACATATCCTCATATAGGTAATGTTGGTGTCAACGCCGACGATCAAGAAAGCAAAAAATGCCATTTAAGTGGATTAGTGATTCGTAATGCATCGCCATGTGTCAGTAATTGGCGCGCACAAGAATCGTTAGACAGCTATTTAAAACGCTCTTCAGTGGTTGGGATTTCTGACATTGATACGCGGCGTTTAACTCGAATTTTACGTACTAAAGGTGTTATGGGTTGTTGCATTCAATCCGGTGACACCATTGATGAAGCGAACGCAATCCAACAAGCAAAAGATTTTGCAGGATTATCTGGCAAAGACTTAGTAAAAGATCTTACAACGTCAAAAAGTTATCGTTGGCAAGATACATCTTGGTCTCATGCTTCAGACAAAGTCATAGTAAAAGATGAAATTCCAGCTCTGCCTGTCGTTGTTGTTGATTTTGGCGTTAAAAGCAATATTTTAAGAATGTTGGTTGACCGAGGTTGTGAAGTAACGGTTGTACCTGCAACTGCTTCATTATCTGACGTGTTATCACATAAGCCCAAAGGGGTTGTTCTATCAAATGGTCCTGGTGATCCGGAAGCATTAGGTTATGCCATTCAACTGATTCAAGAATTGTTAAAACAAAAAATTCCACTTTACGGAATTTGTCTCGGTCATCAATTGCTGGGTTTAGCTGCTGGGGCACGTACGATCAAAATGAAATTTGGTCATCATGGCGCAAACCACCCAGTTCAAGATATAGCGACCAAACAAGTAATGATCACGAGTCAAAATCATGGATTCACTATTGATGAAAACTCGTTGCCTTTAAATGTTCGAATAACGCATCGTTCGTTGTTTGACCAGAGTATTCAAGGAATTGAAATCGAAGGTGCAAATGCATTTAGTTTTCAAGGTCATCCCGAGGCTGGTCCAGGGCCAAAAGATGTTAGCGGTCTCTTCGATCGATTTATTCGTGAAATCATCTAAAAATACAGACTAAAACCATTGAGTAGTCGACATGCCAAAACGTACAGACATTAAAACGATCATGATCATTGGCGCTGGGCCAATCGTAATTGGTCAAGCTTGCGAGTTTGATTACTCTGGTACTCAAGCGTGCAAAGCATTACGCGAAGAAGGTTATCGCATAGTGCTGGTGAATTCGAATCCAGCGACCATTATGACGGACCCTGATTTGGCGGATGCAACCTATATCGAGCCGGTAAATTGGCAGACGCTTGCGCGGATTATTGAGCAAGAACGTCCAGACGCATTGCTGCCCACCATGGGCGGTCAAACTGCTTTAAATTGCGCATTAGATTTAGTACGCGAAGGTGTATTGGAAAAGTTTGGTGTTGAGCTTATTGGCGCAAGCCAAGATGCAATTCACAAAGCGGAAGATCGCAAACGTTTTGATACCGCTATGAAAAAAATTGGTTTATCAACGGCTCGATCTGCGATTGCGCATAATTTGGAAGAAGCGCGTCAAGTTCAAGTTGATCTTGGATTTCCTTGTGTGATTCGTCCTTCTTTCACCATGGGCGGAAGCGGGGGCGGAATTGCGTACAACATCGAAGAGTTTGAAGAAATTTGTACGCGCGGCTTTGATCTTTCACCGACTAAAGAATTATTAATTGATGAGTCTTTGTTAGGTTGGAAAGAATACGAAATGGAAGTGGTTCGAGATCGAAAAGACAATTGTATTATTGTGTGTTCGATTGAGAATCTTGATCCAATGGGCGTGCATACCGGTGACTCAATTACCGTAGCGCCTGCGCAAACGCTTACTGATAAAGAATATCAACGCATGCGAGATGCATCGATTGCTGTATTGCGTGAAATTGGTGTTGAAACCGGCGGATCAAATGTGCAATTTGCAATTTGTCCAGAAGACGGTCGCATGGTTGTGATTGAAATGAACCCGCGTGTCAGCCGATCTTCAGCATTAGCTTCAAAAGCTACCGGTTTTCCAATTGCAAAAGTTGCTGCAAAACTTGCGGTGGGTTATACGCTCGACGAACTTAGTAATGACATGACAGGCGGCGCATCACCATGTAGTTTTGAGCCAACAATTGATTATGTCGTAACCAAAATCCCGCGCTTTAATTTTGAAAAATTCCCACAAGCGGAACCCGTTTTGACAACCCAAATGAAATCCGTTGGTGAAGTTATGGCGATTGGTCGCTCGTTTGCTGAATCGTTTCAAAAAGCATTACGAGGATTAGAAAACGGTTGGTATGGTTTTCATACGCTTCAAGCCGACGGTGAAGTTGATCTCGATGTTTTAAAGCAAGAACTTAGTACACCTAATCCAAATCGTATTTTATTAATCGGTGATGCATTTCGTCAGGGTTTAACGATTAATGAAGTATTTGAAATAACCGCGGTTGATCCTTGGTTTTTAGAGCAATTGCATCGTTTGATCGTTATGGAAAAAAATATTAAGCAAACCAAATTAAGTGGCTGGACCAAAGACCAGTTGTGGCGTTGGAAGCGTGATGGTTTTTCCGACAAACATTTAGCAAAGCTTGTGGGTGAGTCTGAAAAATCTATTCGTCAACAACGTTTAAAACTTGGCGTAAAACCGATTTTCAAACGCGTTGATACCTGTGCTGCTGAATTTCCAACCGAAACTGCATACTTGTATTCTTCCTACGATGAAGAATGTGAAGCCGAGCCAACGCAACGTAAAAAAATTATTGTGTTAGGCAGTGGTCCAAATCGTATTGGTCAGGGCATTGAGTTTGATTATTGCTGTGTGCATGCAGCACTTGCTGTTCGAGCGGCCGGCTATGAATCAATTATGGTGAACTGTAATCCTGAGACGGTTTCAACGGATTATGACACATCAGATCGATTGTATTTTGAGCCATTAACTCTAGAAGATGTATTGGCGATTGTAGAAGTTGAAAAACCATTAGGCGTTATTGTTCAATACGGTGGACAAACTCCGTTGAAATTATCGCGAGCGCTTGAAGCAGAAGGTGTTCCCATTATTGGTACTTCACCGGATGCAATTGATTTAGCAGAAGACCGCGAACGCTTTCAAGGAATACTGCATCAGCTAAATTTACGTCAACCTGCAAATCGAATTGCTCGTACTCCGCAACAAGGTTTGTTGTTAGCAAAAGAAATTGGTTATCCGTTAGTGGTTCGGCCCTCCTACGTATTAGGAGGACGCGCAATGGAAATCGTATATGCAGAAGATGAACTTGAACGTTATATGCGAACAGCTGTTGATGTTTCTGAAGATTCTCCGGTTTTATTAGATCGGTTTTTAGATTCTGCAGTTGAAGTGGATGTCGATGCAGTAAGTGACGGCAATCGAGTAGTGATTGGCGGCATCATGGAGCATATTGAGCAAGCAGGCGTACACTCTGGTGACTCAGCAACTTCATTGCCTCCATTTGAATTATCAGTCGATATTCAAAATCAAATTCGTCAACAAACTGTAGCACTTGCTAAAGGTTTAAAAGTTGTTGGTTTAATGAATGTGCAATTTGCTGTACAAGGTAAGGATATTTTTGTACTTGAAGTAAATCCACGCGCGTCCAGAACAATTCCGTTTATTTCAAAAGCAATCGGTATTTCATTAGCGCAAATTGGCGCACAAGTGATGCTTGGCAAGTCACTTAAAGAAATTGGTTTTACTAAAGAACGTACCCCGTTAAAGTTTTGTGTTAAAGAAGCTGTATTTCCTTTTGCAAAATTTCTTGGAGTCGATCCAATTCTTGGGCCGGAAATGAAATCTACCGGTGAAGTAATGGGTGTCGGTGAAACATTTGCCGAAGCTTTTTTCAAAGCTGTTACAGGAGCTGGTGAAAGAATTCCAACTAAAGGCGTTGCATTCTTAAGTGTACGCGACAGTGATAAACCTGGAATTGTTGAAGTTGCAAAACGACTTAAATCATTAAAATTTGATCTTGTTGCAACGCGTGGTACAGCGGAATTTCTTAAACAATCCAATATTGAAGTTGAACGAATTAATAAAGTAAAAGAAGGTCGACCACATGTGGTTGATCGCTTAAAAAATGGTGAAATCAGTTTAATTATTAATACCACCGAAGGTAAAACTGCAATTGCAGATTCTTTCGAGATTCGTCGCACTGCTGTGCAATCGAAAGTCTGTTATGCAACTACACTAGCCGGTGCGAAAGCTTTATCCGAAGCAATGATGCAAAACCAACAACAACCCATTCAAGTTCGACGCATCCAAGATCAAATCGGTTGGAAAGAAGAAATTTAATGTACGCCTTACACAAATAACCGACTATTAGATTCATTTTTTTGTTTTTTAGAAAAAAATATATTGGGAACAATACACACCAAACGCAGAATGGTTTTTCAGGTAAACATCTTGCGAATGGTGCTTTTATTTATTAATTTTTTTGCAACAGTTTATAAACAAGCGCAGATTGACTTTCCCGTAGGCGCTTGCGAAATAAGCCCGCGCAGCATACTGAAAAGTATGTGAGCAGGCGAATGACCAAGCAACACCCGGGAAAGCCAATCTGCACTTGTTACACCCAAGGGAGGGGTTATGGTCAGTCGAACACCAATGACCGTAGACGGCGAAAAAAAATTACGTGAAGAGTTGCAACGTTTAAAAACTAAAGAACGCTCACGTGTGATAGAAGCAATTGCAGAAGCGCGTGCTCATGGTGATTTAAAAGAAAATGCTGAATACCATGCAGCACGTGAAGAACAATCTTTTATTGAAGGTCGAATTCAAGAAATTGAATCGAAGCTATCCACCGCGCAAGTCATTGACGTCAGTAAAATTGAATACGCCGGTAGAGTGATTTTTGGAACAACGGTTACGATTCGTGAGCCGGACAGTGAAGAAGTTAAAAAATATAAAATCGTTGGCGAAGATGAAGCAGATATAAAAGAAAATCGTATCTCTTATTCATCTCCAATTGCTAAAGCGTTAATTGGCAAGGAAGAAGGGGATGAAGTTAAGGTAACGACGCCAGGTGGAGTTGTTACCTACGAAATCGAACTAGTTGAGCATTTATAATTCATATTTTTAATTCACTCGTCCTTGATTACTTCAAGGACGCTCTTCGCGTTAGTATAATCAAGATCAGCCCTATTAAATTCCAATAAAAACTTAAACTACCACCAGCAGAAGGTAAATCTTCTTCACCACTTGCGCTAATGGCTTGAGAAACATTCGTAATTCCACTTGTGACAGAATTATTATTTGTATTGCTGTCAGTTGCTGAAGTTCTGCTTACTGTAATTGAGCCTGCAACGGTTGCAGCTCCTGTAGCTATCGCAGTAGTTCGAATGGTAATAGGAATGGATTGTCCGTTAGCAAGAGAATCTATTTCACAGGTTGCAGTATTTAATGTGCAGGTTCCAAGCGAAGAATCCATTGAAAGTTGAGTTAAAGTTTGATTATTGCTGACAACAAAGGTGGCAATGACATCGGTAGTTAAATCAGGACCAGCATTAGTAATATTTGCTGTATAAGTAATCGAGTTATTTAAATTCACCTCAGCTGTACCAGCAGCAAAACTAATTCCTGCGTTATGCGTAGTAGGAGCCGCAGCCACTGCTCTTACCAGTACAGTTTGAGAGTTGTCACTTTCATCTGAATCTAATAATTCCGAATCCACAGTGAAATCAAAAATTAAATTACCAACTGCTGTGGGTTCGCCGCGAATAATCAAACCTGAAATTGTTTCACCAACATCTAAATAACCATCTGGTGTATGAGCTGTTAAATTACAAGACAATTGTTGAGAAGCCACAGTACATCCATCTGGTAATTCTGTAATCTCAAACGCGAAAGGTACTTCGCCGATTAACATCGGAGCAGCCGTAGTTAATGCGCCGTTATTTGTCACTGAAATTGTGTAGGTTAATATGTTTTCTAATGCAATTGTCGTATTAGAAGCAGTTATTGGAGTTACGGCAACGCTAAGATCTGCAGAATCAGAAACTGATACTTGAAAAGGAATCGCTAAAAGTGTGGACGCTTGACTAATGTTTGCAAGAAAATCGGTATCAAAAGCACTAGCAAGAGTTGCATAAGTTGGTAAATCTACACGGCGTCTTCTGCCGATCGCTTGACCACTAGCTACAACCATATCTTCTTCGTAATGCGCTATATACAAAGTATTGTAAGCAAAGGCTAATTTTCCACCGACATCATATTGCCATGATTCACGCGCAGCATCACCGTTGGCGAGTGTTGCATCACGACTCACAGCAAAGGTTTTATTTGAATCAGTTGAAACAAATACATGGGATTTAGTAACTACAAACGGGGGAATAATTGTACTGCCGTCGCTTGGTGCCCACGACCAGCTGTCTCCAGCTGAATCTAAAATTGGGGCAGCTGAATTTAAATTTAATGCAATGATACAGCTGGGATTTGAATCGCACTCGGTAGCGTCATCACTTGCTGCGTAAATCACGTTTTCTACATCCGCAACAGAAGGTTGGCCGTAGAACCCACGTTCAATTGCCCACTCAATATTGCGTGTTCCTAAATTAAAACGTACTAAATGATCGTTATTAATTACTAATACATTATTTTCATTAGCAAGTACGGGCGCATTTTCCATATGGAAAGGTTGAGCAGAATTTTCTGGTGCAAAAGCAAACTCTGTCACAGGAATGGTAAAGACAATAGCGCCAGTTAAACGATTAATAACATTTAATTCACCAATATCGTCTTCGTAAGAATTTTCAATGTAGCCATTAGTGAACGTAATTACATAATTATTATTGACAGCAGGAGCCCATAAATTATTAGGAGACAGTTTTGTTAAACCTAATGTAGTGGGGTCGGAGCTCCATTGATCGGTTAAGGTCACTTCTTCTAAATTAGTGTTGGTATCTTTAAATGCATAAATGCCGGTATTGGATTGTAAAGTAGGATTGCCGCCGCCAGGTGTATATGCGATTTCATCGAATATAGTTGGCGCTAAAAATTCATCAAAAACGTGGCCTTCTAGTTGAATACGCGTACTTTCACCGAGTACCAAATAGGGTGTACTTGTACCATCCGGATTTTTATTAGGAATGTAAGGTTGAGCACGAAGATAAGGCTGAACACTGGTTGCGGTACTCAAACTACACACTGAATCTTCATCAGCGTGTTCAGTAAAGTTGGTGTGATAATACAAAACAGTGTCTAAAACTGTAATTTGACTCTGGCTAACTGGGCAAAACGTATCTGTCCAATCGGTGCCATCGTCAAAGTAACCTAATTCAGCACCTGAACCATTATATTCAAAAACAATTGCTTCTCCCGTATCAGGATCAACATGCATCATCTGATGCGGCTCACCTAATCCTCTGTTAGTCAGAAAAATATCATTTTCAACAATCGTGGGTTGATTTAAGCGAGGGTAAATAAAGCCAGGATCCCCTTCGATGACAGAGACACCCATTAATGGATGACCCCCAGTCAACGAAATTGCAAATAGTGGTGGTTCCCAACCTGTAGGAATAGTTTCTGTGCCTAGCACATCCAAGGTAATCGGAATATACCCTGTATGTGAGGGTCCGCCCTGAAAAGTGCTCCAGGTGTACCTAGCTTTTGCTGCTTCAGTGGTTAAAGCAAATGCAGCAGGACTTACATATAATGCGGATAAACCAACACTTAAACCGGCTTTGAGCCAGAATGACCTTTTCATACGACTACCAACTGTTGTAAAGGTGTTAATAAATTAAAACTACATTTCAATTTTAAAAAATTATTTTTATTTTGATTCGCCTTCAAAAAACCAACGAATTCCTAAACCGAATGAAGTCATCCAGCCTTCACGAATAGCATCTTGGTGATAAGTGATTTCACCAAATACACTCATGGGATGATTTTCTTGAATTTGTTTTTCTGCACCAAAGCTTAATAAAAAATTGGTAGGAGAATTCCCATCTTCGCTAACATTCGAAATAATTATTTCTTCTTCGCCTTTAAATATTCCCAGCTTGCCGTAATAATTCAGATCCGTATGCGTTCTTGGTTTAGAATAGCCTCGCAAACTTAAAAGAAATCCTTGAACATTCGCCGAAGAATCAGCACTAACCTCAGGGTCAAAATCTAGGTCCCCACTGTCTAGATAACCTAAGTCTATGAAAACTTTTCGGCTTACTTCATGGGAAATATCTAAAGTAAAGCCATTACCATTTTCTAAAGCATTGAGATCGGGCAAGTTGTATTGGAGCTGGGCACCCAGTGACGTTGTGCCGGAAAAAAAGCGATGTACTGCTGCTTGAGAATTAGTATGTTCTGGAGAATGCTCTGCTAATGAAACTTGGCTGAACGAACTGCCGATAAGGGCAAAAAGAAACGAATTCCTAATCAAACTAATGTTGAGCATCCTTTCCACCTAGCGCGTCATTGCCGTGTTTTTGGTTAAACTTTTTAGGTTAAGCAAACAGTCTGCTTTAGAGCAGTTCAAAATATTTTTTAATGAGATTCTATTGAGTATTGACGATCCGGTTCAGATGACAAGTAACATGATTTAAGAATCAAATATTAAAGTAGACAAATTTCGTTCTTTTACGGGCTATTTCAATGACAAAGGTTCCATCGACTAAAAAAGACAGTAAAAATAAAAAAAACAAAGGCCGCTCATCGTGGATGCAACGCCATTTGAATGATCCATATGTCAAAGCTTCTAAAACTGATGGCTATCGTTCTCGAGCTGCCTTTAAATTAATTGAAATTCAAAATAAACATCGAATCATTAACCCAGGCGCAGTAGTGATAGATTTAGGTGCTGCCCCCGGTGGTTGGTCTCAAGTAGTTTCACAATGGGTTGGCGATAATGGTTTAGTCATTGCGCTCGACTTATTGGAAATGTCGCCATTAGCAGGTGTTACTTTAATGCAAGGTGATTTTGCATCGGATACGGTTAAAGACCAGCTTATTGAAATTTTAAAAGAAAAGGCAAAAGGAAAAGTCGATTGGGTATTGTCTGATATGGCGCCTGACATGACAGGGATTCGCTCTGTAGACCAAGCTCGTCTTTATTTATTATTAGAAGAAGCAATTACTTTTGCGCTTTCACATCTTAAACCAACAGGTGGAATTATTTTTAAAGCTTTCATGGGCGATGATTTTGAAGCTTTTTATGCGCATTTGAAGAAATCTTTTAAGACAACCCGTGTCATAAAGCCCGACGCATCACGTACTGAATCACGAGAATTATATTTGTTCGCGCAAACTCTACGTTGACGTATAACTAAATAACCTGATAAGAATCACTATCAAGATTGATAAAACAACCGATAGTCCCCATTACTTCTACATGGGCAAAACGATAGGCAGAATGGCTTTTTTGAAAATTGAAGTTCTAGATAAAGTTTTATGCAAAAGATTTCATTTGAATACGCAAGTTAAGATCGGGCTAGACGAGACTAAGCTGGTAGATAGTAGGTATCGCTAAGAGGAAAATATTTTGAATGACATGGCAAAGAATTTAGTTTTATGGATCGTAATCGC
>JAZKFP010000064.1:0-3381 GCA_040386355.1 Pseudomonadota bacterium | reverse complement strand
TCCCTTGAAAAACCCTGTTTACCGGTTGAGCAAAATTTACAATCTAATGCACAACCTGCTTGCGAGGAAATACATAAGGTCCCGCGATCGCCATCAGGAATAAAAACAGTTTCAATTAAATTACCGCCTTCAATTGCAAACACCCATTTTTGAGTTCCATCATTTGAAATATGATGATGCTTAACTTCAGGCGCTCGAATGTCGGCAGTGTTTTGTAATTTTTCCCGTAATGATTTTGCAAGATTTGTCATTGATGCAAAATCACCCGCACGTCGTTGATGAATCCATTGCATCAATTGATCGGCTCGAAACGGTTTTTCACCCATCTCAAGGCAAAATTGACGCAATCGGGTGCGGGAATAGCCTAATAAATTATTTACATTCATCGGGTTCGTGGGCATAACTCAAGCGTGTTAAAGAAAAAGCTAATTTCTCGGGCTGCTGACGTAGTAGAATCTGAACCATGAATTGCGTTTTCATCAATGGATTCAGCAAAATCTGCACGAATAGTTCCAGCCGTTGCGTCTTTAGGATTAGTAGCGCCCATCAAATCACGATTTAAAGCAACGGCATTCTCGCCTTCTAACACTTGAATAACTACAGGTCCAGAAGTCATGAAGGAAACTAAATCAGGAAAGAAAGGACGCTTAGCATGTTCTGCATAAAACGCTTCCGCTTGTTCACGGCTAAGGTGAATCATTTTTGATGCAATAATACGTAAACCTTTTTTCTCAAAACGTGCGCAAATTTCACCGATTGCATTTTTTGCTACTGCATCGGGTTTAATCATGGATAAAGTTTTTTCGATGGTCATGCTGACTCCTGAGGGAAACGATAAAAATTTCCGCATTATACCTTTCCCATAATGATTTTCCATATTGTTGTCTACGCTATTCGCCTGCTCACCTACTTAAATGTGGGTTCCGCGGGACTTATTCGCTTGTGCGTGCAACGCCATTTACAAGACGTGGCACTGCAAAACCATTTTGTGTTCAGCGAACGCACATTGGTTTTCCATGCTGCGCTGTCTTATGAATCATGTAAAGACCATGCGGGCGAAAGATGTTTCGCCCCTACAATAACCTTCAAAAACTTGGGTATTTTTAGGAAAGTGATCATTTTATGTAGGGGCGAAACATCTTTCGCCCATGTTAAACGCTGCCCATTGATTATTTAATATCAGAAAATGTTCTACGAAATCTCATTTGCGCTCGTTGTGTACCTGGAATTTGGGGCATTTAGTACTCTGCTTAACTAACCTAAATCTTCGGTACATCAGGCCAATAAAAAGACGCGCCATGTTCTAAAGCAAGCCGTAATTGTTCTTGCACTTCAATTAATACTTCAGACCAAGGACGTTTCTGTTGATGAAATATTCGAACTGAGCTGTACCACTGCGGTATAAGACTTTGACGCGGCCATCGCCAATCCGGGTTATCTGGTAATAGTAACCAAGTCGTTTTACCCAGCGCCCCCGCTAAATGCGCAGTTGAATTATCAATGGTAATAATTAAGTCCATCGCATCCATTAGACCAGTTAATTGATCCAGCTCAATTAATGGATCGATCGGGCATTTTTGAACGGAAGCTGCAGAAATTGTAGGTAATTCGTTTTCAAAAGAACCGTATTGCAGACTTGTCCATTGCACATTTTCATTAGATTCAAAGATATTTTTCCATTCACTCAAAGCAATAGTGCGCTCTTTGAATTTTTGTTTACCCATCGTAGCCCATGAAAAACCAATGTTAATTTTTTTATTTTGGGAAAATATTGTGCTGTTAATTAACGGCGCTTTTAAATACGAAGAATTCCAATCTATAAACTCCCAGCAGTAATACATCAAATCTCCTAATGGAATTTGCGCATCAAAATCTTTCTGGGCTATTTGTTTTTTTAAATCAGGAATACTATTTTTAGCAATTACTTTTATAGATGGAAATGAGCGTTTAACAATTGGAATCAATCTTTCATCGCAGAGAAATGTGATATCCATTTTTTTATTTTGCATTACCATTATAGGTCGCAAAAACTGCACAATATCGCCAACACCCTGTTCTTGCCAAACTAATAATTTCATACCTGGTTGAAAAATTCCATTCCATACCGGTAATGGAAAATCAATTAAATCTTTTTGAAATTGTGGAATGCTCCAGCGCCAGCTGTAGAGTTCAAAGCCTCTTTTCCACTCTCCTAACGATAATTGACACATTGCCAAACTAAACTGCGCTTCAGGCACATCAGGTTTCAACACTAAAACTTTTTTGTACGATTCAATGGCTTCTTGAAAATGTCCACTCTCGCCTAAAATATCTCCCAAAAGACACCATAAGCGATGATTATCTTGATTCATATGAATCGCAGCTCGTATTTCATTTTCAGCTCTAATTAGATCACTTTGAAAAAAATAACTACGTGCTTTAATGTATTGCAACCTTTCAAAATCTTGAAGTTTAATATTTTTAAAATTTTTCTTTTCAATTTCTTCTACTGTTTTAAGAGCATCGCTATATTGCTCGGAATCTGACAATAACTCTGCCAAAAAAAGTTGATATTTAAAGTTTTTAGAATTGATCGCAATTGCTTTATGAATAGAGAAAATTGACTGGATAGAATTTTTTTGAACAGATTCTAAATTAGCTAATAAAAACCAACCATATTCATTATTTTTTTCTAACTTTAATTCATTAACAAGCCATTCATAAGCCTTCGCGTTTTGCCCCTGAGCAAGCATGGATTGAACAATACCATTAACTATTAAACTTCTATTTTCATCTTTAAGTAATACTGATTTAAAAACATGGTCTGCTTTCTCGTATTCATGAGATTGCATTAATAGATTTCCAAAAAAAAGTCCGATTGAGCTGTTCAATTTATTTTCTTCGTTTAAAGATTGAACAATTTCAATTGCTTCAAATATTTTATTTTGTTTTTGTTTGATCCGAGCTAAATTAAATCGAGCGCCAAAATGATCAGGATTTTTTTGAATAACCGCACAGTATAGCTTTGCTGCTTCTTCTTCCTGCCCTGCTTTATGAAATGAAACTCCTTGCTGATAAGCTGCTTCTATTAAATTTCCTTTATAAGCAGACTGCATCATGTATTACTCATTTCTTAAATTAAAAATCAATACTTCCCTTCACACTTAATTGGTTTCGGCCAGAATAATAAAGTCTTAATACAATTATTCTAAATAAACTATTTAAAAAATAAGTGCTTAAAAAAATCTATTTCGTCCGATAAAATTTACTTATTCCAAATTACATAGAAAATAGTTTTTTACATTCGATAATTATATTTAAGAAAAAAACACATGACGCCGATACAAGAACCAAAGCAATTAACAATCTGACATCACACATGTCGAGTTGCTTAACGGAGAG
>JAZKFP010000063.1:0-2011 GCA_040386355.1 Pseudomonadota bacterium | reverse complement strand
TTTATTATTTTTTAAATCAATCAACTCAATGAAAAAATCCGTTAAATCCAAATGAGATTTACGGAAAAATCTCTTTAATTTTTCTCAATTTTACTGCATTAAAAATTAAAGAAATAAAAGAGATGCAATAAATTTAAGCGTTATTTGATATAGGGCAAGTTTTGATCAAGACCATTTGTGCATAACCAACACCGCGTTTAAGTGATCAAATAATCTATGGGCATAAGTCTGTGGAAAACTTATGTATATCCTCTGCATGAGCATGGGATATATTGTGGCTTTACTGTGTAAGAATAATTTCAAGTGAAATTGCCTGCTAAATTTATTGGAAAAATTTCATGCTTGGAACCGATTCTGTTTCAATAAGTGGCTCACATTGCAATTGAAAACCAGATTTTTTAGCATTGACTGCACTTTTAATAACTGCACTAACCCAACGATAATCGCTCATGCTTGAAGCTGTAACTACAACTCGCAAATTTTCTTCCACAATTCGATTAGCTTGATAAGAAATTAACTGACGTGCTTGATCTGTACGGCCGATCACATCTGAATATGGAAGTAATTTTTCATACACAAGTTTTTTAGTAGGGCTTGTTACTAAGGCTTTATCTGAAAAGTTTTTTGAGGCAACTTTCTCTTCAGTAAATTGTTGCTGAGATGAGGAGCGTGTAGAGTCCATTGATGCAAGTTGATTCTTCAAGTTAATGTCAGTTTGTGATATGCGTTCAGCGATAGAGGTATTAGTCTCAGGTAATAAATGATAAAGCTGACGTGCCATAGAAATATGAGATTTGGCTTGTTCAAAATTATCAGTAGACGAATCTGGATTAATATTTTCCTTCGCAAGTGATAAATACGTTTCAATAATTTTATATTTTAAAGGAATGGTTTTTTCAGATCCAACGACCGATTCAAGCCGCTGTAATTGATCCCAGGCATTATTTTCAGCAGGTTGAGTCAATTTTAATGCTTCAATTTGCTTTTCAATCGACTGCAAAACTAACATCGTTAACTTCTCTATTTTCAGCTGTTGATCTTGTAGAGATTCTAAATTTAATTCTGGTTCAATTTGAGAGACAGATTGTGGACTTTCAGAGGGTAAGGTTGTTTCTAAAGTTGGATTAGTAGTTTGACACCCAGTTGTTAACAGAATGGATAAGATAAGCGCAGCAGATCTTAAATTAACTCGCAATGGATAAGTAATATTTTTTCGAGCGATGGTTTTCATAGCAAAGCGTTTCCTTACATTCATTTTTGATCTTTTAAAAAAACAATCTGAGAAATTAGGGTATATTGACGTTTCTAAAACGTAAAATCGTACTTACCAAGAAAGCTATCCCTGCAATAACAACAATAGTAGGGCCAGTTGGTGTATCGAATAGCAACGAGCAAAAAATTCCACCGGTTACAAATCCTGTTCCAAAAACACTGGCTAACACAGCCATTTGTTTGGGATGTTGTGCCCAATGGCGGGCAGTTGCAGCCGGTATAATTAATAAAGCTGTTGTTAATAAAACTCCGACAATCGGTAAGCTGCTAGCAACAAATAAAGCAACGGTAATAAGTGTCAATGCTTGCACCCATGACGTTTTAGAACCTTCAACTTTGGCAATATCCTCAGTAACCACTGCGTTTAAAATCGATGGCCAGAATGTAATAACTACAATTAAAAAACTTAAGCCAATGACGAAAGCGCGTGTCACCTCACCCCAACTTACGGTGATTAAATCACCAAATAATAAATGTTGTAATGACAAACCTGGTCTGGGGTGCTCTGCATAAATAATAAGACCAGTCGCTAACAATGTATGTGAAATAATTCCCAGTAAAGTGTCATGCGATATTCCACGCATTTTATGCAACATAATTAATGCAAGAGCTGAAAGCAGGCTGACGACAAAAACCGCTGCTTGAATGGGAATATACCAGAGCAAACCAAGTGCAACGCCTAGTAATGCTGAATGCGCTAACGCATCACCAAAATACGCTAATTTCTTCCACACGACTA
>JAZKFP010000062.1:0-15491 GCA_040386355.1 Pseudomonadota bacterium | reverse complement strand
AAAGCTAACACGGTAAAACTAGGTAAAGCGTCTGTCATAACACCTGCTCGATTAAATCTTTTATTCAAATTACATTTTAAAAATTACTATTTAAAAATTAAGATTTTTTTTCACCACCTCGACATTTAGGCGAAGCAAATTGAGAATCATCTTGTCGCATTGCCCATTCTTCGATCGTGAACGCGTGGACTGCGAGTGCATGTATCTGTTTCATTTCGTCTACGAGCGTAGCGTACACCATGCGATGCCGACTTAGCAGATTGGAATTTTTAAAAGCCTCTGAAACCAGTATGACTTTAAAGTGTGTTTCTAAGTTAGCTCCGCCACGATGCATATGGCTTTCATTTTCAATGTACAAATAAATAGGTTGATAGGTACTTTTTAATTTTTGTTCAATCGTTTCTTCGATTAATGCGCTCATAATTTAGACCCATTTATTTAAGTTAGGTCGATACAGTCGAGTCGGAATTAAACCAGGTTAACTGCTGGTGCAGTTTAACTACGTTGCCAATAATCACCAAAGTTGGCGCTCCAAACGCATAGTGCAAAGCTTGATCAGCCAAATGTTCAATCGTCGCGGTTAATACACGCTGTTCTTGGGTCGTACCATTTTCAATTATTGCTGCAGGCATGTCTGGCGACATTCCAGCACGAATTAATGCGGAACAAATCGAAGACAAACGTGCGAGTCCCATATAAATCACCACCGTTTGCATCGGTCGAACTAAAAACGACCAATCCAAATCGGGTTCGCCGGTTTTTGAATGTCCGGTGACAAATACAACCGATTGCGCATGATCGCGATGCGTCAATGGAATACCGGCATAAGCTGCGCATCCAGAAGCAGCCGTTATTCCTGGAACCACTTCGAACGGAATATTTTCCGCCATAAGTGTTTCTATTTCTTCGCCGCCTCGGCCAAATAAAAACGGATCACCGCCTTTTAATCGGCAAACCTGTTTTCCTTCTTTTGCCAATTTGACAAGTAATGCGTTTATGTCGGACTGAACCATCGTATGTTCAAGACGGGATTTACCGACATATACCCGTTCTGCATCACGTCGAACGCGATCTAAAATTGCATCGGAAACCAATCGATCGTAAACAACCACGTCAGCTTTTTGCATCAATCGTAATGCTCGGAATGTCAGTAAATCTGGATCACCTGGACCTGCGCCAACTAAATAAACCACACCTGGAACTTCTCTCGAGGTTTTACCTTGTTCGAGCGAATACAAGCTTTGCATAGCTTGTATTTCTGCGCTTGAATCTTGGCCTTGCATCACGGATTCACCAATTGGGCCATCAATAACTTTTTCCCACCAATGTCGGCGCTGATCTACATTCGGCAAAACCTGCTTTACTTTATTTCGGATGTGCCCCATCCAACCAGCAAGCTTACCAAAGCCTGCAGGTACTAAGGATTCCAATCGCGCTCGCAATAACCGAACTAAAACTGGCGCTTGACCGCCGCTGGAAATTCCAATCAACAAGGGGAAACGATCGACAATTGCGAGAAAAATTACATCGCATAACGCAACCTGATCCACTGCGTTTACCAAAATATTGGCAACTTTCGCTTCAGCTACGACTTGCTGTTGAACCTTGGAATCATCTGTCGCAACAATCACCAACCGAACATCGTTTAAATCGAGAATGTCGTAAGGACTTACCTTTAAATGCAGCTGAGGATTTTCCTCTGCAAGCTGATAAAGCTCTTGGGTAATGTCAGGTGCAACGACATGAATAATCGCTTCAGTACTAAGCAAAAGGCGAACTTTACGCGTAGCAATTTCGCCCCCGCCCACGACCAATACAATGCGCTCACGAAAATCAATCGCTAACGGGAAATACCGTGTTTTACCCATGATTACTTCCTAACAAAACAACCTGAAGATTTCTCTCCAATAAACACTAAGGTTCAAGAACCTCACAGTCTATATAAGGTTGCAATGCCTTTGGAATAGCAATCGCTCCGTTGTCTTGCACATGATTTTCTAATAAGGCCACTAAGGTGCGTCCTAAAGCCAAACCAGAGCCATTTAAGGTGTGGACATATTGCGTTGCTTTTTGGCTAGGTAAACGCGTGCGTGCACTTAATCGACGTGCTTGAAAATCTCCACAATGACTACAAGAAGAAATTTCTCGATAACAACCTTGAGCGGGTAACCATACTTCTAAATCATAGGTTTTGGTTGCGGAAAAACCCATATCCCCAGTGCACAACACAATGCGTCGATACGGTAATTCTAAAGCTTCAAGAATTCGTTCAGCATGCTGCACTAATTCCTCCAATGCAATGAGCCCTTGATCAGGCTGAACTACATGCACTAATTCCACTTTTTCAAATTGATGTTGACGGATTAAACCGCGCGTATCTTTACCGTGCGCTCCTGCTTCGCTGCGAAAACAGGGTGTATGAGCAACCCATTTCAAGGGCAATTCCGCAGGTTCAAGTAATGCATTTCGAATTAAATTGGTTACTGGCACTTCTGCGGTGGGAATTAAATACCATGGTTTATCGTGTTCCAACTTAAATAAATCTTCAGCAAATTTTGGAAGTTGCCCCGTACCAACTAATGCATCGCCATGTACAATAAACGGTACATTCACTTCGGTATAACCATGTTTGGTAGTATGCATATCCAACATGAATTGAGATAAAGCTCGTTGCAAATGCGCAACTTTTCCAGACAACACTGTGAAACGCGCCCCGGTAATCATCGCGCCGTGCTCTGGATCAATACCGTTTAATCGACCGGATTTAAAACGCTCCGCAATTGCAAGGTGATCCAAATTATGCGGCTCACGCGGTGTGCCCCATTTTTTTATTTCAACATTATCATCTTCAGAACGACCTTTAGGTACAGAAGCATCAGGAATATTGGGCAACGCCAACACAAAATTTTGAATATCGGTTTGAACCGATTCTAATTCCTGTTCACGACTTTGCAATTGCGTATTAACGTCAGTCATCTCTTGCATTAAAGGCGCAATATCTTCGCTTTTTGCTTTGGCCTGACCAATTTTTTTTGCACCTTGATTGCGGCGACTTTGCAAATCTTCTGATTCTATTTGCAATACTTTGCGACGTGCTTCTAAAGTCTGCCATAGATTTACGTCAAACTGCATTCCACGTAATGCTAACGCTTGACGGACTGCTTCAACATCTCGACGCAGCTCTTTAAGATCGAGCATTATTTAAATCCCCTTTTATTCAATTAATATCGCTTCCGCAAAATGGTTTTGTTAACGAATTTTCAGTCGCTAAAAGTTTGGAATATAGTATGGTAATTTATTCGAAAATCTTAGGAACGGACAATCCACCATCCTAAAGTACAGAGCGCAAGACCGCCAATCCAAGTAAAAAACACATACAAAGCGGCTGTAGAAAATCTACCCTGTTGCAAAAACAGAAATATTTCAAAGATCAATGTGGAAAAGGTCGTAAGACCACCCAAAATTCCGGTGATAACAAAAGAATTCAGCGGAATTTTTAAACTGAATATATTCCAAACTGGAACATTATAGATCCAAAGCGCACCAAAAAATCCAATGCCAAATGCGCCCATCCAATTCGCAAGTAAAGTTCCTATCGGCCAAGCTAACGATGGATTTGCAAATGTTAAAACAAAACGTATAACAGCTCCGAAAGCACCGCCTATCGCAACGGCTAAAAATTGAAACCAAAAAATAGATGTCATGAAGATAAGCTTTTTAGATGATTTAAATAATTTTAAAAACGTTCAGATTAATATAAATGTTTCACTACCTCACAAAAAACTAATAGGAATAGCATCGACATTTTTATTGATAGCCATAAACGAGGGCGTCATACAAATTACACCACCTGCTCCAATTGGCATATTAAGACCATCAAGCATTTTAAATCCCTTAAACCCTAAATTTTGAACAGAGGCGGTTTTTTTAATTTCCAAAGGATAGAGAGTACCGTTTTCTTCGATCAGTAAATCAACTTCTCGTTTTTCTTTATCACGATAAAAATAAATACGTGGAACACGACCATGATGTAGATAAGATTTAATAATTTCTGAAATAACCCAGGTTTCCAACATGGCACCTGCCATAGCGCCGCGCTCTAAAACATCATAATTAAGCCAACCAGTGAGATATGCACACAAACCAGAATCCATAAAATAAATTTTTGGTGTTTTAATAAGTCTTTTAGTCAAGTTATTAAAATAAGGCTGGAGCATATAAATAATACCGGAAGCTTGTAAGACATTTAACCAGGTTTTAATCGTTACTTCGCTGGTTCCTACATCTCGGGCTATATCGGCATAATTAACAAGTTGTCCGGTTCGAGCAGCAGCAATTTGCATAAACTTATGGAATGCTGCGACGTCCGTAATATTTAAATATTCTCTTACATCTCGCTGAATATAGGTTGTTAGATAAGAACTATAAAATCTCTCCCAATTTTTATCATTGTTTTCAGTTACTCTATTTGGATAAGATCCTCGCCAGATTTTTCGATATACATCTGGAGTAGTTAATTGTTTTGCGGTTTTTTGTCTTGATTTGAGCAAATCTAATGTAGGTAAGAATGGCGGATCATCAGCTCTTCCTTGCTCTTCCGATAATGAGATTCCTTGAAGCTGTAAAATAGCAACACGTCCTGCTAATGACTCATTAACATTTTTCATCATTTCAAATTGTTGTGAGCCCGTAAGCCAAAATAAACCGTTTTGTTGAGTTCTATCTACGATCATTTTTATGTATGAAAAAAGATTAGGTGCATACTGCACTTCATCAATAAGGACAGGCAATTCGAGCCTGTCTAAAAAACTTGCTGGGTCTTGATTCGCCGCCAAACGCACATCGAGATCGTCTAATGTCACATAAGAACGGAAATCTTTTTCAATACTTTTCAAGAGAGTGGTCTTTCCGATCTGCCTTGGACCAGTTAGCAAAATCACCTTAAAGCTTGAGCTTGCATCAAGAATTGCAGTACGTAGAGTACGGATAATATTAGACATAAAGCTCGACCAATCCAAAGTACGACTTTAGATTGGTCTAATTTTGCAGTACTGTCAACAGATTTAATCAACTAACAACTTATTGAAAAAGCGATAGGTATTAGCTAAAAGCATTACTTAATATTTTAATTTGAGGGAGTAATTGTCGCGGCCGGATCAACTCGTTCATCAATCACATCTGCACCTTCTGGAATTTTAAAACTAAACCATTTAGGTTCGAGAGGCGGATTTAATTGAACATTCATCAATTCAACTAAAGTTAATTGATCCAACGCATCTTGAAATTGCATCGTTTGCAAACCTTGATTGGAAAACTCTAACGCCAATTTTACCAATGACTCACCGGAAGAAATATTGGCAGAGTTTTCTGCAGCTTGTTTTGGAGTCAGTTCAAAGCGAACCATTCCGTTGGGCAGCATTAATCGCTGAACACTAAACCGTGCTTCCACATCTTTTACACCACCGCTGATTAAAATTGCGGGAGATTCCTGTAAGGATTCATCCACTTGTTTGACGATTACTTGTTCAAGATCTTCGTCGTAAATCCATAATGTTTGACCATCCGACACAATCGTTTGTGGAAACGGATCATTGGTTTTCCAATTAAACGCGCCCGGTCGAGAAATTTTTAAACGCCCTGCAATCTCTCGCATTTGTTGACCGTCGCCATCCATCACCAATTGATTAAAATCAGCGGTCATTGTGCCAATCGATTCTAAACGTTGCATTAAATCGCGACTAGGAGTTTCAGCAAATGAAAATGAAGCAGAACTTAATAAGATTAAACTTATTATCCAACGTACCGGACGGAAACTTCGATTCATTAGAGCTCCTTTAATTTTTTTAGATCTTTATTACAGCTTAATTCAGGGAAAATTATAAGACATATAGAGAATAAATTTGTTTAAAATCTGATGTTAATTTAAGATCGCTAGTTATTAACATATCTTGTTGAAAGAAATGAAATAATTGGAGACCTGCATGCAAGCTATATCATTAAATGATGAAAGTTTAGGTATACACAGGCTTAATTCGCCAAATTCAGCCAATAGTATTTTGACTGCTGTAGGTGAAAATCATTTAAACATATATCCTGCAGAAATTTCCCAAAATGATTTGCGCTCTGCAGTCGATACAATTCACACATTCGACATCGAAGCTGCGACGCCACCTCGGCCAGCACATATCATGCGCTTTTTACGTTTATTTGCGCTGTATCATGCTGTTGGCAGAAATATCATAAATCGTCATGATTTAATTTCGCATATTAAAGCTTACATAAAAACAACGCTTTACTTTACTGCTGGAAATGCATTACTAGCAGCTATACTTTCTTTAGCTTTAAAAGACTTAGAATATTTCTACCTTAGTATTGTTTATGGAGCAGCTATTGGCTTTGGGATACATACGTTGATGATTTTATTCGTGATAATTTTTAGAACTATTCCAGAAATTAGACACGATTTTCAACGATATGTCACAGCTCCAAATCCTAGACAAAGAGTTATAGATGATCGTAGAGAATTAAATCAACTGCATAACCGTAATGTTTATGCCTATGATTGGCAGCCTTCACGACAGGCCATAATTTTAAAGAAAAAAATTCAATTTAAGCTTTTGCCTTACACTTTACGATTAATTAATCTTCCTCAAATACGTCAACAAATAATAGAGCACGCAGACAACAGAAATTTAACTCCGGATCAAATAACTCGTTTGCAAAATGTTGTAAACACAAACTCTGATGGAACTCCCGAATTATTGAGACTTTGCTGGAATTTTATTAATTTTGCTGTACCACCCTCTGAAAAAGAAAATTTACAACGTCAATTCATTCATTATTTAGCAACTATGCAAGGTTGTGCGCATGGTCGTGGCAATCAAATCATCCATTTTTTTACTGGAATAATAGATGGTATTGATAACACTGACTCTCTTAAAAAACTTCCAGAAGGTGAGGAAAAACTGAACATACTTGGAGATATGAGTGGTGCATTGAGGCCGCTTGGTAATGATTTTGATAAACAATCCGCAAAACAATTTTTACAACCTTTGTTCGTTGCAAAAAATTCTTTTTTTAATTTTAGAAGTGGAAATACCATCCAGGCAGATGTTACTTATCGCAAAATGACACAAGCAATATTTGATAAACTCTATGAAGAGTTATGGCCTGCAGTCGCTGGAGCAGACGAAGAAAACCTCGGTATAATGGAGCAGAAAACTTCAGAAATTTAATTCAAATTTAATAACTTATATGAGCAATCGCTGATTGCTCATATACTTCACAGTAGTAAATTATTGCATCGGCGGCGGTGCTAAAACCTCACGACTGCCGTTATGTTGCATCTCTGTCACTACACCATCTTGCTCCATGGTTTCAACAATTCGCGCGGCGCGGTTATAACCTATCTTCAATTTTCGCTGCACCGAAGAAATCGAAGCTTTTCGACTCTGTGTCACATACGCAACGGCTTGATCGTACAACGGATCGTATTCGGTTGGTGCTGCGTCTTCTTCTCCACCACCCTCACCTAAACTTGCATGACTGCCTTCCAGTATTTCTGCTAAATAATCCGGTTCGCCGCGTGCGCGCCAATCATCACAAACGCGATGCACTTCTTCATCCGCAACAAAGGCACCATGCACTCGCATCGGCAAACCAGTGCCAGGCGGCAAATACAACATGTCACCATGCCCTAATAATTGTTCCGCACCACCCTGATCGATAATGGTTCGCGAATCAATTTTGGATGACACTTGAAATGCAATTCGCGTTGGAATATTGGCTTTAATTAATCCGGTAATCACATCAACTGAAGGACGTTGTGTCGCCAAAATTAAATGGATACCAGCAGCCCGCGCTTTTTGTGCAATCCGCGCAATGAGTTCTTCCACTTTTTTGCCGACGATCATCATCATATCGGCAAATTCATCAATGATGACAACAACGTAAGGCAGGGCTTTTAAATCTGGAATATCATCCATATCCATCAAACCTAGTTGCGATGGATCACGTACTTTTGACGTTGCTAATGGATCTTTAATCGGCTTACCTTCTGCCGCCGCATCAGTAACTTTTTTGTTGTAGCCAATTAAATTACGTACACCCAAAGCTGACATGAGTTGATAACGTCGGTCCATCTCTACAACACACCAACGCAACGCATTTGCCGCTTCTTTCATATCGGTTACGACTGGCGTCAACAAATGCGGAATATCGTCGTATACCGATAATTCCAACATTTTTGGATCAATCATAATGAGTCGAACTTCTTCGGGTGTTGCTTTAAATAATAAACTTACGATCATCGCGTTTAAGCCAACCGATTTACCAGAG
Organism: Pseudomonadota bacterium; assembly: GCA_040386355.1. Taxonomy (GTDB): domain Bacteria; phylum Pseudomonadota; class Gammaproteobacteria; order Pseudomonadales; family UBA6940; genus JAZKFP01. The sequence continues at coordinate 7,154 of JAZKFP010000062.1, read as the reverse complement.
CCGGTTGTTCCCGCCACCAATAAATGCGGCATACGCGATAAATCAGCAACGATCGGTTGACCCGAAATATCTTTTCCTAACGCCAAGGTTAATGGCGAACCTTCTTCATGTTCGCGTGAATCGACAATTTCACGCAATCGAATAATTTCTCGATGCTGATTGGGAATTTCAATTCCCACCGTAGTTTTACCAGGGATAACTTCTACAACACGAACACTTATGACTGCCATGGAACGCGCTAAATCTTTTGCTAAATTGGTAATCCGACTGACTTTAATTCCTGCAGCGGGTTGAATTTCAAATCGCGTAACAACCGGCCCTGGCAATACCGTTTCAACGGTCGCTTGAATTCCAAAGTCATTGAGTTTTTCTTCCAAAATGCTCGACATCGAATCCAAATCCGCTTTAGAAAAACCGCGGCTTTGTTTCGCTTCTGGCATATCGAGTAAATCAAGTGACGGTCCACCACCAGTGAATTTTACTGATTTAGATTTTGGCTTTACGGCTTTTTTGGCAATGACTTCAGGGGAACGACGTGCTTCAGTTTTTTCAGCGGATTCCTGATGGCGCGCTGTGTAAGTTCGTGGCGTTTTCTCTTTATCTTTTTCTTGTTCTTTTTCTTTAAAATCTCCACCGAGTTGGGGTGGAATCCACAATTCTGATGGAATCGGTTTAGGTAAGCGTTTCAAATTAATTTTAAATTGAGAAGACGCTTGTTTTAATCGATTAAAACGTCGTAGACCTAATTCGCAAACATAACCTAAACGCTCAAAACAATGCATCCACGAAAAACCAATCGCCCAAGTTAATGACACCGCCATAATCGCTAATGTCAAAACATAAGTTCCTGTGACACTTAAATTATTTTCAAGATTGACGGCAAAGCTATGTCCTAGAGAACCACCAGACCAAGCAAAAAACTGCGGTGGCTGAATCAATAAATCCAACAAAATACAAAGGCTGGTTAATATTCCAACGCTACCAACAAAACGCGCTAGCGCCGAAGTATTCATTGGCGCATCGGGATCGGGTTTTTGAATTGCACGCCAACCCATTAAAAAACTCAATAATGGCAATAATAAAACTGCGTATCCTAAATACCCCAACAAATCTTGCACAATACTGTGACCAAATCGGCCAGCAAAATGATCTGAAAATGATGAGCGCTGGGCTGCACTTTCTAAAGAATTGGGATAGGTAATTAAAGCGCCGAGCAACAGAATTCCAAGAGCCACCCAAAGAATCATTGCAGTTTCGCGCCAATGCCCAGCTTGCGGAGAATCTTTGTCATGATCACGCAAATTCAGCCAAAATTGCTGCAGCATATTAGCGAATGCTACTAAAAGAAAAATAACTCCACGACCAACAGCCATGCCACTACGGGTAATCCATCCCGATGATTCTCTGGATGGACGATGCACCTGTGGCTTTTTTGTTGTTCGACGCTTTTTAGTCACTCAAAACTCCTTCCTGGATGCGCAACACGCGAAACTTATTTACACTGCAATCATGAAATTCGGCACAGGGTATCGCATTTATACCCGTAACGTTTGGGTTTTAGGGCGCACATAGTGCGCCGCAACTAAAGACAGCGGCTGGACAAGTGCTACGGTGAAACGTCAAGATTTTTTTCCAATTACAAGACGCTTTGACGCTGCGTAGCCAAAGCTTTACGCAGCCAGAACACTGTGACGCGTTTGAAAAAGCAACGCAGCGAGTAGGAAAAAAGATCATGATGAGCACCTAAAACTTAAACGTTACGGGTATATCTACCAATATTTAGAATAATAGTCCTAAATACTGTGTTTTAAGCTTAATTAACCTTTTTGTAATTTTTTTCTTAAACTAGGAGTTTACATGACCGATACGACCAAACGCTGCCAAGTGTTGATTTTGGGTTCAGGTCCCGCAGGATATACCGCTGCGTTATACGCCGCACGCGCAAATTTAAAGCCTGTAATGGTTACTGGGATGCAACAAGGTGGTCAATTAACAACAACCACAGAAGTTGATAACTGGCCAGGTGATCCAGAAGGATTAATGGGTCCCGATCTAATGGAAAGAATGAAACGTCATGTAGAACGTTTCAATACTGAAATTATTTTTGATCATATTAATTCCGTTGATTTATCACAACGACCTTTTAAATTAAAAGGTGATGTTCAATCCTACGAAGCCGATGCATTAATTATTGCAACCGGCGCATCTGCAAAATATTTAGGATTACCATCTGAAGAAGCATTTTTAGGAAAAGGTGTCAGTGGTTGTGCAACCTGCGATGGATTTTTTTACCGCGGCAAACGTGTGGCTGTGGTGGGGGGCGGAAATACCGCAGTTGAAGAAGCATTGTATTTAAGTAATTTAGCTTCTGAAGTTATTGTGGTTCATCGCCGTGACAGTTTCCGCGCAGAAAAAATCATGCAAGACAAATTATTTGCACGTGAAAGAGAAGGCAAAATTAAAGTTATTTGGAATCATGCATTAGATGAAGTATTGGGTGACAGCAGCGGCGTCACCGGCATGCGTTTACGTTCAACATTAGATGCAAGTACATCTAATTTTAACGTTGATGGGGTTTTTATTGCAATTGGACATAAACCTAATACCGATATTTTTACTGGCCAGTTAAATATGAAAGATGGTTATATACAGATTAATTCTGGCTTAGAAGGTAACGTCACGGCCACGTCAGTACCTGGTGTATTTGCCTGCGGTGATGTTGCTGATCATGTATATCGTCAAGCAATTACCTCATCAGGTTTTGGTTGCATGGCGGCATTAGATGTAGAGAAGTTTTTAGATTTATAATTTATAATCAACCGCTTCTAGAGCGTGCTAAAAGTGTGGAGGAATCAATAAGAAAAAATGATTTCTTTCACACTACTCAAGATAGAAATTATTCAAGGATTCAAAATTAATATTAAAAGAGGAATTCTTACTGTATTAAATAGATGGATCACTACCCAACATGATAAAAAATAACATTAATTTTGGCAAAAACTTAACAGCTTTAGTAGACGACAAAACATGCCCTATTTGTCAAGAAAACCAATCAGATCAAAAATTATTTCTAATTCTTCCCTGCCATAAAACTCATCAATTGTGCGCGCCATGCATAATTAAAATCATTAATGACAATAGACTTTGCCCTTTTGATCGTACAACAATAAATTTAAATGCATTAAGTCCGAAACAAAAAGAAACCTATACTAGCGCCTTTAGTAAGCAGCCTCTCGCAGACCTTAAAATAGCGGCAATTAATCAAGCAAATAATTCTATAATTTTTCAAAATGCATATAACAGTGCTTTAAATGATTACAAAAATAGCTTAGGGAAAATAAGTACATTTAACGACATAAACATAGCCTTATCAAGATTAGATTACGAAAAAACCACAACCGAATCACGTTCAATTCTTATTAAAAAATGTCTTTTTAAAAACTCAAAAATAGAATTTCAAGTGAGTTTACAAAAGTTGCTGAATCACGAAAATGGCAATTTAGTAGATGACTTAAAAAATCTTATATTTAATGATGAGTTTACTATTGAACGATTACTCTACATATATGAATTAACAGACAAACTTAATGTCACCCACTTGAAAGAAGTAACGATTGAAAAAATTAAGAACTACATACTTCAACAGTTGTCCCAAATCAACTCTTATTCAATTAACACCCAAACATTTCTAATAAAAAAGACATTAAGCGAGACCATCTTAACTATTGCTCAATTAAATTCGCTCAGACTTAATCAATTTATCATTAATAACATTGAATTTGATAATCGGTGGGAACTCCAAGATTTATTCAAACTCACAAATCACTTTGGTGAACACACTCCTCAGATGTTGATAAATGCTATAAACACTCTACTAGTACAGCAACCCTTTTCAAGCAATTTGCTTTTTTATATAAATCAACCTCAGAATAGAAACTCTATCATTAATTCATCCATAATCTATTTAAAAAACTCACAGAGAACATCAGATGAGATAAGTAATTTTCTGAAAATACTTTGCTCAACGAATGAAAATAAATTTGATGATTCTCTATTTCATTTAGTTAATCTAGCAAATAGTCAGCCAATTCTTTCATTTGAACATACATTGCAGTGTACAAAAATCATTTTGCCAAAATTATCCGAGGCTCATAACAAACTATATATTGATGTCGTTGCAAAAAAATTTGAGGATATAAAAATTACACGTTTTGATTTTGACTCATATCAAATGTTGGTAACTTTTAAGAAAATAGCAGAATATTATGAGTGTACTGTCAATAATCTCTACAAGGCAGTCAGAGAAAATCATACAAAATCGATTGATATGCTCTCACTATCAATCGATTTTAAAACATTCGAAGAAAAAATTAGCCAATTTTTTACGCAATTAGATATTCAATCACCTTCATCAAAAGTCGTATCACAGGCATGTATAGTAACGCTTTTACTGCACAAAAAAGATTCAAATAAGGTGTCAGAAATGCTTCAATTCTATAAAGCCAGTCGATAATTTTTGAAAATAATATTAAAAATATTTTTATAGAAGATGACGTATTTTCAAATTATAACTAGGATACATATTAATCATTAATACAATTTATTATTCTCAAGCAAGTTTTAATTAGGTTGAATCCAAAATTCTAACAGAGTAATTTATCTGTGGCTTTTGAATACATATTAGCGTGATATACATCATCTCTAGTAATCCTATTTAACTTTACATTTCGAATTTCACCATTAGCAAAAGTTAACGTTCCATTTATCAATCTAACGCTTTTGCTTTTCGGATCATAATCAAACTCGCCTTCTTGTTTGTCACCAGTTGGAAACTGGGCCGTTCCTTTTACCATATATATAGAATTACTAACTGAATTAAATGCACGTTCACCAATATGTTCCTGCCCATTTGAAAATTTAACTTTACCGAACACTAAATCTTTTGAAGAAATCATATTAGTAAATATCCCTTCTTCATATTTAATTCCGTTTAAAGCTTTCTTCAGATCAAAGTAATGATTTAAAATGGAATATTCAAATCTGTTATTTTTATTTCCAAAATAAATAACTATACTGTTCCACCGATTTTTAACTTTAATTTCACTTTCACACGGTAAAAAATTTGGATGTTTTTCAAAATGTTTTTCAAGAGCAAGCTTTAAAACTTTTAAATCACATACGTTTGGTTTTACATTTTCAATCATTTGAATAACTCGGGCTATTTCTAAGTCACTTACACTTTTTTGAGCTTGAATTTTTTCCAAAGGTGAAGGATTTTCTCGAGTCTTATCCATTGGATGAAAATCAAAATACTGACAAATTGATTGAAAAAATTGTATAGGTTCAAAAGAGTACTTGTCGACACCTTTAACTAATATGTCTTGATTACGATAATCAGCTAGCAAGGGTACTTTTAATGTTTCCATCGCGCATTACTCTTTTAACAAATTGATATTGAGTTTGTCATAAAATTTAGTGGTACAATTTACAAGTAGTAAAATTTTAAGAGTTCTATTATTAAACACGCTTTCGTTTTGTGTGTACGACCCATAAGCGTTTAAAATATGCAATTTCCTTGGCTTGATGTTAAATCAATTGATTTTCCTGAAGTACAGACTGCAGCATTCAATCCCGATGGATTATTGGCTATTGGTGGTGATCTTTCTGTTCGAAGACTTATTCGAGCGTATCGGCTAGGTATATTTCCTTGGTTTAATCAAAGCGATCCTATTCTATGGTGGGCGCCAACGCAACGGGCTGTTATAACACCTGCAAGCTTTCATATTTCAAAAAGTTTAAGAAAAACTTTAAGAGCATCTGCTTTTCACACTACATGCGATAAAGATTTTATGGGAGTTGTGCAAGCTTGTGCTGCACCCCGCATAAAAGAAAAAGAGACCTGGATTACCAATGATATGCAATTAGCGTATCAAGCTTTACATGATGCGGGCGTCGCTCATTCTGTCGAAGTTTGGCAAGATGATTTATTGGTAGGAGGCATCTACGGCGTATGTTTAGGCCACTTCTTTTTTGGTGAATCCATGTTTAGTGAAGTGAATAATGCATCAAAAATTGCACTGGCGCATATCTTTTATAACTTAACAGAATTGAAACTATTAGACTGCCAAATTCCAAATCCTCATTTAATGTCTCTGGGCGCTTTTACTATCCCTAGAGAAAATTTCATTCAATTATTGAAATTAGAACTACTCAATGATGAGCAAGCGGTAGAAACTTCAATTTGGCCAAAAAATTGGAAAAACTGTTTGTAAAAAATTCTATTAAAGATAACCCAACTCCTTTTAAGGTTATACTTAACGCAAACAAAGGTAATAACAACTCACTTTTAATATTTTGTAATCGAGTGGGAAAAAATTCTGCTGAATGAACGAAGGAATTCGGATTACCGGATGCAGGTTCTGATTCAAATGGAGTAGGCTACTGGTTTTTAATCCATTATATCCAGTTGAAACTTCTGGAAGTCCTTTTGAAAATTTATAGCAAATCCAAGCAGATAATAAACAGAGATTATCGACGTAATTTAGAGTAGACACCAAATTTTTTATAGTTAAATTTTGTTTTATACAACGTATTAAAGTTGATTTGGTTGATACTTCTTGATTGAACGCACTCAAAGATTTGGGAAAGTTAAAGTTAGCTCGTGTTCTAATTTTGATCGCATTGCCGCATGAAGATTATTAAAGATTAATCCGTTTATTTTTAATTCATTAATTATTTTTTTGGCCACATCGCTTATAAAAGGAGACGAATTTACGCCACAGTAAACGCACATGGAATTTCCTAAAACACGTTTCAAATAATCAATCAGTAATAGGCAGCGCTTAAAACGGGCAAAAGATTTTTTGCCCCTACGAAAATTATCTCTTTCCTAAAAATACCTAAATCTTTAATGGTTGTCGTAGGGGCGAATAATTATTCGCCCGCATGTAATTTCCCACAAAACAGCTTTCATAAAACATTTCACCCAGGAAAAATCATCTGCGTTTGGTATATACCCATAGCGTTTGATTTTTAGGTTAAATGAAATGGTGAAGCATGAATATTTTTTTTCATTTGCAAGGCGCTTTGACGCGGCGTAGCCAAAGCTTTACGCGAGGAAAAGCAACGCAGTAACTGGAAAAAAAGATCATGAT
>JAZKFP010000061.1:0-2528 GCA_040386355.1 Pseudomonadota bacterium | reverse complement strand
AACGCAGATAAATCAAATTGATCACGAAATAATGAGAATACTTGCATGACCGCTGCCATATCGGGCAAACCTAACAACAACACCGAATGATCATTTGGTGGCTTACACAGTTGCATCGTTGCTTCAACAATAATTCCAAGCGTACCCTCCGAGCCAATAAATAAATGGCGTAAATCATATCCAGTCGCATTCTTAACAAGACCGTGATTAAAATGCAGTAATTCACCTTTACCAGTTACAACCGACAAACCTGCAACCCAACGTCGGGTTAATCCATAACGAATTACTTTAATTCCGCCAGCATTGGTTGCTATATTCCCACCTAACTGACTGGAGCCACTGGATGCAAAATCCACCGGATACATTAATTGTTTTTCTTCAGCGAACTGTTGAAGCTGCTTGGTAATAACACCGGCTTGGCAACGTACTGTTTGATCAATCGAATCAAAATCTAAAATTTTATTCATTCGATCCATCACTAACACTAGCTCTCCATTGGTTGCTACTGCGCCGCCGCTTAAACCGGTACGACCACCTGAAGGCACAATCGCAATAGAATGCTGATTAGCAAATTGAACTATTTGCACTATTTGATCAGTAGTTTTAGGAAATACAATTGCTGTTGGATTCGGTGTAAAAAACTTAGTCCAGTCACGACCGTAATGCATTCGATCTTCATCCGACCAGCTGACTAATTCTGCACCTAATTGCTCAGTCAGCAGTTTTAACCACGCCGGTTGATTCCTCGACATATGTATTCCTCTTTATGGTGATACCTGTAACGAATGACCTTTTGCTTTAAAAAAGAAGATGTTCATCATGATCTTTTTCCCCGCTCGCTTTGTTGCCTGCTCGAACGCGTCACAGCGTTCTCGCTGCGTAATGCTTTGGCTACGCAGCGTCAAGGCGCCGGGCGAGTGAAAAAAAATCTTCATGCTTCACCACTACATTTAATCTAAATCTCACCCGTTACAGGTATTAAACTAGCAAAAAACTTGATGGGTTTACTGAAATCTAGCTCGAGATAGTCTTCTCTTCGAAATCGCATATGCTACCATGTCTCGCTTTCGCAATCGCCTCGGTCGACACAGGTGCACTCATGAATAAAACGTCTCTTGATAAATCTAAAATTCGCATTCTTTTATTGGAAGGCATTCATCAAAATGCGGTTCAATTATTTAATGCTCAAGGTTATACCAATATCGAGTCTGTTAAAGGCTCTTTATCAAATGACGCTTTAAAAGAGAAGCTCGCAACTGCACACATTGTGGGCATTCGATCTCGTACCCAACTGACGGCAGATATTATTGAGAGTGCGCCAAAGCTTATTGCTATAGGTTGTTTTTGCATTGGCACTAACCAAGTCGACCTTAAAGCAGCACGTAGCCGCGGCATTCCCGTATTTAATGCACCTTATTCCAACACTCGAAGCGTTGCCGAGTTAGTAGTAGCTCAAGCTGTTTTATTGATGCGTAATATCCCAGAAAAAAATGCTTTAGTACATCAAGGAATCTGGAAAAAAACGGCGGAGCGGTCCAATGAAGTGCGCGGTAAAGTATTAGGAATTATTGGTTACGGTAGCATCGGTTCTCAGCTGAGCGTTCTTGCAGAAGGCTTAGGTATGAAAGTTCGTTTTTACGATACGATCACTAAATTACCTTTGGGAAATGCTGAACAAGTTTCTGATTTAAACAAATTATTAGCTCAAAGCGATATCGTTTCTTTGCATGTACCTGAAACTCCAGAAACTAAATGGATGATTGGCGCAGAACAAATCAAAGTGATGAAATTCGACAGCGTATTAATAAATGCTGCACGTGGCACGGTCGTTGACATCGATGCATTAGCAGAAGGATTGAAGTCAGGTCACTTGCGTGGCGCTGCTATTGATGTATTTCCTAAAGAACCTCGCACTAATGACGATGAATTTATTTCACCGTTACGTGGCATATTGAACACTATTTTAACACCGCACATTGGTGGCAGCACATTAGAAGCTCAAGAAAATATTGGTTTAGAAGTTGCTGAAAAATTAGCACGATACAGTGACAATGGAACCACACTTTCATCCGTCAATTTCCCAGAAGTTGCCTTACCTTCTCATGCAAATGCACATCGCATTCTACATATTCACAAGAATGTACCAGGTGTCTTATCTGAAATTAACCAAATTTTTTCAACGAATGAAATCAACATTGCTTCTCAATATCTCCGCACTAATGAAGATATTGGTTATGTTGTGATCGATATCGATCGTGCACAAAGTGAATTGGCGCTGGAAAAATTACAAAGCGTTAAAGCAACCATTAAAAGTCGAGTTTTGTTTTAATCAATTTGTGTTTGCATCGTTTTCTTGATCCTTCCTTATACTCGATGCGGACTTTGGTCCGCATCATTTGTTTCAAAATCTTACTTTCAATCCACATTAAAATTTCCTGTGAATAATTATTTACTATTTTTCTGTTCGGCTTCTAACATTTAATATAAATAAAAAACTTATTTAATAAGAGATAGTTTTAATTTGTCTT
>JAZKFP010000060.1:0-10856 GCA_040386355.1 Pseudomonadota bacterium | reverse complement strand
CGAATTACTCCAGAAGCATTGGCATTTACTGGCATCAATCCTGATTCAGAATTACGTCAAGCGGTTCCTGAAACAGTTGCATTTCAAGATCTTTTTGGAGAAGTACGTCAACGTTCAAAAGCTCATGAATGCAAGCGTGCAATTTTAGTGGGACACAATGCACATTTTGATCATGGATTTATTAGGGCAGCAGAAACTCGTCACCAATTAAAAAGAAATCCTTTTCATTCATTTACAAGTATTGATACTGCATCTTTAGCCGCGTTAGTACTTGGACATACGGTGCTTGCAGAAGCCTGTCGACGTGCGAACATTGGATTTGATGCACGTCAAGCCCATTCAGCTGCCTACGATGCTGAAAAAACTGCTGAATTATTTTGTTATATGGTGAATTTGTGGGGCAAATATAAAGACCATGCAAAGGATTTAATTTTATAATTTATATCCCATCTGCAAAATGCTTTTGCAGTAGGCGCGGTGTTTGTGAACACGCGAAGTATACTCAGTGAGTAAGCAAGTAAATATCGTAACAACCTGGAAAGCCATTTTGCATATGGGATATTATTTTTCAGACCATATGGCGTATTCGTTACCACTAACATCTAAAAAATGAAAACGCTTTCCGCCTGGGAAAGCGTAAATATCTTTGGTAATTATCCCCCCTAAACTTGTCACTTTTTGCATTGTACTAATCAAATTATTTTGATAAAAAACTAATAATGCACAACCCTTTTCTATTGAGAAAGTTTGATCGGATTTAAAAAATCCTCCGGTTATGCGTCCGTCATTAAAGCTGGTATAGTCCGGACCATAATCAGTAAATGACCAACCAAATAACGATTTAAAAAAATTTTTTGTGGCTTCTATATTCTTGGCGGGCACTTCAATGTAATCAATTTTATTGTTAGGTTTCATATTTATTCCTTACTTTTAAAAAATTACTTTTTATAAATAGGTATTCCCACTCTATCAATATGATTAATAAGTTCTGGATCATTTAAGTTTTCATAATGTAAAACGTCAAAGAAGTAAGGTAGAGGTTTTTCTTCATTCAGTATGCCTGACAAACGAACTGCTGTTTCATAATTAACATTTTTACCCTTAATTGCCAAATCCACATCGGATCCACGCTTATAATTTCCCTTTGCACGTGAGCCAAATAATATAACCTGACTAATTTCGGGAAATAACTGGATAGCAGATTGGATATGAATTAAATCTCTGTCTTCTAATCCGTATAACATATTGGATTACTCTGTTATTTCACTTTAAAATTTTTATAAAGATTTTCTAATAGTAAATAATATTTTGTACGTATTTTATTTTCCACTTCCAATGCAATTTTCTCTTGGTAAACATGGCTTGTTAAATTCCGATCTTCTAGAGCGTCAAGCCAATCATGACCATGCTCAATAATATTGGCTTGAAACGCCTGTTTAATGGATTCTCTCGGCGTTTTGATAGTAAACCCTTCAGCTTCTTGAAAATCCTTTAATAATTTCCAACCCAATTCTAACGCCATTTCAAAACATTGGATGAGCCCTGCTCTCTCAATTTTTGAAAGATGTTTGATTGCAATTGCTTCTTTCAATAATACAAATGCTTTTTCATACTGTTGAAAGCGCTGCTTCCAACGAATATCTGGGCTATCCATTTATTTTGAGTCCTTAAAAAAATTCAAACGAATTCTTATAAAAAAGGCCGGAAAACCGGCCTTTTTTTGTTTAGATAATTTACTCTAAAATAATTATAAACCTTTACCATTTTCAGCAAGGTAGCCTGCAACACCAGCAGGCGACGCCGTCATACCTTTATCGCCTTTTTTCCAATTGACTGGACACACTTCACCATGTTCTTGATGAAATTGCAGCGCATCAAATAAACGAACTAATTCTTCAATATTTCTACCAAGTGGTAAATCATTAACGATTTGTGATCGTATTGTACCTTCTTGATCGATAATGAATGCGCCACGAAATGCAACACCACCCGCCGATTCAACACCATAATCACGCGCGATTTGATGGGTAATATCTGCAGCTAACGTATATTTAACTGGACCAATACCACCTTTTTCGATCGGCGTATTGCGCCATGCGTTATGCGTGAAATGCGAATCAATTGAAACGCCAACAACTTCAACGCCACGACTTTTGAAATCGTGCATACGATTATCTAATGCAATAAGTTCTGAAGGACACACAAAAGTAAAATCCAACGGGTAGAAAAATACTAAAGCAAATTTGCCCTTGGTTGCGTGTTTAAAATTAAAACTATCAACAATTTCACCATTGCCTAATACTGCTGGAACCGTAAAATCCGGTGCTTTTTGGCCAACTAATACAGTCATTTCTTAATCTCCCTTTTGATGACAATGTCTTTTAATTAACAAGTATTTGTTAAACCTTGAAGTAGCTAATTACTTCAAGGTTTAAATTCATTAAAAAATTATATTTATTTAGTATTAGCAGGTTCAGCATTAGGAGCTGTAAATTCGGTTGACGCATTTGACTGCTGTCTAGCTCCTTTAATTAAAGACTCAAGCTCACCACGTTGGGCTAGTTCAACCACGATATCGCAACCACCCACAAGTTCTTGATTGACCCACAATTGCGGAAACGTCGGCCATTGCGCATATTTCGGTAACTCTCCACGAATATCCGGATGTTCCAAAATATTTACAAAAGCAAAAGGCTCATCGTACTGCGTTAATAATTCAACTGTACGCGCCGAAAATCCACATTGTGGAAATTGAGGCGTACCTTTCATATACAGAATGATCGGGTTTTCAGCGATTTGAGATTTGATAATATCGATTGTGCTCATGAAACTTATCCTCACTCAGGCACCAAATAGAGGAGGGCAGATTAGCAGAATTCGTTAGGCATGTAACTCTCATCTGTAATTCAAAGAAATATTTACTTAGACTTAAAGATAGAAATTGATATCATTTTGTTATTTAGTTAGACTCGTTTTCTAAAATAATAACAATTTGAGTTAACAATCATGCCGGGTAAAATTCCATCAAATACAACGAACTCGCCCATAGCTTCCGCACCCTCTTCTTCAACATCTCCTAATTCCACATTAAGTAACAGCAGTAGTGTAACTCCTCCTCAAGCTCGAACTTCCTTTTCTTATCATTCATTTAGGGAAGCGCTGCCTGACGTAAGAAAAAATGGTTATGGAAAACAGCGTTTAACCCTTAAACAGGCAGAGGATTTACTTAATCGTTTAGATGGAAATATTTCTTTAGCATGCTTACGTTCAAAAGAAACAGTGTTTTTAATAGAAAGACTCGTATTTTTATCGACACTTGCATCTGCTCTAAAAAGCCAGGGTCTGAATATTGAGGGAGTTTATTTAGTTGGAAGTCTTATTAATGAAGTAGTTTATCAATCTACTTATGCAAACGATTGTGATTTTTTCTTCAAAATGCAGAATACCGATCAGCTCACAAAAGAAAATTTAAAAAGCATTATTTCTCAGAACCTAATAGCTTTGGGTTTGGAGCATGCTTCAAATTATTATGGCTTGAGTGCATTTACAAGTAACAATACTCAAACCGAAACCTATGTTTTGCAATTAGGAATACATGACACGGATATTAAAATTACGACCTCTGACCTTGATTACAGCTTTTTAGATAAAGCAATGGCGATTGATCTGAAGCCCTACTTTGAATCAAATGATCCTAATACTTTAGAAATTCACTATTTAGAAAAAAAAGAGCAGGTCGAAAATACGATTCATTTTAATTTAATTGAAATCGGTGATAAATCTCAACCGAGCTGGGATAAGTTAGTAATAGCCTTAAAGCGCTTAAGTGAAGGCAAACATTTTGCTTCTTCAGAACTTGCGAAAACTCTTTATATACATTTTATTAAGGCTTTACGATTAGCACAAGACGAAATGAAATCCACGGGACTTTCATCTTTGCATTCCACAATATACAAAAAGTTTTCGGCATTAAATGCTAAGCAATTATTGCATACCATTTTAGATTCAACAGCGCGTCAAGAGGAAATTTTCAGCACCACAGAATTAAGAAAATCTGATAAAAAAATATTTAATGATTTTATAGGTCACATGCAGCATTGGTTTTTACACAAAGCAAAAAATGAACAGGCTTTTATGGCTCTGGCCGATCAGTTAGTGTTTCTTGATAAGAACAAACTAGTTGAAAACTTACAGCACTTATTACTACTTGAAAATCATTTGCGGCTAGAATCAGGCGTCATCGGTGCTGAAGGTGTTTTTCACAGACGTCATCTTACAACAAATATTCAAGGTGAGAATTTATACTGCGTCATTAATGTGAAAGAAAATATCTTAGTTTTTTTTGGAAAATGGTCTCGAGAGCATATTGAAGAATTATATGAGCTAGCTTTTGCTCTGGGATTAGAGAATTCCACATATTATTTTTTAGAAAAACAAATGCCTCAACTAGAAATTTTACAAGATGCTGTGCCATCGGTAGAACAATCCACATTATCTAAAGCAACTACCAGCCCAAAAAATTATTTTGCGCATTGGGAAATTTGGAATCATAACTTTAAACTGTGGAATTCAGAATCAGCAATTGAATGGGATGAAAAATCTATTCCTAAAAAATCTATAACTATAAATTGGCATGGTAAAGCATTAATATTAGAAAATTTCACAAAACATTATGATGATCAAGGTAACATTTATAGGTTGACTGGCTTGGCAGAATTAGTGTTAGCAACTAATAATAGTGTTCAAACTCATTGGCAACTTTGCTTTGAGAAATTTGAATTATTTAAAGATAATGTCGTATTGGTTGAAAATAAAATCAAGTATTTTGGACCTGTTTACTTCAAGTTCAGTCGTTCTAATCAATTACAAAGCGTCAAACCATTAGGATTTGGGAAAATTGTCGTATCCCTAACTGCTACCTCAGAATTAAATTTACAAGGTCATTTTTTTACACGAGGTTTAATTCAAAACGCTAAAGCAACATTTAACCAGCAAAAAATTGAGTCGCTCAGTTTAAAATGGCAAGAACTTTCCCAAAACATTTTACACTGCACTGCTTATGGAAAATTCCAATTAGATGAGAATACCGACTTTGTTGGGGAATTCTTTTTTGACAGCACCTCATTAAAACCCATTAAAGGTGATGTTTCTTTAAAAAACTCTTTTAAAAATGCATCCATTAGTGTTGACTACAATTCTGAAAATTTCCCAATCTTTGTTAATTTTATATTTGAAGATCCTAATTTAAATAAAACTACCTTACTCTATTCAGAAAAATTTTTGTCTATTCGATTGGAAAATCATTCAGAAAAAAACATTCCTGCTCTTACTTTAAAAGTATTAAACATTGAAAATTTACAAGGAAACATTAATGACATAATTACAAAAACAATGAACAGAAACTATTTTTCTGGCACTATTGAATGTGAAACACTAACCCACTATCAAGATTTTACATTCTTTCATCCTACCATCTTGGAATATAAAAATGGAATTTTTGTATTTAAATATCTAATGTTTGAATTGCAAACTAATTATACCGATATTTTAAATAATAATGGCATAGATAATTGGCTTTCTGATGACTCTGTATGGATTACGATTAACGATGGAATTATCGATATATCTAAGCTTGCAATAACTTATCATGACAGAGAGAATGATTTAAAAAGATTTTATACCATTCAGTTTTCAGAAAATTGCATCAATACTTTTTCTCATTCGACTAATAATTTCCTAATTGAGGGTTTTTACCGAAAATATGGCTCCACTGATTTTTTGCCGTTGGATTTAACAGATGATTTGAAAGAAATTCTCGAAATAGACTTTCAAGGTAAAGGAATATTTGATCACAACAGTCCTGGCATGTTCCAAACAACCCGTTTAGGTGGTGGAGGTTTCACAACTCATTCGGAAGAAAAAAACAACATTTTAACTTTAACTAAAAATTTCATACGTGTAGATTTAAAATCACTTCACACTAAAACACTTCGAGATAATAATCATGCATTAACAAATAGCTTTGAAGTTAGAGTTTCGGATTTAGATAGTACAGAATCAGCGATCATAAATTCAGTTAAACTGCACTATAAAACGTCTCATCCTAATCGATTATCTTTTGTATTATTTGAATCAAGTTATGATCTACATAACAATGACAACTTAAGTGCTAATGCTATTTGGCGCTTTAAAACAAACACTCCTCACTTAATAGTCGTTAGTAATAAAGGCAAACCCATTAGTGTGTCTTTTTCAAGAAAAGAAAAACTTTCAAGCCTAATTGAAAATATCAAAAATGAATTTCTGCAAAGCCTAACTAATGAAGATAAAAATAGCACATTGAATGAGGAAAAATTAATTTTTATACAAACATTCGTTAAAAACTCTTTTTTAGCAGCGCCGATTATTGAAAATTATTTTGATAATCAAATGCAATCTGATTTGCAAACATTGCTTCCAGTTTTGCCTAATTTTTTAACAACCTTAAATCTACCTGGATTGAAAAATGAGTAGAGCTAAAAGCTTTTTCTGAAGTCAGACGAGCGCATTTTTAGTGCTAGAAACAAATTAGAGAATATTGATTTTAAAATAGTTTGAAAATGCATTATTTTTTTCGATCGACTGCCATTTTAAAAGCGCGTTTTACAAGCACTAGCTCTTCATTAACCAGCCCAAGGCGCTGCAGCAATAAGCGCACAAGAAAATGATAAAACTGAGCAAAAAACAATTCATTGCCGGAGGAATGGACTTCAGAAAGTAAAACAGCGTCAATCGCTAAACATTCGGTAGGTTCTTGTGCGGTTATAGTGCCTGAACGCGGTAACTGAGAAATAAATGCGCTTTCTCCAAATACATCGCCGCGTTGAAATAGTACGGTAATTTCAACCGTTTGAATGGAAACCGCTACCTTGCCGGAAATTAATACATAAACCCAACAATCACGTGCACCTTCTTTAATAATTACTTCGCCTTCATCAAATGAACGAATTTTACAGACCGATAACAACTGATCCAAATATTTTGCTTTCAGTGAAGAAAACAATGGCATGTCTTCTAATCGATAGCTGCTGATGTCTTCTGATATCAAATATTGGGTTTCACGCATAAGAGTGCTTTTCTTAAAGATGAATGATCTGTACAGGATAGCAATTAGAGTTAGTGCGTCCAGTGATTTATCAAGAAGGTTTAGAGAACCTGGTAAGCATGAAATTTTTAGTTATGGGTAGTTATGCGGTCGAATAATGATTCGTCCCTACAATAATCAAACGTTGTGTAATTAAAAAAACATCTGGTGATTACTGAATCAACATCACAATTAAAAAGTAATGTAAAGTTAGTGAGATTGCATAGGGTCGAATCATTATTCGACCGTCTTAAAATGCCACCCTACTTCTTACATTCTTACTTCTTACTTTTAAAACTAAATTTCCACCAGGGTCTTTTCTCTTCTTCCACAGCAAAAGGCTCAATCAATTTATAGTCCTGTACTAACGGAGCATTATTTAACCGTTCTGCTAATTGCTCTAAATTTGCCATAACCAAATCGCGTATCGTAAATCGTACCTTTTTTTCGCGCTGTATTTGTTCGATGACTCGCATAGCTAATAATGAATGTCCGCCTAATGAGAAAAAATGATCGGTAGGTCGAATCATATCCAATTGTAGAATTTTTGCCCAACAACCTGCTAGAAACTCAATATCAGCATTAGCCCAAACTACAGCTTCTTGAGGTTCTTGACGATGTTCTGACGCAAGACTCATCAAGCGTGCTCGATCAATTTTACCACTGGGTGTTGTTGGTAAATCTTGCACCACGATCCATTGAGTTGGAACCATATACATTGGTAGATGGTTTTCTAGGTAAATACGAATTTGCTCAGCAGAAGTTTGTTCTCCTTGAATTTGAAGACATGCTACTAAGTGCTGACGATTTTCTTCACCGGTAACAAACACAATGGATTTTCGTACTTCAGGGTGTTGCTCAAGCACGCGTTCGATTTCACCGAGTTCAATTCGAAAACCGCGTAGTTTAATTTGATGATCGATTCGACCATGGAAACGAATGTTATTTTGATTATTAAATGAAACCCAATCACCAGTACGATAAACACGACGACCGTTTATTTCAAAAAATCGTTCCCGATTTAATGCTTCTCGATTGTGATAACCAAGAGCCACACAATCTCCAGCAATCACTAACTCACCTCGAACAAAAGGCGGCACAGACCGACCAGAAGCATCTAAAATATACAATTCAGTGTTAGCAACTGGTTGGCCTAAAGATAAAATATCATCTGCGGATTCTAATTTATGCGCGGTTGCCCAAATGGTTGCTTCAGTAGGTCCGTATAAATTCCATACTTCAGCGCAATATTTTAAAAGCTCTTCTGCCAAATTATTATCTAATGCTTCGCCACCACTAAGAGCTTTAAACGCGGGATGCGCGCGCCAACCCGCGGCTTGCAACAGTCGCCACGTAGCAGGAGTTGCTTGCATTACGCTAATTTCTTGTTTTTGAATAATTTCAGCAAGGCGGTGACCATCCATTGTGTCGTCGCGCTGCGCCATAACAATATGTGCACCCACTAGTATAGGAAGCATTAATTCAAGAATGGAAATATCAAATGAGAACGTCGTAACCGCTAACAAACGATCGGTATTCTTCAGACCAGGTTTTGATTTCATCGATTGCAAGAAAGAATCTAATGCACCGTGTCCAATCACAACACCTTTTGGTTTGCCGGTTGAGCCCGAGGTATAAATCATATACGCCGGTTGATTGGCTGAACGAATAACACTTTGTACTTCGAATTGTGCAGAATCAGCACCACTGTCGCGATCCCACCACGTACTTTGCCATGCAATGACTTTAACGCGCTCTAATTCTGGAATTTCATCAATGACCAAAGAATCGGCAATAACATGCTGCATGCCGGAATCTTCTAACATCGAACAAATACGATCGATTGGATAATCCGGATCTAATGGAACATACGCTGCACCGGCTAGCCAAATACCAAGAATTGCAGGCAACCATTCTGGGCCGCGTGTCATGCAAATTCCGACAAAGGCATCTGGCACAACGTTTTCAGCAATTAATGCATCGCGAACTGCGCATGCGGCTTGCCACAATTGTCGATAATTCCAAGCGTGTTGTCCCAAGCTTAAAACCGGCTTTGGTAAACGTTCAAACGCTAAACTGTGTGCAACACCAAGCACTCTTCCCGGTTTTATGCTGACAACATTTCCTACTAAAACCGGTGTTGGTTTTTTCTCATTCCACAACAAAGGCTGAGTTGCCGAGTTGTGTGCTGCGGATTCTAATCCCTTGATAAAAATGTCCATTGCTTTCTCAATTTGCTGCAAGCTGAAGAGCGCAATGTCGTATTCCCAATGAATTTCTAAACCTTGTTCTGATAAAAACAACCAAGCATCTAAATCGTGTTGCACTACATGACGATTAATCCAGACCTCATGCCAATTTTTTAATCCCACAGGTGCTTGCGTCGAACGATTATCTAAAAAGGTAAATAAGCTCTGATAGAGAGGAGTTCGACTCATATCAGGTGATAATCGAATACTTTCGAGCACTTCGGTGAAATTTGCATGACCATGTGAGATGGCACTGCGCAACGCTTCACAAGTTGCTTCAACCAATTGTTTAAAACTTGCACCAAAACTAAAGCCAAGGCGTACGGGCAATACTTCAATACGACACCCTACCACTTGATAATCTTCGCGTTCGTGCAATGGCAAAAATGGTACCCCTACCATTACTTCTTCCGCGCCGGTTAAATAACTCAATAACGCAGCGTGAATTGTCAGTAATAATTCTTGGATACTACATTTTTGCTCACGCGCTAAGTCAACTAATGCTTGGGTGTGTGTTGAAGATAGTTGACGTGATAATAAAGCTCCACGCGATTGTTTAACTGGGGGACGTGAATCAGGTAAAACCCAATCCAATACAGGTAACGATTGATTTAATTGCTCTAACCAATACGCATTTGCCGAAGTACGCTGCGCATTCGATTGTGAAGCATTCCAAGCGTATCGTAAAAAAGATGGCGCTTTCTTGGATGGAAGTGAATTCTCAACCGTCGCATTTAAAAATTCTTGTAATAAGGCCCGAAGCGACTCGCCATCAAAAATTAAATGATGCACGCGAATTAATAATTGTTGCTCGCCTGCCAAGGTTTCAATTACCGAAATTTCAGCAAGTGGCCCTTGCTCAATATATAAAGGTTTGGCTAAACGTTTTTGAATCCAAGGCGAATCTGACGTTAGTGCGTCATTTAATTCAATCCAATCGACAACAGCACGACATACATTGCCGCGTTTTTGTGTCCAATTATCGGTATCAAATTCCAAATAAAAAGCATCGTGGGCTTGTGTTAATTGCAACCAAATATTGCGCAAATCCGCGCCTTTTAATTTGGATTTAAAACCGTAGAGCGCGACAATTTGAAACATTTCCGGTTGTAAAACCCGCTGACTAATGACATGCAATCGTTTTTGCAACGGCGTCATTGGTACATATTCTGGAATGCGCTCAAGGTTGTTTTCTAATGCAGCCATTTTTGCAGGCGAAGCAATAACCGACGGCAAATCGTTTTGATTTTTTTCAGATTGACTTTCTTTAGAATTATTTGAAATTGATGCAACAGTGATTTGATGCGCGTGCGCTGCTTGTAGCATTGCAGCTAAAGTTGGATGTTGTAAAAACTTTCCTAATTCAATCGATACACCAAAACGTTCTTGCACGCTAAATACTAAATCCATCGCCATTAATGAATGGCCGCCAAGCGCAAAAAAATCATTGTCGTCTTCAATCGATTTAATCGCTAATAATTCTT
>JAZKFP010000059.1:1605-14385 GCA_040386355.1 Pseudomonadota bacterium | reverse complement strand
ATTTTCATCCTGCCAGACTCATCAAGGCGCAACGTATGAATATTCCAATGCCTCGTATTGCTGCTATCGATTTAGGCTCTAATAGTTTTCACATGGTAGTAGCGCAAGTTCAACAAGGTGAGCTTAAAATTTTGGAGACTGCTTCTGAGAAAGTACAGCTTGCACAAAATCTCGCTGATCAACATCGCTTAAAACCCGAAGCGATTGAACGAGCGATTGCTTGTCTTTCAAAATTTGAGCAGCATTTGCGTGGCGTTGAAAGAGCAAATATTCGTATTGTCGGTACAAACGCACTCCGAATGGCAAAAAATGCCAAGTCATTTATTCAGCAAGCTTCTAAATTATTAGGCGTTCCAGTGGAAGTTATTTCTGGACGTGAAGAAGCACGACTTATTTATTTGGGTGTCGCTCACACCTTAGCGGACGACGGCGCGCCGCGTTTAGTAATTGATATAGGTGGTGGTAGTACCGAAGTTATTTTAGGTCGGCAATTTGAACCATTAGTCACTGAAAGTTTGCATATGGGTTGCGTATCTTATCGAGATTTATTTTTTGCTGACGGCAGCATTACTAAAAAATCTTTTCAAAAAGCTGTCACTGCAGCACGACAAGAGCTTCTGTCAGTAGAGCATGAATACAAACATGTAAATTGGAGTGAAGTTGTTGGTGCCTCTGGAACCATGCGCGCCGTAAGCCAGGTTCTGCATCAAATGGGAAATGAAGGAGGCACAATTGAACGCAAAGCGTTAGAAAAATTATGCCAAATCGTTATTGAAGCCGGACATGTTGACGCATTGAGCTTGCCAGGTTTAAAAGCTGAACGATCTGGCATTCTTCCTTCAGGATTAGCAATTCTTTGGGCATTGTTTGCACAATTTGATATTCAAACCTTACGTTATAGCGATGGCGCATTGCGCGAAGGGGTGTTGTACGATCAATTGGGTCGGACTCAACATGAAGATGTTCGTGATCGTACTATCCTTGCGTTAATGGAGCGTTATCATGTAGATGTTGAGCATGCCAACCAGGTAATGACAACCGCTATTTCTTTGTATCATCAAGACCTCAACGAAAATCCTTTTAAACAACCATCTACAGAGCAGCAACACAATGCAATTGATTGGCTTCGTCGTGCGGCATTAGTGCATGAAATTGGTTTAGCAATTTCGCATACGCAATTTCATAAACATGGTGCATATTTATTACATCACTCGGATTTATCCGGTTTTTCTCGACAAGAACAATTAATTTTAGCAATTCTTGTGCACAATCATAGACGCAAACTCAGTTTGAACTTATTGGAAGATACGTTAGAAGAGTTTCGCGATACGATAATGCATTTAATTGTCCTCTTAAGAATTGCAGTAGTACTCCATCACTCTCGCTCTATCGAAATGCCCGAACAACTTTCCATAAAGATTACCAATCAAAAAATTCGTTTGACTCTTCCTACCGATTGGTTAGAACAACATCCATTAACACAAGCGGATTTAGAACAGGAAATGAATTTTTTACAGAAAGGCGGCTTTCAATTGCACATTGTGAATATCTGAAAGTATTTACTAATGCACTTTTACCAAACGCGGATGGGATTTCCTAAAACACTTTTCAAATATTGAATCAGTAGTAGGCAGCGCTTAACACGGGCGAATGATTATTCGCCCCTACAAAAAAATATCACTTTCCTAAAAATACATAAATCTTTAACGGATACCGTAGGGGCGAATAATCATTCGCCCGCATGGTCTTTTCCACAAAACACCTTTCATAAAATATTTTACCCGGGAAAATCAATGTGCAGAAGGTATTTATTTATAAAAATTAACTGAGTCAGGCTGCGTCTTAAATCGCCGATGTACCCACATATATTGACTGGGTTTTTTGCGAATAAAATATTCGAGACTTTGATTAATTTGTGTTGCGTCCGCTACTAAATCGTTAGAAGGATAATTATTAAGTGGACCTATACACTCAATATGATAATGATTTTTCTCGTCGCGGAAATATCCTAAAATCATTACTGCACAACCTGATGCTTGCGCTAATTTCGTAGTCATGATTAACGATGCAGCTTGTTGTCCAAAAAATGGCGCAAATACTGAATGTTTTTTGCCATGATCTTGATCAGCTGGATACCACAACGTTCCACCATTACGTAGCAATCGAATCATGCGTCTCATATCATTTTTCGGAATTACTTGTTGATAGAGTTTTTGTCTACGTTCAAGAATAATCTGATCAATCGTCGGATTATTATTGGGTCGATATAATACACTAACTGGAATTTTTAAAAGATTTGCAACGATTGCGCCGCCCAAATCAAGTGAGGTGTAATGTGCACCAACTAATAATACACCACGACCTGAAGTGTGTAATTCGCGTAATTTCTCAAAACCCTTTGCATGAATTTGAATCGAATTTAAATTCCCCCACCAGCCAAATGCAGTTTCAAATAAACCAATAATATTTTCCTGCATCGTGTTGTGAAGTAATTTCACGTGCTGTAATTCTGATAATTCTGGATAAGCCAATTTGAGGTTCACATGCGCAATATGCTTTCTTTTTTTTAGCAGTGGAACTATCAATGGAGCTACAGCACGACCTATTCGAATCGGCCAAGGAAAAGGTAATTTCCCAGCTTTTGCCCACAACGACAAAAATGTCTGCTGTATTTTTAAAGACATGAATAAAGAAAATCCTAAGGATATTTGAAATTATATGCGCTAATCGCATTGGCTTAAAATGAAATGCAAAAAATGCAAAAGAGTTATTTTGGACTATACGATTCGATTATTAAGCTGTAACGCTATCAAGCTGTAACGCTATCAAGCTGTAACGCTAGAAGATTCTTTATGACGTTCAAGTTGATACAGTTGCTGACGATAACTGGCCGCTACTTGTATAAATTCTGGCTTTAAAATTCCAAAATAAACGGTATCTTCCAATTTGTCATGCACCAAAATATGTTGACGCAAATGCCCTTCAAATTGCATCCCTAATTTTTCCATCACGCGACCAGAACGCTCATTACCTTTAATGTGACGAGCAAAAATTCGAGATATTTTTAATTGTTGAAACCCTGCCCACATTAGTGCCAACGATGCTTCAGTGCAGTAACCCTTTCCCCAAACCGAAGGATGGAAAAAGTATCCTAACTCCGCAGAAAATTTCGGAATATCCCAACGTAATGAAATTGCGCCGATTACTGGGCCATCGGCATAACCTTGCGGACCTCGACATTGAATTGCGTAATAATAACCGCGCTGAAAATCAGTTTCTTCTTGATAATATTTAAGCGTAGTAGCCGCATGTTCCAAATCATAGTCTGGCGGTACATCCAGTAACATATCGCTTACGGAAGAGTGTTTCAGAATATCTGCCAAATCAGATTGGTCTTTATCGCCAAAAGGTCGAAGTAATAAACGTGACGTCCAGAGCCGTTGGGCGATCGTTAGTGATCGCTCACGCATTCCACCAACGCGCGACTCTACCCAACAAAATGGATTATCTATGTCCACTTCCCGCCTCCGATCTTATCTTTATAGATGTGCTAATAAATGTGGCTCCATTTGTACTCGTTCTTTAGAATGAGGTCTATGGTTGCTTTAGTTCGAATTTGTAATTCATATGACTTAAATTCTTGTTGCTGCAATTCTTGTTGCATTGAAACATAAAATAACGAAGGCTTGTTACTTCAAAAATTACTTGAACATTAAAAACACTTTGAATAATTTCTTTTAATTTTCTTCAATCGGAGTGCTTGGAAAACCTAGATTTTCCGAATATAAAACCATGGACGTAACTTCAATACTTGCTGATTTAAACGATGCTCAACGCCAAGCGGTCACTTCAGAACATCAAGAATTACTGGTGCTAGCGGGGGCTGGTAGTGGGAAAACTCGTGTTTTGGTTCATCGTATGGCTTGGTTAATGGAATTGAGCGGCGCAAATTACGCGCAAATTTTGGCTGTAACTTTTACAAACAAAGCATCACGCGAAATGCGTGAGCGCGTTTTAAGTTTGCAGGGGAATCGTGATGATGGCGCACGTATGCAGCCTGGACATTCGTCGTGGATCGGTACATTCCACAGTTTATGTCATCGTTTTTTGCGTCAGCATCATACGCTAACCGGTTTGAACGCTGACTTTCAGATCCTGGATGGTGAAGATCAACTGCGACTGCTTAAACGATTACATAAAGAACTAGGTATTGAAGAAACAGAACTGGCTCCTGCATTAAGTCGTTGGTTTATCAGCCGCCAAAAAGATCAGGGTTTGCGTCCGCATGAATCACGTGAAAAGGATTCAGATGTACAGCCACGACTGATTGAAGTCTATCAACGCTATGAAGAAATCTGTCGTAAATCAAACGTGATTGATTTTGGCGAAATTCTTCTGCGTACCTGCGAACTACTCGAACAAAATCCTGATCTTTTGAAATATTATCAAAATCGTTTTGAACATATTTTAGTAGACGAATTTCAAGATACGAACGATGTGCAGCATCGCTGGATCAAATTATTACATCATCCTAAACATACCCTGACATTAGTCGGCGATGACGATCAATCTATTTATGGCTGGCGGGGGGCGCGAGTTGAACATATACGTCAATTTAATCGGGATTTTCCTGAAGGCGAAATTATTCGTTTGGAACAAAATTATCGATCAACTCAAGTTATTCTTGAAGCGGCAAATCATATTATTGGACACAACCAAGATCGGCTTGGTAAAAACTTATGGACCGCTGGCGCGAAAGGTGAACCCATCCAAGTGTATGGTGGATTTAATGAAGTAGATGAAGCGCGTTTTGTTGCTTCACATATTGAACGTCTACAACAAGAAAATATTAATTATGACGAAATTGCAATTTTGTATCGTTCGAATGCTCAATCGCGTGTTTTAGAGGATGCATTAATTCAAAAAAATGTACCTTATAAAATTTACGGTGGCGTACGATTTTTTGAACGTGCTGAAATTAAATCAGCACTCGCTTATTTACGCTTAATTTGCTCGCGTGATGACGATGCAGCACTCGATCGCATTATTAATTTTCCAACGCGCGGTATTGGGGACAAAACATTAGATTTAATTCGTCAGATAATGCGTGATCGGGGCATTTCTATGTGGAAAGCCTGCTGCATATTAATTGAATCAAAAGAATTAGCCGGTCGTAGTCATTCTTCACTTAATCAATTTTTTAATTTATTGGATAATTTAGAAGAAGAATGTAAAGGCAAATCATTGGATCGACAAATTGAAATAACCTTACAGCGCAGTGGATTATTAACTGCATATCAATCAGAACGCGGCGAGAAAGCACAAACACGTATTGAAAACTTACAAGAATTAGTAAGTGCAGGTAAAGCGCATGAACAAGAATTTTATTCCGATGTTACAAATGAAACCGATCATGCTTTTGAAGCATTACGTAATTTTCTCGATGATGTGGGTTTAGAATTTAGCGAAAACGAAAAAGACAGTAGAACAACCGTACAGCTTATGACAATGCACGCAGCAAAAGGGTTGGAATTTGCTGTGGTGTATTTAACCGGCATGGAAAATGGTTTATTTCCTTCGGCTGCAAGTATTCAAGATCCGATTAAAATGGAAGAAGAACGCAGACTTTGCTATGTGGGAATTACGCGTGCACGTCAAAAATTGGTTATGACATATGCAGAACAACGCCGTATTTACGGCGAATATCGCATGCATACACGTTCTAAATTTCTCAATGAATTACCCGATGGTTATATCGAAGAAATTCGATTAAATGGCACGTTACGTCGACCTGTTAGTTGGAATTCTCAAAGTTCCATTTCATTTGAACGTCCAAATTATCACGACTCCGACCTTGAAATAAATCAAGACCCCGAATCTTCCACACCAGAATTTCGTGTTGGCCAAACCGTTCACCATGAAATATTTGGTGAAGGAATGATTATCGCCAAAGAAGGTCGCGGTGAACGCGCACGTTTGCAAATTCGATTTAAGCGGGTAGGCGATAAATGGTTGTTAGCCGGAGTTGCACCGTTAAAAGCAAGCCCGGTTTTTAGTAATTAGTTTGATTACTTTGCACAGTTACTTAAATATTAAGAAAATTAAAATTTATTATATTTAGGGAAAACTTTAATGCCTCACGCTGTAAGTTTAATTACCATTCTCGCCGCCGGGTTTGGTCTTGCACTAATCTTCGGATTTATTGCAATGCGTTTAGGTTTACCAGCGTTAGTTGGATACCTTTTTGCTGGAATAATTATTGGACCAGCTACACCAGGTTTTGTAGCCGACATCGAAATTGCCAGTCAGTTAGCAGAAATTGGCGTGATGCTTCTTATGTTTGGCGTAGGTCTGCATTTTTCAATCAAAGATTTAATGGCGGTTCGTAAAATTGCTGTACCTGGAGCATTAGTGCAGATGCTTGTTGCTACCGCTCTGGGTACAGGGGTAGCTACTTTATGTGACTGGCCCATCGGTGAAGCGCTCGTATTTGGAGTATCACTTTCCGTGGCAAGTACCGTTGTATTATTAAAAGCACTCGAGAGTCGTGGCGAACTAAATACCCCGAACGGACGTATTGCAGTGGGATGGTTGATAGTTGAAGATTTAGCCATGATATTGGTGCTTGTTCTCCTACCCATATTCGCAACTTCAATAGGCGGAATTAAAACTGCGGATTCGTCAGCAAATACGGTAACAACCGTATTAATTACTCTTGTTAGGGTAATTGGATTTATTGCGTTTATGCTTATTTTTGGTCGACGACTTTTTCCGTGGATTCTTTGGCATGTTACTAAAACTGGATCTCGCGAACTTTTTACGCTATGCGTAGTAACTGCCGCGATTAGTATTGCTTATGGTTCAGCCGTTTTATTTGGTGTTTCATTTGCACTAGGAGCTTTTTTTGCGGGTATGGTGTTGCGTGAGTCAGAATATAGTCACCGTGCCGCGGAACAAACATTACCTCTACAAGATACTTTTTCCGTATTATTTTTTGTGTCGATCGGAATGTTATTTGATCCAAGCATTTTAATTGATCAACCGACGCAAGTTTTAGCAACCGTTGCGATTATTATATTTGGAAAATATATCGCTGCACTTTTACTCGTTATTACATTGCGTTATCCGATTAAAACTGCTCTTACTGTTTCAGCCAGTCTTGCTCAAATCGGAGAATTTTCTTTTATTCTCGCAACGCTAGGAATGTCATTAGGATTGTTATCTAAAGAGGGCCAAAACTTAATTCTAGCAGGAGCATTAATTTCGATTGCCTTAAATCCCATTATGTTTACTTTTATTAATCCAATCCAAAACTGGATTTCAAAGAGACCAAAAATTAGGCGATGGTTGGATCAAACCAATAACCCTTTAACCGCTCTTCCTATGACAACCGATATGAAATATTTAGCGAAGCAGGTCATTATCGTCGGGTGGGGAAGCGTGGGAAAATATATCGCGAATGCTCTCACTTCGAGACAAATACCTTTTGTTGTTGTAGAAGAAAATCGTGAACTTGTTGAACGTTTACGCGCCGAAGGAATTCATGCGGTTTGGGGAGATGCTGCTGAACCTCTCGTTTTAATTCAGGCTCATGCTAAAAATGCTAAAACATTAGTCATTGCAACTTCAAAATCTTTAAAAGTTCGACAAATGGCAGAGATTTCTCGTCAGTTAAATCCAGATATAGACATTATTGTAAGAAGTCACAATTTAGAAGAAGCTGAATTATTGAATAAAGAAACTAATATTACTGCATTTGTAGGTGAGAATGAACTTGCCAATGCAATGGTCATACATTTAGTTAAACACGTGACTTAATAAGTAGATTTTTTAAATGCAAGTGAAATTATGCTCGATGTTTATTAACAGATATGAATTAAACTAAAGAAATAACTCACTATGAAAAAACCAACCAAAGCTGCTTTATTATCATTATTTGTTTTTCCAGGCACTGGCCATTTATTGTTAAAAAAATATCAACGCGGTTTAATCTGGATTGGCGTTACCGCTGCACTTTTAATATTTCTTATAAAAAATATAATGAAAATGGCAGAAAAAGTTATTGGAGACATGGACGTTTCGCAAGGAGCTATCGATATAAATCAAATTGCTGATGCTGCTACTCAAGCGAGTTTGAATGTTAATCCTTGGGTCAGCGTTGCAAACTGGGTTGTGTTAATTATTTGGGTCGTTGCAGCAATCGATGCTTATCGTATTGCTAAGGGTAAAAAAATATTTATTAAAAATTTACCTTAACCATATTTTAATAATAAAACCGATTAACGTAGTGACACCAACTCCTGCCGCCCAAAGTCCCACAAACCATAACCATTTTTCTAATGTAGGATAATTTTTCAATGGTAACCCTCGTGTGCAGTTTTACCCCGAAATACCCAGTAGGCATAGCCGGTATATAACAAAATAATTGGAATTAAAATGGTTGCTCCGACCAACATGAAATTTAAACTTTTGTCGGGTGCGGCAGCTTGCCAAATAGTGATTGCACCAGGTACTACGAAAGGAAAAATACTAATTCCTAAGCCAATTAAACCTAAAGTAAATAATATTAATGCAATAAAAAATGGTTGGTATTCTCGTCGTTTTTTAAGACTCCAGAAAAATGCAAACGACGCAATCGTTACTAATAATGGAACTTGTGCTGTAAATAATATTTGCGGCATCGAAAACCAATTTTTATAATAGGCATCATTTACGAATGGCGATGCTATGCTTACTGAGGCCATACAAATAATGGTTAATGCGCCAAATAGTTTTGCTAATTTAAAACAATGGTTTTGAAAGGGCACTTCAGTTTTCATAATTAACCAGGTTGCGCCTAACAACGCATAGCCAATTACTAAACTTACTCCAATTAATATACTGAAAGGTGTAAACCAATCCCACCAACCACCTGAATATTCTCGACCTTGTACGCTAATTCCTTGCAATAACGCACCTAATGTAATTCCTTGCGCTAAGGTTGCAATGATCGAACCTGAAGTAAATGCGACATCCCAATATTTTCGATGTGCAGGATCACGCCAACGAAATTCAAATGCAACGCCACGAAATACTAAAGCTAATAACATTGCCATAATCGGCGCGTATAACGCTGGTAAAATAATGGAATACGCTAACGGAAACGCTGCTAATAATCCGCCGCCGCCTAAAATTAACCAAGTTTCATTACCATCCCAAAACGGCGCAATCGAATTCATAGCGCTGTCACGTTCTTTACCCACTGTAAATAATGGAAATAAAATTCCTATTCCTAAATCAAATCCATCCATTACTACATAAGCAAAAATTGCAAAAACAATAATAAAAGCCCAGAGCGTTGGTAGGTCAAAAAAATCACTCATGATTTTTGTCCTTCTTACCAATTGTGTTCTTGGAAATAATGCCAGGAGCCGGAGTAATACCTGCCGCCCGTATTGGATCACGACCCGGTAAACCAGATTCTCCATGATGCGGGGCATGCGCCATAAGTTTTAAAATATATCCAACGCCTGCACCGAACACGATAAAATAAACAATTATAAAAATAATTAATGACGTTGCTACCGCTGGCGCATCAATTGGAGAAACAGAATCCGCTGTCCGCAATAATCCATAAACGGTAAATGGTTGCCTTCCCACTTCCGTTGTAATCCAACCCGCAAGTACAGCAATAAAACCAGACGGACCCATTAATACCGCAAATCGATGTAATGGTTTCCAATCGTATAATTTATTTTTGATTCGAGTTATTAAGCCAATAATTCCAAGCGCTAACATTAACATTCCCATTGCAATCATTATTCGAAACGACCAAAAAACAATTGGCACTTGTGGCCAATCTTTGCGATCAATCGTATCTAAACCATGTAATGGTGCATTTAAATCATGTTTTAAAATTAAAGATGATAGTTTTGGAATTGAAATTTCATATTGTATTTCTCCGGCTTCCTGATCTGGAATTCCAAATAAAATGAGTGGGCCACCTTCAGGATAACTTTTATAATGCCCTTCCATCGCCATAACTTTTGCGGGCTGATGTTCAAGTGTGTTTAATCCATGCATATCACCGATAAAAATTTGAATCGGTGCTGCAACCACGATCATTCCCATCGCCATAGAAAACATGGTTCGAGCGCCTGCATTTTTATTATTTTTTAATAAATGCCAACCACCAACTGCCCCCACAATTAATGAAGTGGTGAGATACGCTGCAAGTATTGTGTGTAATAAACGGTATGGAAATGATGGATTAAAAATAATTTTCATCCAGTCATCTGGAATAAATTGGCCGTTAGGGTGAATAGCAAAGCCCGCTGGTGTATGCATCCAACTGTTCGCCGATAAAATCCAAAATGCAGAAATAAAGGTTCCAACAGCAACGCATAAAGTTGCTGCAAAATGCAGTTTTTCACCAACTCGATTCATGCCAAATAACATAACGCCAAGAAATCCTGCTTCTAAGAAAAAAGCAGTCATGACTTCATACGCCATTAATGGACCGATGACTGATCCAACTTTATCGGAAAACACCGACCAATTGGTTCCAAATTGATAAGACATTACGATGCCGGAAACCACGCCCATGCCAAATGTGAGCGCAAATATTTTTAACCAATATTTAAATAGATTTAAATAGACTTCTTTTTTTGTTTTAAGCCACAAGGCTTCAAGCACTGCAAGATAGCTTGCAAGACCAATGGAAAATGCGGGGAAAATAAAGTGGAAAGACACCGTAAAGGCGAATTGAATACGAGCAAGTACAAGTGCGTCAAATTGATCGAACATAAAAATATGTATCTCTCAAATAGGTTAGGAGCTCTCCTTAGCTAATATTTGTTTCCAATACCTACCTTATGTTTCTTTACGTATTGAAAAGCAAGTCTATAAGGGCAATTGATTCAAAAATAGTACATAAATTTCAAACTGAGCAGTTCTCAGTAAAATATGACTTTCAAGTTGAGTTATACACTTCAGAGTTAAATGCAAGCTTTAAACAACATGCTTCGATTTTATGAAAGGAATATTCTTCCACATAAATAGGATTTACATTTTCTCATAACAAAATAATTGAACAATTCTTAATAAAACCTACAAAACTATATCAAAGATATATTTTATCCACCCAGCAAGTTCTAGATAGTTAAGAACTATTTATTAACCAAATACAGGGAGGTTAACTATAAAAATATATTAGAAGAGAAGTATTTATGCAGGGGATTAGACCGAACTCATTAGCGCCTTCTAAATTGGAACTCGACTCCAGCTCTTTATCCACGCCTTCATCCGTAGTACCTCGCTCCCCAAACGCTGACTCAATGAGGTCATCTTCCCCATCCAACAAATTAAAAATTCAAACCCCACAAGAAGCAGCAATCCAATTAGAGAAGGAAATTCGCAGCCTTTTAGAAACTCTCCCTAACGATATTTCTTTGGGCTTTAAAGAATCTTTAACTCGATATACTGATCATCTTCAACAACAAATCGCACAGCGCCAAACTAGCTCGACCAATTGGTTAGAATTATCGCCTAGAGACATTAAGCATGAAATCGGAAAGACATACGATAATGCAGTGGAAGTTTTAAAGAAATTAACTCAAACCACTTTAACGCAAGAAGCAATCACAGTATCTAAACCGAGAGGGGATTTAAGAGAATTTTGCCAGAGACATCACGACACCCTTCCCATGAAAACATTTTTAATGGATTTCGATCAATTCATTCAAAAATTACCGCCATCCTCCGAGCAAAAACAAGGCAATGCACTCAATATATTTCCTCCACCTCAAGGCGATGAAAAATATGGATATTGTGTTGCAGGTATGGGCAATAGTTTGAGTGACGCGCTTCAAATATTAGATGAGCCTTCACAGTTTTCTTTACTGTTTAGACAAGCAATTGACGAATGCACGTTTGATAATAAAATTTACGATTTAGTTTATCAAGGCAATCATATTCATGTTCCAGCTTTTTTACTTTCTCTTTTTTTACCCAGAGATTTAATTCAAAAACTTGATCACGCGTTTTTATCACCACAAGGTGATGTTCCTGCATCCATTATTCATAATTTATTATCATACCTACCTACCCAGCTTTCTAAAGTGGGCCATGCGGCTGTTCAAGAAACTATTGATAATCAGTGCAAGCAACTGTGTAAAAATTTAGAAAGTACACTAACAGCCCTTTCGGAATTAAAAGGCACAGCGATTACACTTGATTCCGTCAAGAAATTACCAGCGATTGAATATTTTAATATGGATGCTTCAGATTTTTTAAGTGACCATATGGCAGACGATTATGAAAGTATTAATTTAAATTCTGCTTGCACGGTATTATATAAAAAATCTATTGAAAAATTTAAAGCACTCACTAATAAGTTTCAACCTACTGAAAAACCTCCGATAGTCAGCTCTTATGAGGATATTTTTAACAAAGATCTTCCTGAAAATTATGAGCAGTTAATTAACAAATTATTTGTAGTGTCACTTGATGCACCTGGTTCAAGTCCAGTTTTATTTATTCAATTGATTAAAAAACTAGCTGGGGCTCCTTCTACTTTTGATGAAGGTCTAGTGAAATTAGCACAAGACACTGCCGAAATGGTTGAAGAAAGGCCTGATCTTAAACAGCGTTTAGAGCGAATTGGGGCTCGGAGCGATTGGATAAAATCTGAACATTCAAGTTTTAGTCATTTGATTGATCAAACGTCCGCTTCCTTAACTGATTTGATTCGGGGTCGTGGAATGTACTCTGACATTAATGATGCGATACAAACTGAAATTA
>JAZKFP010000059.1:0-1595 GCA_040386355.1 Pseudomonadota bacterium | reverse complement strand
AAGATCCTAATTATAAATTATCCGACAGAATGAGTGTATCTTCACTTTTTTTTCATCCAGAAAAAGATCAGATTTTTCAAAAAATAATTCCTTTAATGTCTTCTGAGAAAAAAAACAAGCTATTGCAAAAATCGATCGGACATGGAGAAGTGAATATAACGAAAGAGTTGTTAAATAATAAGGCTTCACCTTTATTATTGAATCGAAATGGATACAACGCACTCCAACTTGCAATTAAGCATAAACATTCAGAAATTGTTGATTTTATTTTAGAAAGCGTTAACTCTGATGTAAAAAGAGATTTACTAATTTCTACTTCTCCAACTGGAGAAACCATACTGCTTCTTGCTGTATTGAGTGGAAATGCTCAATTAGTTGAAACTCTAATCAATAAGTCCAGTGATAAAATTAAATTTACTTGGTTTAATGCAGTGATGACCCGCACTATTTTTCATGAAGCTTTGAACAGTGGAAACATTGAAATAATTAAAATCCTACTTAATCAAGAAAATCTATTTACAGAAACCTGGCTTTTATCCCGCGACGAAAATAGAGAAACTGTGCTGCATAGTGCGATACGCAAAGATGATATCGAAATAGTAAAAATTATTTTGGAGCATCTATTGGAGCATCTGAGTGATGAAAATAAAACCTATTTAATACGTGCCAAGGATAGTGAAGGTTCTACAATTTTTCATTGTGCAGCGTACGAAGAAAATGAAAAAATATTCAACTTCTTACTCAAATCAATTTCCGATTCAGACAAGGAATTTCTAATTTTTGCAAAAGATGATGATGGGTATACTGCTTTTAATATTGCAGCTGGTTATGGAAATATAAAAATAATGGATTTAATGTTGAATGAATGCAATCAAGAAACTAGAATTGTAATGTTATCATCTGATATGATACCTGGAAAAAATCCGCTTGACACTGCCTTATCAGTGTCAGAAGAAAAGGTAATTGAATTTATACTGAAAAATACTTCACGCGATGAAAAAGAAATTTTATTTCAAATTCTAAATAATGAATACAAAAATGTCTTGGATTTAACATTTTACACAAACGATCAAAAAATATTTAATCTATTTATGACTCATGCATTTGAAGAATGTAAGCAATTTATCTTAACTGCAAAAAATGATGTCATTCAAGCCTATTTAAAAAGTGCGCTGAAAAGCAAAAATCACTTGATAGTCAAATTTATCATAGAAAATTCATCATCAGAAAAAATACTGGATTCTTTTAGCACTGTGGAAAGAGAAAAACCAACTCTTCTAGATATGTTTATTGAAAATAAAGACAACGAACTTTTAGAAGCGCTGCTAAACCGATTTTCTACACAGCAAAAACTTAATTTGCTACAACCCTCTGAAGCTCGTGCTGAAACTGCTCTGGATTTAGCAATCAGATTAAAAAATAATTTTGCAATTGAAATTTTATTAAAAGATTTAACCTCAGAACAAATATCACCTGTATTTAGTACTAGAAACTATAAAGAATCACCATTTGATATTTTTCACAATTCAGAAAAAAATGCAATCATAAAAAACATTTTTAATAAATTATCTCCCAAGGATCAATTTAGTTTTTTA
>JAZKFP010000058.1:0-2908 GCA_040386355.1 Pseudomonadota bacterium | reverse complement strand
GAAATGCAACGCATGTGAGCGATTAAAAAGATCAGGATGAACACCTAATTCTCATTCGCTATGGGTATATACCTGCCGCACATTGATTTTCCCGGTTGTTGCACGCTCACTCGCCTGCTCACCTATTTATTTATAGGCTCCGCGGGCTTATTTCGCGTGCGCCTACGGGAAAACCATTCTGCGTTTGGTATATATGATGTAAAGTAATTTTTTAATAGTGCCAGAATTTCTGGCATTATTACAGTATTCTATAATCCCTTCTTTCACCTTTCGCACGTTAATACTCTACGCTTAAGTTACCATTTCTTTTGAAATTTGATGAGAAGGACTCGTCATTGTATGCAAGTAATTGTCGATTCTCCTGAAACCCTTACCACTTCTACATCGCAACCTAAAAATTTTTTAAATAACATTCATAGCTTAAGAGCCTTAGCAATTTTCTTAATTGTTTCGGGCCATACCTTAGGCGAATTTCCTTGGCGAGATTTAGAACCTTTAATGTGGATGCTGGATATATTGGAAAACGGTACCATTATTTTTGTGTTTGTCGCCGGATATTTATTTCATCATTTACATCACAGGTTCCAGTTTAAAATATATATTCAAAAAAAATGCACTTCTGTAATTTTACCCTATCTTATTGTTTCATTACCTGCAATATTTTTAGCAACTAAAAATAATCATGCTGAACAAATTTATTCACAACTTGCTGGGCATTCTTTATTTTATCAGTACGCTTGGTTTTATATTAAAGGTGGTGCGCATTTAAATTATGCCTTGTGGTTTATTCCAATGATTGCAATATTTTATTTAGCCGCTCCACTTTTTATGCATTTTATTAAATGCCCTCGTTACTATTATTTAATTATTCCCTTTACAATGTTAAGTTTATTGATCAAGCGAACTACCTTCCCTAATCTAAATACATTTCATTTAGCAATTTATACGTTACCCGCCTATTTATTAGGCATGTGGTGCAGTCAGTTTGGAGAGCAAGCTTTTAAAAAATTTGAAGCTAAGCCATTATTAAATTGGTTTTTAATAGTAGGTGTTTGGGTTTCACCCTTGATGATTGATTCGTATACAGGTAACTACGTTGAAAGTGGTTATTTAACCTTTGATTCTGGTTTAATAGATTGGTTATTTGCACAAAAATTAATCCTAGCCGTATTACTTACTATTGCATTTAAACATTTACCCAATCAAATGCATCGACTCGTAGCGCCGCTTGCTGAAACCAGTTTCGCTATATTTTTTGTGCATTTATATTGGTTGTTAGTCTTGGATCGTTTGTTAGCCCCCTACCAATTAGAAGCATCGATTTTTTTGTGGTTTATTTTTTCAGTGATTATTTTAGGCTTAAGTCATTTGATAGCGCTTAGTTTTAGATTTGTGTTTAAAGAGCGAAGCAAATATCTTATTGCTTATTGATAAAAAATTTTCTGAAAAGTGTTTTGTAGAAAATTACATGCGGGCGAATAATTATTCGCCCGTGTCGAACACTGACGGTTGCAGATTAATATTTGAAAAGGTTTTAGGAAAACCAATATGATACAGGCATATCTCATCAGCAAGAAGCTGCCCCTAGTCCAGGCTATACTTCCGAGACTTAATCCTTACTTGATAATCTTAAGCGCTCAGGAAAACTCATGTTTGATTTCAAAAATGCATCACCCGAAGATCTTCAAGCCGAATATCAAAAAATTGCGGATGAAATGGGTGAAGATCAATTTCTTACTAAAAAGGAATTAAGCTTCTTACCTGCAACACTTATGGCCTGGGAGCAAGTGTTAGGTTTTACCTCGGGCCAAATGGACGGTAATACTTGGCTCATCGTTCTAACCGATCGCCGCATTATTTTCTTAGATAAAGGTTTAATTTCAGGTTTAAAACAATTTTTTATTGATTTGGATAATGTTCAAGTGGTTTCTGGCAATACCAGTTTATTCTCCGGAAAAATTCATATTACGGATGGTTCAAATCATCGAATCATTGAAAATGTATGGAAGAAAACTATTATTTTTATGACAAATAAAATTCAAGCGGCAATTGAGCTCAGAAAAAATAATAAATATGTAGCGCCTCAAGTCAGCGATAAAGACAGTGACCCCTATGAGCGACTTGAAAAACTCGCTGTGTTAAAAAACAAAGGAATCATTTCAGAAGAAGAGTTTGTAAGAGAAAAGAAAAAGATTTTAGGAATATAAATACATTAATTTTCAATTTTTTTGTGGCAAGTCACTGCTACAAACACATAGGGATTTTGAACAACCAAGCTTTCAGTAAAACTTGATTTTGCACCATACGATCTCACAAATTTTTCATAATTACCTTCGACAAGAATCTCACCTTCATCGCTAAATTTATTAAGAAAAATTGCATTTAATTTATTTTTTTGTAGCTCACCCCTCAAGGTAAATGATAATTCATTCTTATCGTTATAAAGTTCAACATTAATATTTTTAGTCTCAGCATTTATGGTGGCTGCACCTGTAAAAGTTATCCACCCAGGATTTTGTGTTGCGTAACCCAAAATATATGAACACGATGTATTTGAAGCTAATGCCTCGCTTGAAGATAAAATGGTTAACAGCAATAAAAATAGTGCTCTCATGCTCAATCCATACAATTTAGCAAAACTCAAGGATAGTCTTTTGTTGAGCTTCCTGCAAAACAGGCTCCAAAAACACCAACGGCAAGCTCAAGCCAAATAAGAAATAGCATGAAGAAAAATATAACAACAAGCATTCGGTATACAAGATTTATTACTCCGCATTTTTTCTCCAAATACAATATGGGTTAAACCAGCAGAAATAAAATAATTCCCTTAAGAATAAAATCGTATACGTTCCATCGTATATACCGAACGCAGATGAGATTTCCTAAATTATAGGTAATATTTCAAACC
>JAZKFP010000057.1:0-5523 GCA_040386355.1 Pseudomonadota bacterium | reverse complement strand
TTGCAATTGCCAAACATCGTTGGATTGATCATTTACGTAAAACGTTAAAATATGTCGAAACCGAACTTGAAGACGATATTGCAGCGGAAGATATACAAAATGATCCACACGCAGAAATAGATGTACAGGTTTTTTTACAACGCCTACCACATGCACAAGCGGAAGTGATTCGACTTATAAAATTGCAGGAACTTAGTATCGAACAAGTGGCTTTGCAAACCGGCCATACTCAAGCATCAGTGAAAGTAATGATACATAGAGGTTTAAAAAAAATGATCGCTATGGCACAGGAGGTTCGACATGAAGAATCTTTTGATTGAGCAGTTAGTAGATCAATTACAACCAAAACCTGTTTTGCGAAATACCACACTATGGATTTTTGCTTTAATAGGAATGTTTATTTTTACAGTTATCATATTTCTAACGTTAGGATTTAGATCAGATCAGTCTTTAGCGTTATTCTGGAAGCCGAGTATTTTTATATTAGCTTGGTTAAGTAGCTTATTGTTGTTAACTGATATTGCTCGACCTGGGCAAAAAATTAAATTGCATCATTTTCTACCTATAGCCTTGGCGTGCGTAATATTAATTTGGCAAATATTTTTCCAAATTAAATTTCAATCTTTTGCTCAAATCCAAAGCTTGTTAGATTTCAGTGCTTTATATTGTTTATCTCTAATAACATTGGGTGGAGCAATTATTTTAGGCTTGGTCTGGAAGTACTGGTTGCAGCTAGCTGCCTCTGTATATCCTTCAGTATTAGGGGCTTTAAGTGGATTTAGCGCAGGCTGTTTAGCAGCAACATCC
The DNA here is from genome assembly GCA_040386355.1 of Pseudomonadota bacterium. Classification (GTDB taxonomy): domain Bacteria; phylum Pseudomonadota; class Gammaproteobacteria; order Pseudomonadales; family UBA6940; genus JAZKFP01. The sequence goes on along the minus strand of JAZKFP010000057.1, from coordinate 4,716 downwards.
TATTCATTGCATTGTAATCACGATGCAGTTTTATACATTGGTTTGTATTATTTTATCCCAATTTTTTTACTGACTCTTTTGGGACTGGGATTGGGTAAAAAATATTTGCAGTGGTAGATATAGCAGTAATTTTTTAGTTTTATTTAGAATTCATAAAAGGATAAATAAAATCTCCACTAAGAATTGCTCTGCAGCAGATCAATCTGTGATCTTACATTTATTAAGCTAGCGGTTACAAAAATTTTCTTCCCCATCTTGCCAGACTCCGTATTCTCCTTTTTAACCTACGTATATTTAAATTCAATCTCCAACTATAAAAAAGGCTTTTAAAGTATGCGCTTCATGGTTAGGAGCTTTTTAAAAATTTATACGACAATAATTCTATTTATCGGGATTATATTTACTGTCGGCTGTGCTAGAGATAAGGCTGAGATCACTTCTGAAATATTTAAAAAAATTAATTTTTTTTATACTGAAAACTCCAATACTTTTTTTCTTCTCCCTGCTACAACTTCAAATTTAAGTCCAAACACTATAGCTTCGATACCTACACATACTTCTGCACTATTTATGATTCCGCATTCAACTACTGAAACAATTTCATCGCAAGCTGGCAGTGGCTTGCAATGTATTGTTGGAAATATTGATCAATGGTCGGATGGATTTGTTATTAACAATATTCGAATTATTAACCCTTCAAATGTTAGTACGAAAGATTGGAAAATAATGATCCATTTGGATCAAGATGTCACGATTACTAATTTTTCAAATGCAAGTATTAATACTACCTTTGGAAAGAATATTCTATTTACATCAATGCCACATAATTCAAGTATTTTGCCCAAAAATGAGATTAGCCTTCATTTTCAAGGCAGAAAAACAGTTTCAATTTCGCGAGTTACTTGTTCAATTAATCATGTTTCTTATGCCAGAAATTCTTCGCTTAACTCTACACCAGCACCTACACCGATTCCAATTTCCACTCTAATCCCACAACCTTCTAAATCCCCTAAATTAATACCATTACCTATCACAAACGGCTTACATTGTATTATGGGCAGCATGAATCAATGGGCAGATGGATTTGTTATTAGTAACATTCGCATTATCAATCCTTTGAATGTAATTGCAACAGACTGGAAAATAATCATTGATTTGGATCAAGATGTCACAATTACCAGTGTTTCAAATGTAATTACTAACACCACTTTTGGAAAAAGTATTCTTTTTACATCAGCTTCATATAATTCAAATATTTTTCCCAAAAATGAAGTTAGCTTTCATTTACAAGGCAAAAAAACAATTCCAATTTCGCGAGTTACTTGTTCAATAAATCATGTGTCGTATGTAGGAGTTTCTTTACCTGCACCTGTTCCAACCCTTGTTCCAACCCCTATTCCAACACCTATTCCAACCCCTATTCCAACCCCTATTCCAACCCCTATTCCAACCCCTATTCCAACCCCTGTTCCAACACCTGTTCCAACACCTGTTCCAACACCTGAAAATATTCCTTTATCTATTTCACAAAAAATTGCTAGAGGACAAGTTCTATATAATGCTGAATGTGCTGTGTGCCATGGCAACAATGGGCAAGCATCCTCACCAAGTTTTCAATTATTTTCCCTATACAAATCTTTAAATAGTATTAAAAATAAAATTCAAACCAGTATGCCATCGGGCAGCGCTCAATTTTGTCATGGGGAATGTGCTGAAAATATTGCGCATTACATTGTTAATCTATTTGATCCAGACAGTTTAAATCCCAATCCAATGCAGGTTTCTTGTGATAAACCAACCTTTGGTAAACGCACATTAAAAATACTCACTCGCGATGAATATCAAAGTACGGTTGAAGATTTAATCGGCATTAATTTTGAAATAAAAAAACAATTACCTATTGATCCAAAAAATCATGGTTTTGACAATAATATTTCTACAGCAATCTCGGAATTGCATTTTGATGCATATTTACACAGCGCTGAAAAAATAGCGGCTTGGTCTGAACAAAATCAATTTAGAAATGTTGTTGATTGTAATTTTAGAAATACCAACAATACACTCGTTTCTGGCATTAGTAATATTGATTGTCAGATACGTTTTCTTAATGAGTTTGCATTCAAAACACTGCGTCGTCCCCTCACTATTGCTGAAACAACATTGTATTCTGAATTTTTCTCAAATGATTTAACCGGTGGATCTGTTAGCGAAGGGATCAAATTAGCAATAATCGCTTTACTGACTTCACCACAATTTCTATATCGATCAGAGATGGGCATTCTCTCGCAAAACTCTACCTTAGGAGCAGGAGTTTATGAATTAACACCTTTTGAAATGGCTACTTTCTTAAGTTACACCTTCACCGGAAGTACGCCCGACAATACACTCATCAATACCGCTAGAAATGATCAATTAAAATCTAAAGAACAAATACTAGCGCAGGTAGACAGATTATTAACTATGCCTCGCGCAAAAGCTCAACTGGGAAAATTTGTTACTCAATGGCTTAAAACTGACGGTATCGAAAATATTAATAAAGACTTAACAGTATTTCCGGAATTTACAACAGAATTAAGCCAATCAATGGACGCTGAAATAAAAGCTTTGTTTACATCAGTTTTTTATAATAATGATGCAATTAAAAAATTATTTGACAATGATTACGTTTATGTCGATTACAAGCTTGCAAATTTGTATGGTTTCGGACAAACCAACAGTACTCAACCGATTCCAATAAATGCTAGTAATTCACCAAGAGGCGGTTTACTTGCAACTGGAGCATTTTTAGCAACTCATGCAGACAGCAAAGATAGTTCTCCTATTAGACGCGCTGTGACGATTCGGGAACAAATTCTTTGCCACACCGTTCCACCACCTCCAAATAATATTGCAAATGATCGAGAGATTATTCGTAAACAAATTGAAGCTGCTGGTATTAATTTAAATTCAATGACAACTCGTCAACGTACTGCACTAATCACGGATAGCCCAGGTTGCGCTGGGTGTCATAAAGAAATTATTAACCCTCTAGGCTTTGGATTGGAAGAATTTAATGCGATAGGTCAATTAAGAACCACAGACAAAGGATTGACTATTGATAATAGTGGGCAAATTCATGGAATAACTTCAATCAGCGATGGACAACATATTTCTTTTCAGGGCACAAAAGAATTAGGAAAATCTTTAGCCCAATCCGATCAAGTAATTGCTTGTCTTTCTGAAAATTTTACGCGGTTTAGTACAGGACTTACGGTAGCGCAAGAAAATGCCTGTGTTATTAAAAATTTAGTCGAAGATGTCAAGACGAACGATCAATCATTGCAACAACTATTTAAAAATATAAGTGTATTAGACATGATTCGTTATCGCCGATAAACCATTTATTTTTAGGAAATACATGAGCGCTTTAAATCGTCGCAGTTTTCTTTCTAAGTTAGCTCAACTCAGTGCATTATCGGTATTACCATCAAGTTTACTGTGGGTACCAAATGTATTTGCAGCAAACCCTCTTTCAAAGGTTATTTTTTTGTATGTACCCAATGGGGTTTTACCTGAATATTGGCATCCGACTGGCACTGAAACAAATTTTATTTTACCCGCAATGAGCGAGCCATTTAATGCAATAAAAGACTCTTGTATTTTTGTAGAAGGAATCAATCTTCCAGGGGCAGGTCATGGTAACAGTCATCTCGCATTTTCCAATAACAAATCCCTGACGATGGATTTATATTTAGGCAATACTTTAGGACAAAGCTCCGCCTTTTCTTCATTACAATTAGGTGTAATGGCAATGCAACAAGCCGACAGTACTATCACCTATTCTAATTTTAAAAAAATGCCGTTTGAAGATAATCCTTTAAATGCGTTTAGCCGATTATTCAGTAACGCCGCAACTTCGTCATTGGGAGATCTCTCAACTATTCGCAAAAAGAGTATTTTAGACGCTAATGTAAATAACCTTCAAATATTCCGAAATGCATTAGTGGGTGCTGAAAAAGAACGTTTAGATATTCATCTTGAATCAATACGAGCTGCTGAAAAGCGTTTGCAAGATGCTACATCGATTGTTTCTAATGGTTGCACTTTACCCACTTTAAATCGACGCACTTTTAACGGTAACGATAAAGACGATTCTCAATTTGATACCTTAATGTCAATGCAAATAGAGGTAGCATCATTAGCATTGCAATGCAATTTAACACGAGTTGTTTCTATTATGTTGGGAAATAACCAAGGAACTTATACGGTACGAGACACAGGTGTTAATGTGGATGCACACGGAGGCGCTGTACATGGAGGAAATGATTTAGATTATATTGCTTATAGAAAATACTACAGTAAAAAATGCGTAGAACTCATTCAGAAATTAGCCGCTACACCCGATGTGCAAGGACAATCTCTTTTAGATAATACATTAGTAGTTATTATGTCAGACTTTGGAAATGGAGCTGCTCATAATGGAGAAAATATGCCTTATATGCTTGCAGGCAAAGGCGGAAGCAATTTAATTACAGGACGCTATGTTAAAGTGAACAACGGAAAAAATGGAGATTTCTTAGACTCTGTTGCTGCTATCACTGGAGCAAATTTAGAAGGAATAGATTACCCAAAATATGGAGATGGTCCAATTTCTGAAATTCTAAAATTTTCCTAAGCAATATTATATACCCGTAGCGTTTGAAAATTAGGTGTAATGATTGATTGTATCATTTAAAA
>JAZKFP010000056.1:0-124611 GCA_040386355.1 Pseudomonadota bacterium | reverse complement strand
GATTAAAAATAACACCACCTAAACGATCGTGGCCTTTGACAATAAGCCATCCAGTAAGCGCAGCAATTAACGCTGCCATGTAGGATTTAAAACAATGCTGACTGCCAAAAAATAGCGATGGACTTTGATCAACAACAATTACAACGGGATGTTCGCGTTCTTCATCAAAAATTTTCGTGTGAGTTTTATCGGTGCGTGCTGTAACACGCCAATCGATAGTTCTTATGTCATCGCCAGGTTGATACGCCCGTACTTCACTAAAAATCATGCCTCGACCACGCGCACGCGACATGTAATGTCCTTGCATGCGTTGGTTTTTACTTATTACGTGACGGGATTTGTTGGACGCTAAATATGTCATCGCTTTTTGAATGGATGACATATTTAAATAAATACCTTCTTCATCTTCTATATTCACTTTAGGTTGAACAGAAGTACTAGAAAAAGCTGAAGAGATTTTTTTAAATTTCATCATGGAGCAGTTACTGCATCTAACATAGCGTCAATTAACTGATTTTTTGTCATGCCGTCAGCTTCGGCCGAAAATGACAAGCCAATTCGATGGCGTAGTACACGATGTGCAAGTGCTTGTACATCTTCTGGTGTCACAAAGTCTCGATCATTTAGCCAAGCGCGGGCACGCGCGCAGCGATCAAGTGCAATTGTACCGCGTGGACTCACACCAAATGAAATCATAGAACGTAATGGCGGACATTCTTCTTCTGGAAAACGACTTAATCCTATTAGATGCACAATATAATCTTCTACCGCGGTGGACATGTGCAAATCCAAAAGTTCTTTACGCGCGTCGAATAAAGCAGCTTGGGGAATTGCTCGATTCATTGTGTTATTAGTATTCGCCGCAGATGACTGACGATTTAAATGTAAAATTTGGCGCTCTGCTTCCATTGTTGGATAGTCCACCATCACGTGCATTAAAAATCGATCTAATTGTGCTTCAGGTAATGGGTATGTACCTTCTTGTTCAATGGAGTTTTGCGTAGCCATAACTAAAAAAAGATCAGGCAAGCTATAGGTTGTACCGCCAACACTTACTTGGCGTTCACCCATAGCTTCTAAAAGTGCTGATTGCACTTTGGCAGGTGCGCGATTAATTTCATCAGCTAAAACTAAATTATGAAAAATTGGACCCGCTTGAAATAAAAACTCACCGGTTTGAGGGCGATAAATATCAGTGCCAGTAACGTCCGATGGTAGTAAATCGGGTGTGAATTGAATACGTTGAAAATCCGCTTCAATACATTGTGCTAACGTTTTAATAGATTTGGTTTTTGCAAGGCCAGGTGCGCCTTCTACCAATAAATGTCCGTCGGCCAACAAGCTAATCAATAAACTTTCAATTAATTCCGCTTGGCCAATAATTTCACGTTCCATCTGAGTTTTTAATTGACGAAAAAGTGGTCTTAAACTCATGTGCTTCTCCAAATGATTGCGGGCAATTCTTTATAATCATTAACTAGGTTCAAATATCAACAGACTCAAAATTATGCAAAATCAAATTCTGATTGAGCTTTCCATTTCAGCACAAGACTACCAGCGTTGGTATTCAGGGCATACCTCTTTAGTATTAGCGCGTGCATTGGATGGCCGTCGTGTACAATTTCCGGCACATTCTTTACAACGTCATGTACAGCATCATGGAATCTATGGACGCTTTGAATTGATATTTGATGAACAACATCGTTTTATCGCACTGAACCGCGCACCATAAATTCCAAATTTTTTAGTGTGTTTTTTGTATATTGTTATGATTCCCTGAGGATAGACTAGCGTGACCAATTTTTTACAATATTTACCGTATGCTCCGTTTCGATCAGCATTGTTTCAACTTGAGGCTGAAAAAAGTCATAACTTTAGTTTAAAAATGTTGAAACAGTTGGATCGATTTCGATTATTAGAAAGGATTGTACCGAAGTATCCACAAATGCCAGTGACAAAATTTGGCATCACTTTTCCAAACCCAGTAGGACTCGCCGCGGGTTTAGATAAAAACGCAGATTATGTTTCAGCGCTACATCAGTTAGGTTTTGGTTTTATTGAAATTGGTACCGTTACGCCTCGGCCACAAGAGGGAAATCCTTATCCTCGTTTATTTCGTTTAGAAAAAGATGCTGCGATTATAAATCGTATGGGATTTAATAATTTAGGTGCCGATCATGTAGTACGTAATTTAGAGCGGCATGCATTTGATGGTGTTTTGGGAATTAATATCGGAAAAAATAAAGATACGCCAAATGAAAACGCGATGCAGGATTATCGATATGGTTTGCAACGTTTTTATCCTTTTGCAGATTATATTACGGTAAATTTATCGTCACCGAATACTCCTGGTTTGCGAGATTTACAACAACCTAAAATGTTAGTGCCTTTACTAGCAGAATTAAAAGATTTAAGTGCGCATTTAAAAATACAACATGGTCGACATGTTCCATTAGTACTTAAATTAGCGCCCGATTTAACAAGCCAGGCGTTAGAAGAAATTATTAGTTATTTAATTCAATACCAATGGGAAGGCGTTATTGTTAGTAATACTACCATCGAAAGACCGACATTATTTTCAATATCCGCTCATGAAACCGGTGGTTTAAGTGGTACGCCTTTATTACCATTTGCAAATCAAGCTTTACAAGCAGTCGTATATGCGGCGCAGCACCGTCTTACTATTATTGGAGTGGGTGGGATTAATAGTGGCGCATCGGCTGCGCAAAAATTTGCACTTGGCGCGGATCTTATTCAGGTGTATACCGGCTTGATTTATAGAGGCTGGGAGCTACTTCCTGAAATTCTCGAAACAATTTCTTCGCATTAGTTTGTTATAGTTGTAGCAATTTCTTCACTTTGACTATTCTATATAAAGTCTCCATTTAATTTAGTAAAAATAAAAATATCCCTCTAATTCTTTCAAGCCAGCATGCTATGAATTAATGATTTTTTTAATTAAATTCTTTTAATTAAATTCACCAAAAGAGTGCACCAATAAATAGTTTTAGCTTTGATTGTAGTGTTAAGGATTTTGTATGACCTTGAAAAGCGATGACATGTCTTTCAGCGATTTGGAAAAGCGCTGGCTGCCTTGGTTTGGTGCAACTGGCAAATTAAAAATGGGTTGGTCATGTTTTTTGAACAAATGGCGTTACTCGATTGTTGAAGAAACTTTTGAAGGCATTGCTGAAACTCGTAAAAAGTTATTAATTCAATGGGTGGAAAATAAATGGGATTTTCTAAGTCAACTTGGAAATACCATGGCTCCGTTATTTCTCAAGCCAGAATCTTCAGATGTTTTAAGTGAAATATGTCGATCAAACGACGATTTTTCAGAACTTATGTTGGTTGATAAATCAGGTACTGTGATCTCTAGTAGTTTTAAAAAGCATATTCATGCGCATGATTTAAATAATGCTGCCGTACAGCAGGGTTTAAAAAACCAGTTCTTACATGGCCCTTACATTGATCCTTTAACATTAGAAATTGGACCTAGTAGTTCTAAATTCCATGATGAAGTAACGCTGATGTTTTATCAGCCATTAACGCTAGATGGTGAAGCTATTGGAATCTTATGTGGCAGAGTGCCTAATGATGTGATGTCAGATTTAATTCAACGTGAAGCAGGGCATGTATATCCTGAATCCGGTGATAATTATATTTTCATGGTTAAAAGTAATTTTAATTCTGTAATTCAACCAGGAACCGCATTATCCAGATCACGTTTTGAAGACAATAGTTTTACCGGCGGGGAAAATTTAAAGGGCGGTGTACGGACAAAATTTGGCGTAGTGCGTATTGCAAAACACACAGAATTTGAAATTTTATTTACTGATCCTGCAACTCAGCAATTACATCCGGGTGTGCGCGAAACGATTCGAAAAGGTGACAATCTATTTGTTAAATATCCAGGTTATCCAGATTATCGTCATATTCCTGTTATCGGTAAGGGGTTAACGTTTCAATTGCCTGGCTCACCGGATCAGTGGGGCATGATGTGTGAAGGTGATTTAGCGGAAGTCTACAGTTATCGATCCATTGTTTATTCTTTAATGGTGCGCTCTGCAACTCTTGGTTTAATAGGAGTAAGCACAGCTACTGCGTTGCACAGTTCTAACACCCTTCCAATAGAGTATTTAGGTTTGTCATTATTTGGATTTACTGTGTTCTGGGTAATGTCTTCAACAATATTTTGCTATAAGCCCTTAGCGACGCAATATCATACAATGTCGCACTATTTTTTACGTGTTGCAGAAGGCGGTGCTTCATTAAGTGAGCGTTTAAATATTTCGAACTTTAAAATTAATGAGTCCGGCGATCTTGCACGTTGGATTAATAGCTTTGTTGACCGCACAGAAGGTGCTGCAAAAACGGTAGAACGCGTTGCCGATTCTGTGACTTCGTCTTCTAAAGAATTATCGCATTTAATGATAGAAGTGATTCATGGCTCTCAGGCACAAAGTCATTCTGCAAAATTAGCCGCTAATGAAATGGTAGCGATGACGGGTAAAATTATTGAAGTCGCTCATCAAGCTGTTATTACTCAGGAAACCAGTGAAGACGCTAATCGATTATCTCAGGAAGGCTCGCATTTAATTGCTCAAGCCGCGCAAGAAATGGTAAGCGTTGCACGTTCTGTAACGATGTCCTCAGAGCTGGTAGTCAAATTAGAAGAGCGTTCGCATTCCATTAAAAGTATTTTAAAAGTTATCAGTGATATTGCACAACAAACTAATTTATTAGCCTTGAACGCGACCATTGAAGCGGCTCGTGCCGGTGAACACGGTCGAGGTTTTGCGGTCGTTGCTGAAGAAGTAAAAAAACTGTCTCAACGCACTGCGCAATCCACAACTGAAATTACTTTATTAATAAATGCAATCGTAGATGAAACCAGTCGTGTAGTGGAAACCATGCAACAATGTAATACACAAGTGCGGTCGGGCGAAATTATCATGCGTCAGGCTGAAGGGTCTTTGAAATCGATTCATGAAGGCGCACTACGTTCTGCAAAAATGGTAAAACATATTACTGAATTGGCTGAACAACAAAACGTTGCAGGACTTGAAATTAGTAAAGGTGTGGAACATATCGCGCATTCCGCAGCGGAAAATGCACAAAACTCTGGATTAGCAGGGAGTTCATCGTATCAACTTGCAATTTTAGCGTCGGATTTGCATTACGCGATATCCAAAATTGCAGCATCTTAATTTTCATAATTTTACTTAAAATTGTCAATCGTATAATTGCTGAAATTAACAGCAATTTCTATTTTATACATGTTATATAGAAAATTTTTTCCTATAAATATTCACACCTTGTTTCAGCATACTAACTATATTCGTTTTTAAGAAATAATGAGTCAGAATGAAACAGACGTGCAAAAATTGGATATTCTTGAAATGCTTAAGGAGTTCATTATTAAAGACGAAGAAAAATTAATAATGCTCTATATGAAAGTATCAAACGAGGAAATCACTCAAATGCAAGCAAATGATTTGAACATGTCAATTATTAAATCCATAGCTAATCATGTGAAACTCTTCAAGAAAATCTAAAGCTCACAGTATGATAAGCAAATTTCAAATGCTAAAGCTGCATAATTTCTAAAATTTTAATTTAAAAAATTAATGCTAAATTGATTGTCAGTTTTTGGAAAATTTATAATTTTTTTATTTAATTTAGAAGATTTGAAAGACGAGTTAGGGATTTGATAAAATTTCGTGAATTTGAGGTTAAATATATCAAGAAGAAAAAGTCAGTTTATATATTCAATTTATGGTAGCAATGAGTGGACTTGAACCACCGACCTCAGCATTATGAATGCAAAGGCCGGAAATTCTCAATGCATTTTTAACCTATAAAACAAGCGTTTTTTCTTAAATTTCAAAAACCTAACATATCATATTCAGCTAAACGTATCATATTTTCAGCCGTCTTGGTTCAATTACTTCAGCTTTTCTTCTGTAAATTTTTCTTAAAGTATTACGTGTTGTATGCCCTGTTAATTTTAAAGCGTGGTCCTCTGTCGCATCACTTGCAGCTTTTGCTCGAATATCATGTTCAGTAAATGATTCTTTTAATACGCCAGCATCTTTTGCCTTTTTCATTGCGCGACGCCAGGCAGAAGATAGAGCAGGAGAAACGCCGTCTCTATATAAGCATCCGCCTTCTTTAGTACAAAATAACCATTCAGATTTAACTTCATGTAAATTTAGGATCTGCCGAATTATATCAATTAGTTCATCGTTCCAAGAATACACGCGCTTTTTGTTCACTTTATTTTCAGTCACATACAAACCATCAGAACGTATATCATCCACTCTTATCAATGCGATTGCGCCTTTACGCGCTCCCGTTAAAAGCTTTAACTGAATGTACCAAAAAAGTAATGGTGAGCAGTGACCTAAAAATTCTTCTAGCTCCCAATCTTGAATGTACCTATCACGGTCCTTCTTTGAATGTTTAACAACTTTTTTGTCAGTCATCGGATGAATTTCTAAGACGCCCCATTCAATGGCTTTAGTAAATACATGTGAAAGAACTGCTAATTCACGACTTGCTACTGTTGAAGCGTTTTGGCTTCTATAATCTCTGTATTTATAAATATGCTTTGGCTTTATATAGCAGGGCGGCATACTTCCGAACACCGGCCTTAACATTCCAATTGCTCGAATATCGCTTGACTGCGTAGCCTTGGCTTTATTGGGCACAACATCTTGCAGATATCGATCAAATACGGTGCTCATCGTACTTAGTTCGCACACATCAATTAATGATGCCCAAACTTTAAACGCTTCAGAAACAGAATCACCCAATTTAAAATATTGCTTATTTTCGAATTTATTTTCTAAACCTTTCGGCACTCTGTAATATATTTTGCCGTATTGGGTCCGCGTCCATCTCTCCGGAAGATCGCGATCGTTTTTTCTTTTCTTTCCCATGATGTAAGCTGCTGTAGTCTGGTTCGATGTCTGATCCATCAGCGCTGTCCTTGATTCCACACTTTTGCTCAATAAGTCTTTTTAAAAGTTTGATTTTTCCATCACCACCAATGAAAAACTCATTAATTCCATTGCGACGAAGCCAAGTCATTTGACAACGAAGCTGCTTATACCCCGTAAATTCTTTTAGTTCTTTTTCAGATGCTAACTCGATCATTCTTTACCCCTAAATTAAAGCGGCTTCGTTTATTTTAATTATTTCCAATTTAATTATTCTCCTCATATTCGTCATATTCACTACTAAACCTTTTTCTCACTAGTGCGTAAGCTTTTTGCAAATCATGCGTGGATTTCAAGAACTTCTCTGGCTTTCCGTAATAGAGATCAACAAGAGATTCGATAAAAGCAACCCATTGAGCATGATCGCCAAACCTTGGATGGTAAAACTTCTGGCCTGTAAGAATTTCTTTATTGTTTAAATACGAACTAATTAAATATCTAGCTCTATCTGACGAACAGCCCGATCCCATGGTTTGCTCGCAAAAACTAGATAAATGATTATCAATAAAACCATACAGTGCAAAAACATAGTTTTTTGGGCCAGCCAAACCTAATGAAGCTGCGTAATTTTGTAAGCAGTTTTCCATTTTACTTGTAAAGTACAGATAAACTATATCTGGATCATCTAAATCTTCTTTTGTAACTAATGATAAATAATCTTTAATTTGCTGAGTGCAATTAATTTCAGAATCTAGTAATAATGACGCGAATATATTATTTAAGGTTTCTGTAAATTTCTCTTTATTGTCCATCCTAATTCTTCTCCCGCTCCGCTAAACTTTTCAATATGCGATTAAGCTTTAAAGTTTCATCTTGCTTTCGAGTCTTTGCATTGCTCACTTTAATTACTGTCCAGTCGTTGAAAGACTTCGTGTAGCACTTTTTTCCTTCAAAGATAATATATAAAGCATTCATTTCTCCCGCTCCGCCAAAATTGCTTTGTCTATTTTTTCTCGATCTAACTTCGGCCAAGGCTCGTTTGAATCGAATTCACCACACTCTTCAATTTCAAATCCAAGGGTTTTAAATGTTACTCTTTCACCATTTCTTATGGTTTGCCATCCTTGCACCTTTGAATTTTTAATTAAAAAATCCATACGCTCGCTGTCTGTGATTTCTTTCATTCAATCACCCCATCTTCAATTGCTTGTCTTAAATTAAAATTAAAATGTAATAAACCTTTCAAAATATTTTCTTTATTTAATTTAATAAATTGATACGTCCAGAAACTCCCAGCTCTGCCGCCATTTTCATAAAATTCCGACAATAATTTAGCTGCGTCAAATTCAAAACCATACAACCAGTTGCGATTTTCATGCATATCGGCCTTTATCATTGAGTTACCTAAAAACTCAGCCAATACCCCAGCTACTTTGTCGTCCATATTATTCTTCTTTTAGTAGATATTGATTAGAAATAACTTTGAATGAAAACTTTCCATCTTCTCTGAAAAACACTAAACCCTCGCGAGTCTGTGCATTTAAAGACGGACCATCAGCTAACGAAAGAATCGAATCAACAGTTTCGGTTTTAAATTGCAAGTGAGACATATAAGGAACAAAATCTAAATTCTTAAAGTATTCTCCATACAAAGCGCCTACCCAGAATGGAGCCAGATATTCTTGCTCATCAATATCGAAAATGGCGAACATGTAAAAATTATGCTTGCTAAGCTTTTCTCGATTTCCTTGAATGCCTGGCCCTATTAGCTCACCTTGCAATGCTATATTTCGAAATGTTTTAAGATGGAAATCCATCAATAAAGTCGGTAAGTTTTTTTCCTTCGCAACTCTCCAAAAGGTATTATCTTCAGTATCTTTTAAATCTATATTTCTACTGCAAACTCCAATCTCTCCATCTTTTATATAAACAGTCATGGATGAACCATCTAGTTTTACGGTAGGTAAAAATTCATAGCCATTAATATGTTTATCTATGCTCTTACTTAAATTTTGAATTCTTTCTTGGTCAGTTTTGCGAATAAAACTAGGAAAGTTTCCTTTCATCTGTCCTGCAAGTTGTGCGGGAATTTGCCTTTCCCATTTCTTAATTCCTAATAATTCAGTTACATCAGAATCAATTTCTAAATTAGCGCATTCTGAAAATGCACGAACTGGTAATGCTAATCCTTGAGACACTTGCCCTCGAAGCTTGATAGTTTTCAGTCGAAAGCCTTGAGTGCCTTCGTAAGTAATAGGATTTTTTAGAAAATTAAATACTGGATTTTCTATAGGGAGAAAAGAATCAATTTCAAAATAAATACAAGTATCACCAACTTTAAATTCCCCTTTCTTAACTACAACTTTCCAGCCAAGAATTTGTGCGCATTCAATAACATCTGCGCCTTCAATTGGAAACAAGTTATCAATAGCTTGTACAGACGCTAGTTTTCTTTCGCTCATCTTTAAAATCCTTATTATGTCAACGACATTGGTGTCGTCGAGATCAATTTTCTAATAATTTATAGGCCGCCATAACATGTTCATCATTTTTTCGATCAGGTGAATAAAAAACTAAATCGTGCAATAAACTTTTTAAAAGCATTTTATCTATTTGAACGGTGGCATTTCTCTCTGGTGAGTTAGCTGTTAACCGGATATTCTTTTTCCACTCAGGCCAGCTTTCTACTATTTCATGTGCGCGTTCTAAATTTGAGAGCGGTTCATCAATATCAAAAGCGATGATGTCTAGCTCGCTTAATTTACTTCCGCATTGCCCGTTATTTTTATACTCTGCTTTGAAAGCATTTTGGTAAGTCATACAAATGGGGAAATCTTCATTACCGCTATTCATGCTCACATGAATTATTTCTCTTATATTTCCATTACGTAAATAAACCCGCTTGGCTAAATGCAATTTGCTCATGTCTGTGGTTTTCATTTTTTAAAATCCTTGTCTTAAATGCTTGCCACCATTTGACTTTCTATTTCAGAAAGTAATTTATATAATTGGTTTTTCACTTCATCAGGCAGGTTGTCTTTACTTTTAAAACAAGCAATTTTTGTAAAAGCTAAAAGCTCAATCCATTTATCATAATCAAGTTTTATGTTTGTCATTTGTTTCATCGCTCTTCCCACCGAATTACTTTTTCAATGTCTGATAAATCAAACTCAATATCTCCATTAAATTCAAACCAGGCCGTATATCTTTGCGGTGTTATCTCGTTTATTTTTGGGTTATCGTTTAATTTCATTTTTAAACGGTCTGCTTTAGGTGTGTAAAAATGCACCACATCCCCCGCACGCAGACTCAGAACATCTTCTTCTGTTTCGGGGATTAGTTTTGTTTTAGTGAAGGTTTTCATAAAGTCCAATCTTCTATTTTCCGCCAAAGTTTAATAGTTTCAATTGGAATAATATCGTCGTTATCAATTAAGCATTCCTCAACAAAAAATCTGCGAGTTGCATTTGTATATTCTTCGATTTGAAGAGAAACGAGAATTGGCAATCCTCCGTAACTATTATCAAAAACTCCAATAACGGTTTCATTCTCAGGCGGCAACCGCTCAGACGTTTTGATCCAGCTCATTCCGTTACCTCTAAATACAAACCTTCAGATAATGATCCATCTGGAAAAGTAAATTTTTCAATTTGGTTTATTACTATTACGCTTAAATAAACCTTGATGTCTTTTTTCTGAAAAAACAGACCATCGCTTGTTAGAGTGAAACCTTCAGCTATTAATTCTTCCACAGTTTTCATGCGGTAATTTTTAGATTTCATTGATTCCAATATTTCCCTAATAACAAATACTTCATCACCAGGAGGGCAATACAGATGGTTCAAAATAAAATTTATTCGTTCATTCGTTAACTTTTCCACTCACCACCTCACCAAACAAATTATTAAAATGCTGCCTAGACCTAGCGCGTGGAATAGATCCATTATTTTTCCTCAACCAGTTCGAATTTGCTTAAAAATTCATTGAACGGTCTTGCCCAAATTAATCCGGTAGTTACGCTTTTATATATTGCTAATGGCTTCTGATTTGCTTCATTCAATGCGCTACCAATTAGTTCGTATAAATCACCATTTTTAATATGTTTAAACGTTCTGTTGTAGCTCATAGTCATTTCCAAAACTCGCTACTAACTAAACAAGCCGCACCTGCAATAGCCACAGCGATGAAGAGTAGGGCGGCTATTTCTTTCACAAATTCAGATTGCGCTAAGCGTTTTAAGAGGTTCATACCTTGCCTCAATTCATAAAAACACGAGGGTTATATTCCATAGTTATTCTTTCATCTTGCCAATCTCTAGGCTTCCCATCTTCATAGGTTGCTACAGAGTTATTTATTTTCTTTGCTGTAATAGTTTTTTCTTCTGTATTAATTTTTAAGACTTCAATGCCAAAATCATGAATATGTGTTGCCATGCCGGTTGATGTCCAGCAATAGCGATTGCCATATTTTTTCAACATATTTTTAGAGATATATTTGGCGTAAACTGTTCCTTTTTTAATTGATGTAACTTTTGCGATGCAATTTAAACAAGGTGAATCTGTAGTATTAATTATTACTAGAGAGCCTTTAGTTACTTTTGTTTTCATCTCAAACTTCCTTATAAAATCACTCAGAGATAGGGGCCGGTCGATTAACTTCCGGCTAGGTTGTGTAGGCCAGCGTTTCAAAACCACATCTACGTCTAGAGGGTTTTTTCTTCTGACGGTATAGAGAATTACTTAAGCTTCTCTTGCCCATGGCCAGAACTCCGCGCGCTTCTTCGATTCTCAGCGCCGCCCTATCTCTCAGTGATCTTTTTAAATTGCTGGTAACGACACCTCTATAATGTCGCCAGATTCTTCTTCACCAAACTGGTTTTCTTGAAGAAATCCGTCATCATTAATAAAATATTTCTTACTATTTATTTGGTAGCAAACACTTTGAAAGCCAAAATAATTTGGTTTAGTTATACCTTTCTTGCATGAATTTACTTTTTTAATCTTTCCGTCTCTTCTTTTAATGCTGATAATTGTGCTCATATCAACAAAATTAAAATCATCAGTCCAATATATTGATTCCATTAATCCCAAGCCCCACATTTTCGCAACGGTTCAATTTTTAAAAAGACTCATAAACCAGTTTTTCTTAACTTCTTCTTCTTTTCTTTTGATCTTTATTTCAAACTCTTTTTTATTATTAATATAATTTGTTGCTATTAAAATAGAATAATCACCATTTGATAAATGCTGCTGAATTAATTGCGGAATTGATTCTTTTGTTTCATCGGGTATTTTGATAAAATCTACACAATGCATAACATTAAGCAACTCACCAATACCGCCTTTATAGAATTCTGTACCGTATGCGCCTAGTAATTTTGCACATTCAACAATCGCAGAAAATGAAAAATAATCTTTATGCATCATTTCGTTAAACATCTGATTAATCTTGATTTGAACTATTGCGTCTTTCTGCTCAGCTAGGCTTTGCATGGTAATTTCCTTATTTAAAATGGTATGCCGTCACGATCTTCGTCCCAGGTTGATTCAGCTTCAATTTGTTTGTGAGATTTAACCGGCTGTCTTTCTGGTCTTTGTTCTGATTCTCTTAAACGTTGCATTAGTAATTTTTTAGTTTCTGGGTTCATGCTTTGCACCGTTTCAATTGCTTCTTGAGCTTCATTTCTTGAATCGAGCATCTGTATCTCATTCGCATTAATAACAGTTTTATAAACTTTCTTCCCAGTCTCGCGATCGTCCCATGACTCCGTTTCTAATTCGCCTTCAACGTAAACCTTGGAGCCTTTGCGTAGATACTCAGTCATGACTTCCGCTAGTCGGTTGAAGCATTTAATATTTACCCAAGTTGTTTTTTCTTGCTGCTCACCTGTTTTTTTATCTTTGTATTTTTTTCCAACTGCGATGGAGAAAGTACAAATTGCAACGCCGCCTGGTGTATATTTAGTTTCAGGGTCTTTTGCTAACCGGCCTATGAATAGACATTTATTAACCATTGACTATTTCTCCTGTGTCATCATCGATCCATTCGTCTTGTTGAACTTGCTTTTTAAATTCGGCTTTTAATTCTTTTGCTTTGGCTTCAAGTACAGCTTCAATATCGTCTTCATCTTCGCCAAGTATTTTTCTTTCTAGCTCTTGAACTGATTCGACGGTTTTAGGGTTGTAACTTGAATTAATTTCTTTTAATCGTTCAGCTTCGTCTGGCTCCATAATTCCTGATAATCCGAAGGCGTAACGTGCTGCTTGAATCGTTGCCTTGTGTCGAAGCATGCGAGCAGGCCATTTATTCCAAGGTTCAGAATTCTTTTTGCACTCGCTCATATATTCAGTAACTTCTATTGGATGTTTTCGATCTTTGCGATACATCACGCATGTGACGCTTATTAATTTACCTTCGGCATCTAATTCATCTTTGAAATTCATGCCGTCAAAGGTTGGTTGGTCGTTAATAATTTTCATCCAACCATCAATAGAAACGATGGGTTGAATTCCGCCTTTATTTGGGAAAGCGTAAATCTCTTTAACAAATGGGTTTAAATCGTATTGCTTGGCAACTAATAAAAATGCGCATAATTGCTCATTACTAACGTTTTGATTGCTGGGCATAATCGTTGACGATAAAGTCTTATGAAAGAATTTTGGGTCAAGGTCGTAACGCTCGGCCATCTGTTCAATTATTCCTTTTTTGGGCTGTACTACTGCTAGCGCTTCTGACATTTTCTAAACCTCTTGAATAATTTCGGGATAACCTGGCCATTCGTTTTTTTCTTTGCATTCGATATACGTTTCAAGATTTCTTTTTCTTTCTTCTTTGCCTTCGTAAAAAGATGAAGCGCTTGTCCTATATACGGCGCAACAGTAGGGCGGTTCTTTTTCAATTGCGATAAATATGAATTCACCTACATTAAAACCTTGCTCGTAATGCGCCGCTTGTACGTTGTAGCGATATTTACGAAGTGCTCTTTTAAATCCTTCGTGGCTTGCATCTAGCGTTGTTTTTAAATCAACTGTGCCATTCTCACTAACCCAATCCGCACGTGCTTTACACAACACGCCAGACTCATCTTTGTAAAATACGGTTTGTTCAGGGTCGCCTTTTCTTAATAAGCTTTTTGCAAATTTGTTTTGGAAAATTGAAAGACGCATTTTTTCAGCTTTATCTAACATCTCTTGGGTAATAATTTGTTTATTGCCTATGGATGCTACAAAATCCGTCCATTCAACTTTTCCATCTTTTGTCCTTCGATTAATTTTTGGTGGTAAAACATAGTTTTCGTGATGCTGTTCAAGAACCATTTCGTGTAATAAACCACCAAAAATTAATGCTTCTGTTTTTTCCTTTGGCTCTTCGTTTAAATATTCATACAAATGAGCAGGGGACTTATTAATCTTGTCTAGCCACGTTTTAGAAACGTGCTCCCGATCTGCGTGATACTGCTCATTTGTGAGTTTCATCAGTAATTAATCTCCCGACCTGTGAACTCATCTAGATTTTTAATCCGATTTGCTTCTTTAATATTCAGCAGATTAAGCTCATTTCTTGTTAATCTCTGAAGCCGTTTAAAAATACCAACCGATTCAGTAATGATTTTATTAATTTCAAAATGAGCCAATATTAATGAGTCAAGCGTTAGAATCATTTCATTCTTCAACTCAATTTCGTTTTTAATTACTACGCTTCCGTCAATGCTCTGTACGTTGTCCATTGTCTGCTTCTCCTTCCGTTGGTTTGATTTGCCCTAAACGTTTTTGTATTTGCTCTCTATCCCTATTGAGCTGATTGAGATTTGGCTGAATAAAATATTTAGCGTGATTGTTTAAATTTCCTATTGCATTTAATACGTTAGAAAAATCAACCATATTTATTTCAACGGCATGTAACCGTTGTTCTAGCTCTGCTACTTCCTCTAAGGGCTGTTCGTTGTGTTCGTTTATCATCCTAATTTCTCCATTCTTCGTTTAAGTTCTTGTTGACGTGCGATATTATTGAGCTGCCTTAAAATTAATTTTCTTGTGCTAATTCTTGTTTTTAATTTTTGAATAGCGAAATTACGTATTTGAAAAATAACTTCTACGCAAAAAAGCATGATGAAGTACAAGCAATACAGCGGTCTGTTTAATAGTTTCATATAAATAACTCGCTAACTTTCATGCCTTTAGATTTTCTTGCTTCGTTAATTTCTTTCATTGCTTCTTTCATTTTTCTATTTACTGATTCACACAATAAATAATTTCTATTTATACAAGTTCTATCGGGTTCTAATTCATATCCAAATTCGTCGTAATTCGGGCTTTCTTTGTAAAATCTGCAAAACGTACAATCAAATTCTTCTTCAGGATCAATTGCATTAAACAATGCTTGATGAATCGGTATTTCTGTTTCATCTGTTAAATCGATTCTCATTTTCTTAACTCACATTTGAATTGGGAAAATGTACGTTGCAACAAAAACAATCGAAGCTGCGCCTAATGCTAACCCTGCTAAGAAACAATTAATCTTTTCATTTAAGTGCTGTGCACCGCGCATTAAATCGTCCATATTTTCTTCGGGAATCGATTCATTATTGGCTTCGAGAATTGCGTCCATTTCTTCCATCGTGTAACCTGATTTACGTTCAGTTGAGATGTTCATGGCTGTAGTCCTTGCCGTTATTGATTGATACGTTTGTGTATTGCTTCGATGAGTTAACTATACGTGCAAGTATTATTATTAGCAATACGCGTACGTATTTATTTAATTAAATAAATGACCGTAACTATATAATAAGTTCTGATAGGGTTATAAGTAGTTTTTACAGGCTAGGTTGACAGCTAGGGGGCTAGCTCTGAGTTGTGCGGCCAACAGCTCTAGCCGCTAAAATTTAGGCATAAAAAAACCGCCAAGAGGGCGGTTTGATTGGATTTCATTAATTATTTATCAACAGACCTTTTTATATCAACCAATGATTTTGCTATTGTTTCTAAATTAGCATTTGAAGCTTCAACTGACTCAACCGAAGATCCATTTGAATCTTTAGTCCATACAGCCAATCCACCAAAAGCAGCTATGGCGATCACTACTAGAATGCCAATGAATCTTTGTAAATCATCTTTCGTGTTTTTAAGATTGCCTTCAAGCCTTCCTTCTGATTTTCCAATCTCGGTTTTACAATCATCAATTGATTTGTTTAAATCAATTTTTAAGGTATGAATGGCGGTATTTAGCCTACCTTCTACAGCATGTAGCTCATTCTTTAAATCAGATTTAAGTTCATCAATTTTCGAAATTATCAGTGCTGTCATCGCTGTATCCTCATCACTTATTTGTGATAGAAGCTCACCTGTTTTATCTATTTCTGATTCTGGTTTATACATCTTTCTTGATCGATTGCCCATATAGATGGTTCCTTTCGCTAAAAGGGCACTATCAATTAAGTAAAGACGATCTAATTCTTCATGTCTTACATCGGAAGAGGATATTGCATAAGTGTCACTGGAAAAGCTACTTATAAGTGTAGTGTCTAATGGTTTTGATGTATCAATTGTATATTGCTGCATATGAAGCTATTTAAAATAGTTTAGGTATGGTTAAGAAGTTCAGATAACAGCTCTTCTTGATGAGTCCGTTTTGCCCAATCAATACAGATGCTCGTAAGATTTTTCATTGCGTCATCATTTGCTAGTAATTGCGATACTATCCGCCGCTGTGGATTAATATTGTACTCTTTTGTTTTAAATTTTCTTTCGCTCTCTTTTTCAAAGACTGTAGAAATAATATCTAAGCTTTCAATGTAGAAAGAAAGAAGATACCCAGCTTTATTCGGCAGCTGACTAAAAAGTACATCTTTAAAAGTAGTTGGCTCTAACGTAGGCGACTTCTCAAAAGGCACTTCAAACTGATCTTGCTCACTCATACCAAATCCTTAGTTAATCTTTTAATTTTACAACTTTATGAAAATAAACCCGAAAATCACACAGATCATCACACAGATAAAAAGTAAGAGATTCGCGGCGGTTGCAATATTATTATTGATCGACAGGAGTAGATCTGTAATTGAACTTAATGAATAACCGTTAAGCTCTCGGCTTTTTTCCGAGAATTCTTTTAAGTCGCTTCGTAAATAATGGATATTGTTCTTTATATCGGTTAATTCTGAATCTAAATCATCAAGAGTTGCTGGGTTGCGGCCAAAAAAATCGTCATCGTCATCGTCATCCATGACATTCCTTAATAAATTAAAACTCTCTTAATCCAGCACGACAAACCCCTATAAATGGCCATTCAAGGCTATTCATATGTATTTCTTGGAAGAGATTACTTTCAGGAATAAATCTATAACCGCTATCAGTCTTTGCAGATCGAAACACGGCTATCAAGGCATCTTCGACTTTTATTAATACGTAGCCTCCAGTCTTAGGGACTGCTTCAGGATCTATAACAACAGATTCGCCTGTCATAAATTTTTCGGTTTCAATTTTTTCATCAATGACCAGCAAAAAAGCTGATTCAGATAAGCCCAAAGTAATTGGCATAGGTAACATCTTCCTTGTTTTATCCTTCCGCAGTTCTTGTGCTGCGTGAGAACTATCAACTCCTGATAATTCGGTCAGATATAACATAGGAATGCTAGTAGCTGTCAAAGCATTTTTTGTAACAAATTCAGTAAAATAATCTGCGGCACTATTTGTTGGTAGGTCACCATCAATTTCAGGTATCGGTTCTATACCTTCAATCTGGCCAGGCGTGCATTTAAGCAACTTTGCAAGCCTATCTCTTGAGGCAGTGCTTATCGTTTTCTGTTCACCTTCCTTCAATATTCTTTGCATAGTGGGTTGGTTGAGACCCGCCAGCTTAGCAAGCTCAGTTTTATTGATAGACCCATCAGGATTGACGACGGCCGGAAGGCGACGCGCAAGAATTAAAATTGCTTGGCTAAATGATCGTAGTTTTTTCATGGCCGAAATATACGTCAAAGTATCGGTTAATAAAAATACATACAAGTATTGACGAATATACGCGCGGGTATTACTATCAAGGAATGATAAAACCAACGCAGATAGTTCAACAACTTAGAAACTTAGGTCTCAGTCAAAACGAGATTAGTAATCTTGTATGCGCTGAAGATGTAGGTTGCACTCAAGCAACCATTAGCAGACTTGAAAGGGGATTATTCAAGTCTTGCCGTTACGACTTATATACGGCGTTAAATAACGTCTTAGAGAAATATAAAGAAAAAACTACCGCCTGAGCAACCTATAAATTTGCTCGGGCTTTTTTATTTGCGGGAATGATAGCTGAGAAAGCTATTTTTATGGAAAAAAAGATAAACATGGATGCAATCAATGCTCAATTTAATGGGGATTCTCATTTCATTTCTGAATATTTTTCTGATTTTTGCCATGGCACTAATCACGATCTTGACCTGGATTTTCGGTTAATCGGTAAAGAAAAACTGATGAATAGTTTTGTCGTCGGTGGCAATGCATATCGCAAAAAATTACTACTAGAACGCGAAATATTTTTTAAATAGACGGGGGCTCATAAAAGATCGTGGCGGTCACTGAGCCTCTGACTATTTAAATTAAATAACAAAAACATGGAGGTTTTATGTTGATTTTACTGCTCAAGCCAGGCCAATCAGTAACGATCGGAAACGATATAGAAATTAAAGTTTTAAGCGTTACAGATAAGAAAGTACGAGTTGGATGTATTGCGGATAAAGAAGTTCCATTTTTACGAAGTAATGCAGTTGTGCGAGTACCGAAAGAGAAAGTTTAACCGATAAAAAACCCGCCGGACGGGAAAGGTCAATGGCGGGTTTTCACTACAAACGATCACGGGAGAAAGTATGAACGACATCACTGAAGAATTCAAGGCTTTAAGAATAAGAGTTAAATACGAAACTAGAGATTTAATTGATCTTGTGTTTTTTAGACGGGCTGTATTTCTATTAAAAATAAAAGAGAGATACAAATTGGCGTTGATATTTTTAATCGATGGCGATTTAGATACCTACCGTATAAGTCCATTCGCAAATTTTAGCAGTGCAACAAAATTATACCAAAGCCATGATATTTCTAATTTTATCTCATGCGCCAACATTAAGTTAGAAGAAATCGTAAGCGTTTCAAAGCGTTTGCAAACCTCAGATTTGCGCGTAAAAAAATCTATCGAAGTCACCTCAAATGTATTTAATTTTAGAGGTGGCAAATGAGCAGAATTCCATACATGCCTTTTTATGTGAATGATTATTTATCAGACACAATCTATTTAACCGATGATGAAGATTTAGCTTATATGCGTTTAATTATGGCGTATTGGCAAATCGGAAAAGCATTGCCTGCTGAACCTGAAAGACTTGCAAGAATTTGCAGATTTTCCAACGAACGTTGGGCATCCGTTGAACAGACGTTGCAACAGTTCTTCAACGTCGTTGACGGTAAGTGGCAACATAAACGCATCGAAGCTGAATTAGAAAAGGCAAAAGACAAATTAGAGAAAGCTATTACTGCTGGTCGTGCTTCTGCTAATAAAAGAAAAATTGATAATTCTGATGATAATTCAACTCAAACTCAACAGGCGTTCAACGGACGTTCAACGGGCGTTCAACATCCGTTGCAACAGACGTTCAACCATAAAGGTATAGGTAAAGGATTAGGTATAGGTAAAGGTTTAGGAGAAGAATTAGAAAAAGGTTTAAAAAAAGAAACTGATATGTCGGGCGAACCCGACGACCCCCCTCAAAAAAATCAAAATAATTTTTTAATTCCTGCAAAACGCATCTTGGATTACCTGAATTTAAAATCGGGTAAGCGATTCGAGCACGTCAAAGCGAATTTGAATTTAATCATAGGGCGATTACGTGAGAAACACACAGAAACCACGCTGATGGCCGTGATCGATTTGAAATGCAAAGCCTGGCTAACCAATCCGAAAATGTACGAGTACTTGCGACCCAAGACGATTTTCAGTGCTGAAAATTTTAATAACTACGTCGGCGAATTAGGTTCTGCAAAACCGATGACTGACGACGAAAAATTCGCGGCGATGATGTCCGACCCGAATTTCGATATTAAAAATTACGTTGATCCATCCGTGTTTGGTGCCCAAAACGATTGCTTTGAAGGCCAGGTTATTTACTCGGATCGGATTGGGGGTGTGGCGTGAGACAAGACCAGCAACAAGATTTTTTTAAATTTGTTCAGCCAAAATTCAAAACGTACAAGGTTGATTATTCGCCTGATGCTTTGCTGACTTGGTGGGAAATGCTTGAAGAATATCCCTTCGAATTAGTTTGTGCAGCGCTTATTCAGGCTTTGAAAAAAGTTACATGGGGAACGTTAAATCCTTCGCACGTTATCGAGTGCATGGGTATTTCTGACGGCCATCCAGAACCACAAACGGCCTGGGCAAAAATTCCAAAACAGGAAATGGATTGCGAATATTTAACCGACGAAATGAGTAGGGCGTGGGGTATTGCCAAAGATGCGCTAGACCGTGGTGATTTAATTCAAGGGCATATGATTTTTATCGAAGCCTACAAGCAAGAATTAAAAGTTGCCCGAATTACCGGAAAAAGACCGCGTTGGTTTTTATCTCAACCAACTGGATTAAACCGAGAAGAATCTGCAAGCGTAATACGCGATAAAACGATCGAGGCTCGACGCGAAGGGTTAATCGGTACCGATTTAGTAAATAAAAATTTACGTTTAGCAGGGACTAAAAATAACGGCGATGAAACGTATTTCCTAAACGATCTTAAACAATTTCCTGACGGCCTTAAGTATTTACCGCCTCCGATTGATGAAGGTTTAGCTAAGAAAAATAGATCGCGTTACGCAAGCATTATTGCAAATTTGCGCAACCCATTGCCAAGAGACCGAACCGAAGAAATTCGAAAGGCTCAGGAACAGCAAGACCGTTATAGGGATATGGATTTAGGGCCGCAATTATGAAAATAAAATTTATCGAAACTCATCGCCCAACAATTTACACAAAATTTACTGATTTGGAGCCAATGGAATTAAGTTTTAACCAGAGAGTTGTTTTGGAAGTTTCAGCAATTCAAGGGGCGAGCTACATGCACAAAGAACATAAAAAAGAGACTTTAGAAATTCTAAAAAAAGAATTGATCTCTCTAATAAGAAGCCAAATTAATAAAAAAATAAAGGAATTGTCATGACCGACTTCACCGCTAAATGGCGCGCAGGCAATACCGTTTATTTACGGTGTGGTGGGAGTTTTGTTTTGCCAGAGAATAGAACAAATACCAATAGAGCTTGGTTATCTTTTGATTTAAATGAGCATCAATCGTTATTTTGGTTGCTTGAAGGAAACTTGATGATGGGCACCGAAACGCCGCTTGATATCGTGAAAATAGAATCAAAAAGATTCGCAGGCGCACGACAAAGAATGCGAGAAATTATGTGGGGATCAGATCGGGAGAATGAGGCGTGAAAATAGGATTTGATCTTTCAGATTTTACAGATGAATTTTCAGGAATGTTGCTTTGGTTTATTTTTTGGTCAAGCGCATTTCAAGGAATTTTTATATTTGAAACTATTTTTTTTAAAGTGATTTGTTTTTTTATTTTTATTTGTATCTTTCAAGTTCCATTTAAATTTAGCAGAGACTAAAAGAAATGAACCACTCCTCGCAATGCTTACAAATTTTATCGCACTTACAAAAAGGCAACGGCATCACGCACGCCCAAGCTTTTAATAAATTTCGCATAAGCCGGTTAGCTGCGAGGATTTACGATTTAAAGCAAAAAGGCCATCCGATTGTAATGCACTGGGTGCGTGGAAATGAAAGTCGTTATGGGATGTATATTTTAAAAAGTGGGGAGAGGAAATGATTCGAATTTACTTCAAAGGGAAGAAGGTTCCTGAGAAATATTTATCAGTATGTGATGCGCCAATTTATTTTGCGGGTTTGTTAAATATTTTGATTGAAAAGAGTGACAAAATTCTAATCTATCCAATTTTCGGAAAGGCTCCATTTAAAATGAATATATCAGAAATTGATCAAGAAAATATTTCTATTAGATGGCGTAAACCAGCTACCGCTAATTGCTCGTATCTGTTTCATCCTAATCAAGAAGTAATTTCTGTTAATGGAAATAAATTTGGCGTTGATATCCAAGTCGAGGTGGAATGATGAACATCCAAACTAACTTACCAGTGTATTTTAAACCGCTCGAAGAAAACTTTCACCAAAGAGCGCGACATTTTAATTTTGTGAAAGAGGGAATTAAGGCAAGGGTTGTACAGTGGGTGGATTTAAGAAAATCAATTTACAAAGGTTAACTTACTATAAGGGTTTATGAAATGAGTATTGAATTATTAGTTGGAAAAACATTAGTAGATATAAAACCGTCAGCAGATAACAGCGCGATCGATTTTTGTACATTAAACGGCGAGGCGTACCGTTTAGCGTATTTAGATAAGCATTTGGATAGTCGATATGCATTCAAATTAATCGGAGAGCTAAGCGATTTAAATAATCTGCCAATTACTCAAGCGTATGAAATGAATTTTGACGAGATTGGATTTATGCAAGGAGAAAAAGAAGAAGACACGCTCAGACGTTGGTGGAAGTTCTACAAAGTAAAAAGTGAAAGCGGTGAATTAGTTATTCGGTGGCATCGTGAAGCGGCTTGGGATTTTTCGGTTGAGGTTGGGTTTGAGAAGGTTTAACAGTATGAATTCTGTTGAATATTTTAAAAATGAATCTCTGGTTGATGATTTTGAGAATCAATTAATAACGCTTCATGGCAAAGATAATGTTGGAAAGATACATGACAGCGTAAAAGATGAAATATTTTTTACAGTGTGTATTGGGCGCGGAATGTTTGGTTGTCATCCAGTAGTTGAAGATGGTGAGCTGTTTTTTTCAGTTGATACGATAGTTAGGGGCTCATTTAAGAGGAGTGAAAATGGAATTTAAAAGCGATATTCAAGATTTGGATGGAAATACGTACGCAAACCATCCAGACGTACATATAAGCAGATCGCGCCCAAAAAGGACTATTAACGATATTATTGATTACATTGTTAACCGTTCAATAGAAAAATTCGAAGAAGAAATTAAGAAGAAATACGATTTAAAGAATGAATTAAATGAATAAATACACGTCACGCCCACCAATACCGCCAGGCTTAACCGTGCCTTATCCATTTGATGGAACATTGCGCGACAAAATGGAATGGGCTGGATGTGTTGGTAAAGCAAAGCAAATTATTTCGTTATCAAGTAAAGAAGAACGCAAGGAAGCGATAAATAATTACAAGGGCGATAAGGCAGTTTTGAGAGAGCATGTGAGATTTTATTGGGAATATGTAAACAAAGGAGCAAGGAATGAGCGAGATTAAGTATAAATTTAGAGAGATTGAATCGTTTTATGAAATTCAAGAATCTATAAAATTTTATGAATTTGGAGACTTTTACTATTTTCATTTTCATAATTTTGAAGGCAAGGAAACAAAAATTTCTATTGCAATTATTGCTTGGTATGACACTTACTCAGAAGTAAGAGTGGCCATAGAAGATCTAAGGAATCACGAAATTACAAAAAATTTTAATCAGGATTTTTTTGAGCTGACACGTTAAGGGAATTTATGAAAATTGGATTTTTGGGTGTGTTGTTTTTAATTTTCTTAACGCTAAAACTTTGTGATGTTATTGCCTGGTCATGGTGGTGGGTAACTGCGCCGCTTTGGGGTGGGTTTGTTTTAGTCGCTGTAATTTTCGGAATTTTAGGGATTGTAAAAGTATGTTTAACTATTTTAGAAAAAAAAAGGAGTTAAAGGTGGGAAGTATAACAATTGATGGTAAAACTTATCATGGGAATAATATTTCAGTTACCGCTAGGGGTGTTTATATCGATGGCGTAAATGCTGATGATAAAGACAAACGTGAGATTCGCTCAGTGAATATTACTGTAGAAGGAAATGTTGAAAGCATTGATTGCGCCAGTGCATTAGAACTTTCTTGCAGCGGATCAATTAATTTTGCTCGTGCTGGAAATTCAGTGAGGTGTGGAAATGTTCGTGGCAATGTTGAAGCAGGTAATTCCGTTAATTGTGGCGACGTAATTGGAAATGTTAAAGCAGGCAACTGTGTCACAAGGCGGTAAAAAATGACAGTCATAGCATGGGATGGGAAAACATTAGCGTCTGATTCCTTGGTTTGTTTGGGTAATGCTGTTTACTCCAGTCAAAAAATATTTAGTAACGATGAATATTTGGTTGGTATATCGGGAGAAGCGGCAGTAGGCCTTGAATTAGTAGAATGGATATTTGAAAAAGGAATGAATAAAGCTGATTTCCCTTCTAAACAAAAAGAAGAAATGCTTTGTAATGTTTTACTGATTAAAAAAGATCGATCAACTTATTTTATTGAAAATTCTCACGTTCCATATCCAATTTTTTCAAAGCATATTGCATTAGGTGCAGGCGCAGATATGGCTTTGGGCGTTATGCATTCTGGAAAAAACGCAATCGACGCCGTAGAAATCGCAGTTAAATTAAATGCTCATTGTGCTGGAGAAGCTAAGTCAATCGATTTTGATGAGTGGGTGAAAAATGCTCGATAAATTCATTGAAGAAATGAAAGTCAACCGTTCAATCATTACGACTAAGGGCGGCGTAAAAGTAACGTTTGATATTTTAGATCGTGAGCACGGTTTGGCGTTTATGGACAGCGAAGGCGCTCGCTATAAATGTTTTATGTTTCGCGTGAATGATGATGAGACGCTCTCAGTTGATCCACAGCAGGCGCTTAAAGAAGTGGGCGAGGTTTTGTATCAGGTAGAAGCGCATAAGCCTAAAACTTTTATAGAGCATATAAACGAGGTTGGTTATCGCGCAATGGTAGGCGATGAAAACGGAAAAGGAAAATTTGTGCATCGTCCTGGTCTTGGCCACTTAAAAGTTCACAGCGAACAAGATGAGTCGGACTTTTGCGAGCTGCAAGAAGTTTTCAATACTCAGCCGATTTCAGAGCTTTTAAAAATTGAAGAAATACGAAAAAAATTAGGTTGCAAATCATTATCCCAGTTCGCGGCACAGGTTTGTCAATCGGAAAATTATAAGAAATATGAAAAATATCTATTAAATTTAGATGATTGGGATTTTATGGATCGCACCAAATCCTTGTTGGATTCAACCGAAAAAGTAATGCGTTTTATGACATATGTAGGTAGCCGTTCAGAGTACGACAGCGACCCCGAAGCAGCTCAAAGATTTTACAACCACTTCCAAGAGTTTAAACGGTGGGCGAATGATCAAGCTAAGTAAAGAATGGGCAAAAAAATTAAAAATAAAAACGCCGAAGATTATTAAAAAGAAAGAGATTAGCGCCGAAGATCAATTGTGGTTTCAGTTGCAAAGCTTAAGCGGGTGGGAAAGACAGCACAGATTTCATCCGACTAGAAAATGGGCTTTTGATTTTGCCCACGTTGAAAAAAAGGTAGCTGTAGAAGTTGAGGGAGGTATTTGGAGTAACGGCAGGCACACGCGAGGCTCTGGATATTTAAAAGATATGGAGAAGTATAGGGAGGCTGAAAAATTAGGGTGGACATTATTAAGATATTCAACATGCGAAGTTAAAAAATATAAAGCAATTGCAGATATTACGGATTATATTAAAACACGAGGGGATGTAGATGTTTGAATTTTTAAAAGCACCGCGCGTTGCAAATGATAAAACTTTTAAATTACCAGAGCGGGGAACTGTAGGCGCTGCTGGGTATGATTTTTATTTACCTGAATATATTCAAATAAATCGGCACGCAACTGCTAAAATAAGTTCAGGCGTTTGTTGGAAAACAACAAAAGAAGCTCAAGAGTTTGGAATGTTTAATTTCTATGGGGATTTAACGATTCGTTCATCAATGTCGACAAGACTTGAGCTGTTAGCTGGCGATATTGACATGGATTATGAATATCCAAATGAAATTATTATAAAAATAAGAAACCGCACAAGAGACACAGTTATTTTAAAAAAAGGCGACCGAATTTGCCAAATGATCGTCACGCCATTTTTAATTAACGGGGATAGCGTCAAGAATGTGCGAGTTGGTGGGTTCGGCTCTACTGGGGTTTAAAATGGGGGCTTTGAAATGTATGTCGTATGCAAAACCGCAGTGCTCGGTTGCTATCGAAAAAAGAATAAAAAAAGCAATTTTTGAAGATGTTTTTAATGAATATTTTGCAAAAATAGCAAACGACGATTTAAACATCGCAACTAAATATAGCATTACAGTTGAGCAGGTATTAGAAGTGAGGAGGCAGGTAAGACGGCGCGGACGTAGGCCAGGGCTTTTAATTGATCCAGTGAAAGACGTTGATTTTGAAATTGCGCAAAGCGTCGCTAAAACAATTCGTGGCGCTAAAAACTTAATGCAGATTTTTCACTGTAGCTCAATGTATGCGCTCTATGATTTATATCCTGATGTAGAAACGGAATTAGTTAAAAAATATATTAAATGGGTGCGTTTGTTCTTTTCAGAAGCGATTGAGAAAGAGGCAATGATCGAATTTTTCGGTGAGTAAAAATGTTAAGCGCTGGCAATGTTCCAAATGTAATTAAGCTTAAAGAAACATACGTAAGAGGCGCGAAGCGTGATTATTCTCACTCTCGCTGCACAGACGACGATCACTCCGCATATCTAAGGCGAATAGTAGTTCCCAAGTACACGCGACAGAAAATAGATGATATACGGCGTGAAATGGGGCTTAAAACGATCAGCCAGACGATTGAGCTTTTAGTAGATTATTTTGTGTTTGACGATCAGCGCGAAAAGATATTGATCGGGTCAGTGACGCATAAGTTGTTAAGAGAGTTGGATAGTAAAATCACTAGGTAGGAAGTTTTAAAATGTTTAGGTTTTTAGATAATTTATTAGCTCTTGCGTTGTTGATAGCTTGGATTGCTGGAGTTGTAATTGCTCAGGGATTTTTGAAAGTTATAGCTGTATTTATTCCATTTTATAGTTGGTATCTCGTTGTAGAAAAATATTTAATTAATCTTTAGTAAGAATCTTAATTAAACCATCCATATAAGCCGCGAGCTGTTCGTTTGTAATGTCTCTGTAGTTAGACTTTTCAACGCCAGCACGCCAAGCTTGTAAGCTTGAGCTATTTACCTCTAAGCCGCCAAGCCGAAATACTTCTTTATCATCCGGCCCGTTCAAAAGTTTATTTATGTAGCGCGCTTTTTTGTAGAGAAGGTTCATATATTTTTAAGAGGCATTAAGTAAGGAAGTTTTACAGCCGTTCGATACCAGCCCCAGAATTTTTTAAACATGCCTTGTTCAGTCCAAACCGTAAAAGGAAATTTGCCTTTGTCATCCCATGAAAGTTTATCGGTTTGCTCAGGTTGAATGATAATTGAAAAGGGTGACTCTGAACCATCTTCGAACATAATCTCAAAGCAATTTAATTTATCTTTAAAACTGCCTTTAGTAATAACAATGTTTTTCACTGTGCGCATTTTAATAAGATATTTGTAGCTTACTTTCGGAATTAATAGACGAGCACAACCGCCACCCCAGCTTAAATAAACCCAGCCATTGAGAGCTTGAAACGATTCCCAATAGTTTGTTGATTTAATCATCTGATGATCGTTAATGATTTTGAGCTTGTAGGGTTCTATTTTATACATTAAGTGCTGGCTTATATTAATAACTAAAGTACAGGACGCAACGCCCTGCAAGTAAGTATATTTCATTAAGTTTTTTAATTATTTTTTCTTAGGCATCGTAACCGTTTTCATTAGAAACAATTCCCACTTAGATTTCGGAATATTAATTGAATCAGAATCAGATTCCCATCTTCGCCAAGTTCGCTCCGTTGCGTCTAATAATTCAGCCGCTTGTTTCTGAGTTAGCCCCACGCTCTCACGAAGGGATTTGATTTGTAGTGGTGTAGGTTGTTCTATTTTTGTCATTGAATCCTCAGTTTGATCTAAGCATGGCTACAGCAAGAGCCATAAGCGCCATAGCTGAAAATATTTTAGGTTCTTGTAAAGCCACTAAGCAGCAACATGCGATTGATAGAATTGCGAAAGAACCACGAGCGTTTGGGAATAGTGAGTTCATCGTGCTACACCTCTTGAGTTGCGAACATGGAACACGAGAGCGTCACCGATAATAAAAGCCTCAGATATAAGCATTAAACAGCCGAGTAAGAAGCTGACTTTAAAAACAATTAGGTTTGCAATAATTAGAATGAGCGTGAGCAGTAGTTTGTTCATTGTAAAACCTCATATGATGTTTTAGTGGGTGGTTGAAAGGGACCTCGTTTGATGTCCCTGGGTTAAAAATTAAGCGGCTAACAAAGCCCAGCCCAAAAAGCCGTTATTTTCAATTCTGAATTTTTTATAGCGCCACTCAGCATCTAGAATCATTCTTTTTTCAAAATCACTTAATTTAGATTGATCAACTTGAAAAAAGGTCTTTGGCTTATTAGATACCAATGATATTTGGCTAATATCGATACTTGTAGCTGCTTTTATGTGCTCAATAATTTCAACAAAATTTTTGTTAAGTTTTTTCATAATTTCATCTCCTTTGCTTGTGATCTCGCGTTATTTTCATGATTTAAATATAGGGCGTTTCGTCCGGTGTGTCAATGGTTTATTTTGAATATTTATTAAATAATTTATCTTTACCATGGTTTGCGATGAAATAAGAAAATCTATAGATAACAATGGTTTGATGTATTGCGGGATGCTCAAATCGATTTGCAATGAAATAAGATTTGCTCACAAGGAAGCATAAAGCGAGAGTTTACCTACTTCTATTTAATGTGAGCCTACTTCCATAACCTACTTCTATCTGAGATTACCTACTTCTATTTGGGGAATTTGGAAATACATTCCTTTAATCTAATATCGCCACGATTTCACAATTAAGTCCTATCGATATATTTCCCCCATTTGTTAGTCTTGTATATTTGTTTTTCCGATATATAAGCCAATCAATTATCGATTTTATCAATATATAACTCCTTTTGAATTTCGATTTTTTAACTGATAGCGTCAATTAACATCTATAAAAATGTGAGTTGAACGCATGAAGAATCTTGATGATCCGCATCTAACTGCCGTGTTTTGCGATAAAGACGCGGTTTCTATTGTGTCTGTTAATCAGAGCGGGGAATTAGTTCACGAGTCAGTAATTGATATAGATAAATTGCCGGCCGCAATTAAAACGCTAGGGCAAGTTATCGCAGCTTCAATAACAGATCATTTCGTCATTAGTTATTTAATTAATGAAAAGATGACGCAATTAGATACGTTTACAACTTCAATGCTTGTCGGCGCTGCTACTGCAAACATCTACGCATATCACAACACGACTGCAAAACTTAAAAATGAATCGGATGTATTAGATCACTTCGCTTGTCTTAATCGTAAAAACGCAAAGATCATCGCGGATCAATCTTTCAGCGCAAAGCTTGCAACGAATCAATCAGCGCTGGCTGCTTTAACTGCTCTGATGAGACTTGAAGAGTTAAGTCTTAAGGTGGTTGCTAATGCTTGATTTATTAGCTTCAGCGGCAGGCGGTGGGATTCTCGGAACGATTGGCGCATTAAGCAAAGCCGGTCTTGAGTTCGTCGGTAAGAAAGAAGAAAACGCGCATCAATTAAAAATGCGTGAAATTGATTTAAGGCATTTCGATAAGCAAATAGAAAAAGCTCGCGTTGAAGGTGAGACAGGAAAAGAAATTGCTTTAATTAACGCAAGAGAAGCCTCATTACAAGCAAGTTTTGAATCAGACAAAGCTACATACGGCAATCAATACATCGACGCTATACGCGGCTTAATGCGTCCTCTTATTACTTGTTATTTATTAATTCAGCAAACTTCTATCTCATACAAATTATTTACAGCAGGCGCAGAAATTCCACCTGAGCTGTTCGCTGAGGCAATTAATTCAACTGTGTTTCTAACCACAACCGCTGTCACTTGGTGGTTCGGCAGTAGGTCATCACAATGATTGAGCCGCGCTCTAAATTACGAATCTCAATCGCTTCTCTCGCTATCTCAGCTAGCGCATTTCTTGGATTAATAATTCATGAAGGCTATTCAGATAAAGCCTACATTCCAATCCCTGGAGATGTTCCAACGCTTGGATTTGGAACGACTCACGGCGTACAGATGGGGCAACGAATTGATCCGGTTAACGCTGTATCACGCGCACTTAACGACGTTAGTACTTTTGAAGGTTCAATTAAAAGCTGTGTGAAAGTACCGCTAGCACAGCATGAATACGATTCGCTTGTTTCATTTACGTATAACGTAGGTTCAACAGCATTTTGCAATTCAACACTTGTTAAAAAATTAAATACTCAAGATTACGAGGGCGCTTGTCTTGAGATGCTTCGCTGGACTAAATCAAAGGGAAAACAAATTCCAGGATTAATAATTAGGCGTCAAAAAGAATTCAAGCAATGCATGGGGCTTAGCTAATGTCGTTAGTCATGAGCGACTCATTCGCTAATCCCGAACTCTCAGAATTATTCGACGCAATGAGCGATGAGCATCAAGCGTTTTTTATAACGTTTGCTGAAACGGGATCGATTTATAAAGCGTACAACGCCGCGTCACAAGATGAAAAAGGCGCGAGTTATTCGGCAATTGTTAAATTAGCAAAAGCCATGATGAAAGAAGGCGGCTTGAGAGATACGTTAGCAAAGCATCGTGAATTAATGTTGTCGCGCACATTATCAAGTGATTTCTTCAAACGTCACGCATTAACAGCCGTTGCGAATATGGCTTTGAGCGGTATTGAAACGATCGTAGACGAAGAGGGAAATACTAAAGAAGTATTTATCGGCACGGATAAAGAAGCCGTCATTAAATCAATCGGCATGCTTGATAAGATCGACACGAAAGAGAATGAAGCTGCCAGCAATATTCCTGACTTTATTTCATCCATTCTAAGCGCAATCGATGGCTCAACTAAAACGCTAGACGCAGATCGGGATGAACTCGATGACAGCGTTTAAGATTCGTCACGATTACTCGCCAATTGTCGCAGAAAATGTCCATAAAAATGTCGCACCTGAAAAAAGCAAAAATAACGTTATCCCGCTGGATTTATCAACTTTATCTAATGAAGAGAAGATTGAACGCTGTTTAAAAAGTCGCGCGTGGCGTCTCGATAATTTATACAAGATTATTAACAAAGACGGTGAGCTTGTTCAGTTCAAAATGAACGCGGCGCAACGTAAATTATTGAAGAACGTATCTAAAAGAAACCTCGTATTAAAAGCCCGCCAACAAGGCTTTACGACGTTTATTCTCTTGCTCTTCTCTGACACCTGTCTTTTTAATTCAAACGTCTCATGCGGCGTTATTGCGCACGGTACGAGAGAAGCTAGCGAACTATTTAGAAACAAAGTTTTATTTGCTTTAGAGAATCTACCGGACTGGCTCAAGCACTATTCAGCGATTAAATCTAAATCCCAAACCGGTGTTAAATTCGCTAATGGTTCAAGCATTCAAGTAGGCACGTCATTTCGTTCTGGTACGCCTCAGTGGTTATTAATTTCAGAGTTCGGAAAGATCTGTAAGAAATACCCGATTCGTGCTGAAGAGATAATTACCGGAACATTGCCAGCGCTACCAATTAACGGCGTTGGATTTATTGAATCAACTGCTGAAGGGCGTGAAGGCTATTTCGCAGAAATGACGCTTAAGGCTGAGCAACGTGCTTTAAATAATATTCCACTGACTCGAAAAGATTTTAAATTCCAATTCTCGCCATGGTATGAGACGCCCGAATATCAATTAAATACTGAAGAATGCAAAGCGGTTGAAATTAATGACCGATTTAAAGCGTATTTTATTAAATTAGAAAAAGAGAATGAGATTGTATTAACCGAAGCGCAACAAAAATGGTACATCAAAGAGGAAGAAACGCTAGGCCCGAATATTAAGCGCGAATTTCCTACAATTGCTAAAGAAGCTTTCGAAGTATTTGTAGAAGGCGCTTATTTCAAAGTCGCCATGGAAAGGGCTTATGTTGATGGTCGCATTGGAATTGTACCGTTTAACGCGGCTTACAACGTCGATACATGGTGGGACGTAGGACTCGATACGACTGCTATCTGGTTTACTCAAACCGTTGGCTCAATGATTCACGTCATCGATTATTACCACAACAACGAATTGTATTTAGATCATTACTCGCAAGTTATTAAAGATAAAACACGAGACCTAGGTTATCGCTATAACCAGCATTTCGGTCCGCACGATATTAAACACCGCAATTGGTCTGCAAATGGTTCAAAAATGCAGATCGCTAAAACAAATTACAACCTCAAATTCACCGCAACGAAAGTCATCGAAAAAGAAGCGCAAATTACGCTTGGCCACATGATTATTGGCTTTTGTCGATTCGACGAAAATAAATGTCACGACGGAATTATTGCGCTCGAAAATTATAAAAAAGAATGGAACACAAAAACTCAGACCTGGAAAGAAACACCCCTACACAATTGGGCTTCTCATGGTGCTGACGCATTTATGCAAATGGCTTGCAATCATCCAATTATGAACCCGCATCGCAATAAAGCGCTGGGAATTAATCCGCCAAGCCAAAAATCCCGCCAAATGACAACACCTAAACGAGCCTAATTATTATGAGCGATTTATTCCAATTTTTACCGCCCGCTGATGGCTTGCTACAAAAAGCAACGGCTATGGATGTTGTGCGTGCTGAAGAACAAAAAAATATTTACGACCAGCAAATGCAAAAAGAAATGGAAGCGCAAGATCTGCAAGATAAATATTCAAGCCTTGTGGCACATTTAAACGGGCTTTGGAGTGATGCGCATCAGCGCAAAGAGAACAACATTAAAGACGAATTATTAGTCTGTATGCGTCAAAAGAAAGGCAAATATTCCTCGTCGATGGAATCGCAAATTATTAAAGATGGATCAACAAATATTTTTGTGATGTTAACCGACGTTAAATGCCGATCAATGGCCGCTTGGTTAAAAGATATTTTCATGAATTCCGGTGAAATGCCTTTCACGATCGATCCGACGCCACAACCTGAATTAAATCCTATTACGACATACCAAATGACAATGGAATTGCAAAATATTTTCATGCAAAACGGTTGGGATATGCAAAGCGCCGGTCAAGCTGTTCTTGAAGCCTCAAAAGAACGATTAAAAAAAGAGATATTTGAAGAAGCGCGAAAAGGCGCTGACGCAATGACGCAGAAAATTGAGGATCAAATAGCGGAGAGTAATTTTAAAAATGAATTCATGCTCTTTATCGACGATCTATCAACGTACTGCGCCGCGTTTTTTGAAGCGCCGATTATCCGCAATCAAAAAAGGCTTAAATTCGGTAAGGGTAGCAAGCCTCAAGTTGAAGATGCACAGCTTGTGGACTTTGAGCGTATTAGTCCTTTTGATGTTTATCCTTGTGATCCGCGAATTGCCGATGTTAACGATGTTGATTTGTTTGTTGTTAAGCGTGTTTCATTAAGTGACTTGCGCTCGATGATTGGATTGGAAGGCGTTAAAGAAGAAGCCGTTCGAAAAATAATTGAACAATATAAAAATGGCGGTGGATCAGATTGGTTAAATACGAATGATTCAGAGCGCGAACAATTAGAAGGACAAGACACAAGTTTTTGGACGTCACGCGGTCAAGTTACAGCGCTTCGCTTTTTAGGAAAATTAAGCGGTGAAATGTTAATTGAGTACGGAATTACGCAACGCACCGATCAAATAAGCCAGGCAGCAAATCAAGGCGATTTTGAACAAGCTGCAAACGATTCAATTATTCCTGATGAATATTATGACGCCGAAGTGTGGTTTGTCGGTGGCGATGTATTTAAATGCGTATTAAATCAAGACCCGCTAAACCGTAAAGCAATTTATAAAGTTAATCCGTTTGACTCAAGCACCTTTTGGGGTAACGGAATTTCTTTGCCTTATCTGATGCGCGATTGCCAAGATATGGTCAACGTTACGGCGCGCTCATGTGCGGATAACGTCGCGTTTGCAGCAGGTCCTCAGGTTGGTATTGACGTCGCACAAATCGATCCTAAAGAAGATATTACGAACATCCACCCATTCAAAATCTGGGCGTTTAATACGTCTGAATCTATGGCGCAGCAATATTCAAGTTTGCCTCTGCAATTTTTTCAACCGCAATTATATTCCAGCCAATTATTAGAAGTAATGAATCATTTTTCATTGCTTGCTGATGAAGTAACTGGGATTCCTAAATACCAGTATGGCGGTGATTCAAAATCTGGCGCGGCAGGAACGGCTTCTGGTTTATCTATGCTTATGGATTCTGCCGCAAAAGGATTAAAACAAGTCGCGTTAAATATTGACGTTAATTTATTTGAAAAAATGATTTGGCGTTTATATCACCACAACCGAATGTTTGAACCTGATTTGCATTTAAGTGCAGATTTAGAAGTAAAAGTTCGTGGCTCTTCCTCATTAATGCAAAAAGAGACGATGAGAATGCGCCGTGCTGAATTTATGGATAGATCATTAAACCCTATGGACTCGCAAATAATGGGTATTCCAGGGCGTTCTTATTTATTAAAAGAAACTGCAAAAACGCTTGAATTAGACCCTGACAAAATTGTGCAGTCGCCCGATGCAATTGATTTAGCAATTCAGCAAAAAATACAAATGGAACAAGACCAACAGCTTGCGTTAGTACAAGCAAAACAAGGCGGTTTAATGCCTCCACAAGGTCAGCCGATGAACGATCCTAATATGCAGCAATTACCACAAAATCAGGCTCAGGTGGTTTAAATGGCGAAGCGTACAGAAGATGAAGAAATGTTTTTACGCTATTTAGCGGCGATGAAATTAAGTGAAAAAAACCTGTGGCTTAAACTCCTTTTGACAGAGCAAAAACTAACTGATATTCAATTAAGAAACGCCAAGCAAGAGCAGGTACAGCTCTTACAAGGCAAGGCCCGTTTTGTAGAAGTTTTAATTAAAAAAATTGAAACCGCACAAGACGAACTACAAAAAAATTAATGCTTCGAACACTACTCGAATAAAACGATAGCTCGAACATTTTTTAATTCATACAAGAACACCGCCATTAATTTAATTGGCAGCTCTTGAATAGGACGCGATCAAATGAATATTAAAAGTCGATTAGAAGCTGAAGAAGCAGAAGCAGAACGCTTAATTCAGTATCTAAGCCAAGGCGCCGCGAATCAAGAGCTGCCAGACGATGGCAACACTCAAGAACAAACCAGCGCATTACAAGAAGTGCAGAACACTGAAAATAAACCCTCAGCTCTGCAAGAAATTGAGGAAGAAAAACAGACCGAAGTTGTAGAGCAAAAAGAAATTGTTTCTGAAGATATTGCAGAAAATAGCGAAAAAGATCCCGCTAAAAATGATGCGTATTGGGAAAACAAATTTAAAATTTTGCAAGGTAAATATGACGCCGAACTCCCGCGTGAAAGAACGCTAACAAAAATTGAACGAACTAAAAATGAGCGATTAACCGTTAATTTGCAGGAAGTTCAAGCAGCGTTACGAGAAGAAAGAGAGCGAGCGGACTATGCTGAAGCTGAGCTTTTAAAGGTGAAAGCGTCTAACGACGATACAGCCGGTTATGAGCCTGAATTATTCCAAGCCATTAGAAATGATGTTGCAAAAGAATTTGGTTTAGAAAAAGCGAAAGTTAAAGCCCAAGCGAAAAAGCCTGATCTACAACAAGCATCTGTCATCACTGAAGATGAAGCGATGAATGCCATTTACGATTTAACCGGTGGCAAAGAAAAGTGGAATTCGATTGATAAAAATCCTCAATTTATTTCTTGGCTTAAAGAAGTCGACAGATTC
The DNA here is from genome assembly GCA_040386355.1 of Pseudomonadota bacterium. GTDB lineage: Bacteria > Pseudomonadota > Gammaproteobacteria > Pseudomonadales > UBA6940 > JAZKFP01. Next base: position 88,804 of record JAZKFP010000056.1, on the reverse strand, counting down.
ACCGGTGAGCCTCGTCAAACGACAATGGTTCGAGCGTTTCAGAATGAAAAATTCGATACCGCCGCTGAATATTATTTAGAGTTTGATCGCCTCCTGCAAAAAGAGAGTTCTCTTGATGCGGTGGCAAAAAAACGACAATTAGGTTCTATGACATCTCCAAAATCGAAAGGTGATTCGAGTCCGTCTGTAGAACAAAAAGTTGAATTTGTTACCGGTAAAGAAATGGAAAAGTTTTCGGACGACTGCATTGCTGGCCGAATTACTGACCCTGACCTGATCGAGAGAACTAAAGCAAGATTTGATCGAGCTATTGCTGACGGACGCGTTAAACCTTAAATAAAAAACGCAGTTCGTTAAGGCTCGATTTGCTTTGGAGCAGGTCGAATGGCTGTTATTACGCGTGCGAGTGGTTATGTTAACTACTCAACTGGTACGTCTGGTTTTATTCCTCAAATTTGGTCAAGTAAGTTAGCCCCTAAGTTTTATAAAACGTGTGTGATTGCTGATATTTCAAACACGGATTATGAAGGTGAAATTAAGGGTCAGGGCGACACGGTTAAAATTCGTGTTAGACCAAATGTTGCAATTAACGATTATGAAATCGGCGGAACAATTACGTATGAGAAATTAAACTCAACGTTAATTGATTTGCAAATTGAACACGCTAAAACTTTTGCGTTTCAAATTGATGATATTGATAAATACCAGTCGGATATTAAAGAACTTGATAGCTGGTCAACTGATACGTCAAAAGGAATGGCGATTGAAGTTGATAAGGAAGTTTTAAGTTCTATTTATGCGGATGTAGCGGCTGCAAACACTGGCTTAACCGCTGGTGCAGAATCAGGCGGTTATATTTTAGGTACTACCGCAGCACCTGTAACCCTAACTAAATATAATATTTTAGATTGGATTATTGATTGCGGCGCAGTGTTAGACGAACAAAACATTCCTGATGACGGCCGATGGTTTACGTTGCCTGTTTGGGCTTCTGGAATGTTGAAGAAATCGGATTTAAAAAATGCCGATTTAACCGGTGACGATAAATCACCGATTCGCAATGGAATGGTTGGAATGATTGATCGATTTAAGATTTATCAAACCAATCTAATGCACAAAGGCACTGGTGGTGATGCTGGTAAGTTTTACCCAGTTTTTGGGCATAAATCAGCATTAACTTTCGCTGCTCAAATGAAAAAAATGGAAACCTTACGAATCCAAAATTCGTTTGGTGAATATGTTCGCGGTTTGAACGTGTTCGGCTTCCAAGTGGTTAATGACACTGCAATTGGTAGTGGCGTTATCGTCAAAGGCTAATAAATTCGCCTCACTCATTTCGGGTGGGGCGTTTTTTTATAGGGGTTTTACATGTCAGGCTATTTAATTAACGAAAAAACAGGTCTTATTTTTGAGTGGACCAAGATTTTATCTAAAAAAAGAAATTTACGCAGTGTAACAAAAGCAGAAGAGAAAGATTATTTAGCAACTTTTGAAAAAACTAGCAAAAAAGCGGTAAAAGTTGAGGAAAATTTCTTAATTCCAGAGGGTTTTGACCCATTCATTGATATTTCAAAACTTAATTTATTAGACCTTAAGTCTATTGCTGATGGATTAGAAGGCTTTCAGTACAGCCAAAAAGACAAGGTTGGAGCGCTTCGAGTGGCTCTACAGGATCATTTAAACAAATTAAAAGGCATTTACGATCCTAATCGTGTCGACGCTTTAAATGATGAAGAAGAGGCTGAATAATTAAATGCGATTTTCATTGCTAGAAACATTAGTTGCGACTGTTCTTGACGATTTAGATGATCATCTTGTCTATTCAACAGATAATTTACAGAATGCAATTACTGAAGCTGAAGTGGCAATTGTTGCGCTACGTCCTGACGCATCTTTAGAAGTTCAAAATTATATTTGTGTTTCCGGCGTCGCGCAAAAAATCGCATCAACCTATAATCGAATTTTAGGCATTCCACGCAATAAAAATGGCCGCGCCATTCGTTTAGTTCAACGCGAATCATTAGACGCTGCCAACCCTAATTGGGTAACGATCGCAGCAAGCGCCGTGATTAAAGAAGTAATGTTTGATGATCGTGCGCCACTTGAATTTTTTGTTTATCCGCCTGCAAAAGCGGGTGTTGAAATTGAAGTGCATGCTTCAAAAAATCAACCGATTTATGATTTTAATACAAATCCTAATTTAATAATTAATGACATTTACAAACCGCACGTCATTGAGTATGCGTTGTATCGATTATTTTCACGAGATGGCGATAACACGCCAAATCCACAACGCGCCATGAATCATCTGGCAAATTTTCAAAACTTAATGGGATTAAAAATACAATCCGATCAGGGCATCTCCATTAAAAACAAAACAGATCAAAGGTAATTAATAATGAGTTATCAAAATCAAATTGAAGCAAATGCTAGTCATCGATCTAACTCTACAATGAACAGTTACGATGTAGTGCCAAGCGATACGGTCGATTTGCCGCATGTTCCGTCATGGATTCGAGTTACGACAGCTGGAACTCTGGTTTATGACGATAACAACGGTACAGCGAAAACCATCGTGCTGTTAGAAGGCGAGAAAATTTCGCATCACTTTAAGCGCATTCGAGCAACATCAACCGATGTTACCGGCATCAAGGCGTTTTATTAATGTCTTACAGCTACCGATACGGTTATTCGAATCTAAGCTCGTTAGCGCAATTAAACGGCTATCCAGGTATTTCCGCGAATACGGGCGCGCCTGTAATTTCTGGAATTGATTATTTAAATCAAATCTTAACTTGCACTACAGGCTCTTGGACTGAATCACCCTCAAGCTATACGTATCAATGGAAAGCAAGCGGCGTTGATATTTCTGGCGCTACAAATTCGACTTTTATTGGAACAGCCGCTACAGAAGGTTTGCCGAAAACCTGTGATGTAAGAGCTGTAAATATTGCTGGAACCTCCAGCGCTGCAACAAGTAATACATTGCATTATTGGATGCCCACCGATTTAAGCACGGATTTGCAAGCGTGGATTGATACCGTTGACACATCCAATATTACGCATGTTGCAAACGCGGTAAGTCAGATCAGTGATAAATCAGGAAATTCTCGACATTTTACGCAAGCAACAGAAGGTTCAAAACCTACGACCGGTGCAATAGTTGGAAACACTAACGCCGTTACTTATTCGACAGATCATGTACAACGAACCAATTCTTCATTAGCGCAAAACAAACCACGATTATATGTTGCAACCGTAGTTAAACCCGATTCAACTGCGGCAGTACGCAGTATTATTCATTTATCGACAAATGGCGGCGCAGGTTCTAGTCGTTTTGTTTTACGATTAACAACTGGCGGAATATTGCAATTAACAGGACGGCGTTTAGACGCTGATACTTTAACGAGTAGGACAGGGACGAATAATAAAAACGGCACCAGTTTTATCTGTGTAGCTGGGATTGAATGGGCCTCTGCAAATTCTTTTGCGCGTATTAATGGCGTTTCTGAAATTGCAGACGGCGCATTTTTAACAACGGGAAATTCTGAAAATTTAGCATCGCTTGCGGTAAGTATTGGCGGGCGTCAAGCGGCTGATCCATTTTTAGGTGATATTGGTGATTTTTTATTTTTTACCGCAAGCTCTGATATTGCCGATTCTGTAATAGAAAAAATTGAGGGATATTTAGCGCATCGAAGCGGATTAACTTCACTGTTAGATGTTGCGCATCCGTATAAAACAGCAGCTCCAACACCATAAAATTAATAATTGAAATCCGGTTTGACAAGTAATTTTTTGCACAGCACTATTAATGAATTAAATTGATTTAACAACGCCTGGACACTTTAGCAACACGACTTTGCTCGCTGCTTTCCCAGAAAAGTTAACGATGATTTAAGCGCATTTAAACCGCCTTAAATTGTCTGGAAATTTCTGGGGAATTTGTGGCGTTATTTGAAAAACTACACGTCGGAATATTAACCGTAGATTCGATTGTTAATCGAGCCGGCGAACCTGTCGGCGGCGAAACAATTGATCTTGATGAACTGACTCAAACCGTTCAAGCAAATCTCAATATTCCTGTAATTTCTGCACAAGTTACAAGTTCTTTAGATATTCCCGCTCTTACTGCTGACATACAAGCAGAACTCGATATTCCCGCATTAACAACGCAGGTTCAATCAAATTTAGATTTAACCGCTATTGCAACGGATGTTGAAAACAATCTTAATTTTTCTAATTTTGCAGCCGCTGCAACATTAACCGGCGCGGAATCAATGCCGTTGGATCAAACCGGATCGAAACGGTCTCCATTAAATACAATCGCCGCCTTTGTTAATAATGCATTTAATTTTTCAGCGTTATCTACTGCTGCAACATTAACAGGTAGTGAAGTAGTTCCGCTGGATCAAGCTGGAAAGAAAAAATCAACGTTAGGCACTATTTCTAATTACGTAAATAACGCATTAAATTTCACAACGTTTGGTGTTGCTGGCGCATTAACGGGTACCGAAGTAATTCCACTTGATCAAACTGGTAAAAAAAGATCAACGCTTGCCGGTGTCGCAACTTACGTCAATGGTGCTTTGAATTACGCCACACATTCAGAAGCTACTGATTTATTAGGTACCGATATTGTACCGATTAGTCGTAGCGGAAAATTACGCACAACAATCACTAAAATATACGAACACGTCAACGCTACAAATGGTGGCGCTCCAAAAATTGACGTTGCCAAAGTTTTCGGAATTATTCCAAACACGACCCAAAATCTTCGCAATCAAATGGAAGACGCGATCGGTGAATTATCGGGAATTGATCAAGACGGAAAAGGCGGTCAATTATTATTAGATCAAGGTAAATATTTATTTGGCGGTACAACCTGGATTGAATTTAATAAACGTTTTGCATTAGTTGGCGCAGGCGCGCGAAGTTCAATTTTAGCCCCTTTCGCGGGTTTTTCTGGTGATCATTTTATTCAATTAGGCGGCAATAGCGCAGCGGGTTACGGTTTCGATAATTACATTCGAAATGTAAAAGTCGATATGGACGGCTTCGATATGATTGCCGTTCGCGGTAAATACGTGCAAGAAGGCTGCGGCGTATTTGATTCATTAATTGCGAACTGCTCAAATAAGGGAATTGTTTTTGATGGCGGTGGAAATTCGAATTTAATTATCGACACAGTTGAGGTTTATAAAAAATTAGGTTCAACCGCGACGCAAGGTATTTTTATTTCCACAACGGGCGGTAAAAATATTCTTCGCAATGCAACCGTTATTGGATTTACAACAGCTTGGGCAGAAGCGTGTGTAAAAGTTGAATCAACGCAATTAGATATTGACGGCCTTCACATGGAAGGTTCTGTCGATGGATTATTAATTGCGGGTAATAACGCATTAATTAGTGCTAAAAACATTTCTGGCCCATTTACGGGAAGTAACGGCATTACGAATTTAATTAATGTCGCCGGTGAAATGAAATCGACGCTCATTAATTTACAAAAACGAAGCGCTACAAATATTTATGTCAACGGCTTTGAAAGTACCACATTAACCGATTCTGCCATTGGAATAATCATTCCAACTAAATCATCAGGTTCCCCTTCTTATCATTCAAACGGCATTCGATTTTTAGCAATCGGTGGAAATCCTGAAGGCGCAGTTGATGGCGAGCCTGGGACCATTGCACATCGAAAAAATGCTGTTAAAGGTTCGGCTGCTTACCTCAAAGAATCCGCAAAAGGCACGCTTACTGGTTGGGTCTCATTAACTCCTCTTTTTAATTCAAAAACTTTTAATTGGGGGTCAATTGAGTCAGGCGCAATTGCAACCACAACGCTTGCTGTTTCGGGTGCTGCTATTGGCGATCGAGGCGAAGCGCGCATGTCCATTGTAACAGGTGGAATTCAATTCTACGTCGAAATTACATCAACCAGTACAGCAACTATTTACGCAGAAAATAAAACAGCATCACCCATTGATCTTGCCGAGGCGACTTTGTACGTCTGGGTTTATTCATAATTTTTTTAATTAAGAGGAAATAAAAAATGGCACGTTACGAAGACACTTTACACGCAGTTCGCGGTACCAAATTACACAATTTCGCATCCATTGCAGCGGGCGCAGTTTCAGCCGCAGCTGAAGTTCCGGTTATTGGAGCAAAAGTTGGCGACGTTGTTGTTGGAGTTTCTATGAACGTTTCTATGGGCGGTTGTACGTTTTTAACGCCTGTAATTACCGCAACTGGTATTGCTTCAGTAATTGCGCAGAACACCACTGGCGGCGCTGTAGATATTGCTGAAGGAACCATCACTGTTTTAGTTGCTAAATAATTAAAAGTTAAAGGGTTAAAGCTGTGGGATTTGATGATTTACGACATTTATTCTTAATCCTTTTTGACCCTGAGGGCTTTACTAAATTCCTTTTTGTTTTGAGTTTGATCCTGGCGTTTTTTTTGGGGCGTATGTTTTTGTTGAATCGCAAAAAAGAAATGGAAGATACACAAAAGAATTTCATTAAAGCAATTGATTTATTAAAAAATGAATTGACTGAAAAAATTCAGGACGTGGGCGATCTTAAAACACGCGAAATTGAAGATTTACGTCAAAAACAATTGCGTGACGCTGTGAAAGTTGCGACGTACTCAGAAGAATGCCGAATTAAAGCCAAATCAATAGATGATTTAAGCATTAATGTGAATTCTTTAACGGCTCAATTTACGGGAATTTCAAGCTTTCATAATTTAGTGGCTGAAAACAGTAATAAAGAATTATTACGTTTGGATATTCGGGTAAATGGAATTGAATCGATTTTGAAAGAAGGCAATAAAGAAACAATGAACGCTATTTATAAAGTGAGTGAAAGCGTTCAAGAAATGGCAAAAACCGTTGCTCGAATTGATGAACGCACAAAAATTCGAGGTGACGAATGAAATACACCACCTTGGATGATTTTGAATCTTCTGTTTTATCGCACGTGCCTGGCTGTCCGTTGGAATTAATTTATTTGCAGCTCATGAAAGTCATGATTGATCTGTGCGAAAAAACGAATATTTGGCAAGAGCAAATGATCCCGCTCACAACCTACGCAACTGTCAAATTATATCCGGTTGAAGTGCCTTATCGAGCGCGTCTTTGTTTTCCTGAAAACGTGAAATACAAAGGCAAAACATTAAGCAAATTAAATCAATCAGAATTTGATGCGCAGTACAGCGATTGGCGTACAAAAACCGCAAAAGAGCCGACGCACTTCTACATGGATGAAGACAATTTAATTGCGCTTTATCCAATTCCTACGACGAACGAAGTTCAATCACTCACCGCAACGTTAATTTTAAAACCTGATTTAAAAGCGCGTGAAGTGCCTGAATTTTTATTAATTCAGCATTTACCAACGATTGAAAAAGGCACGATTGGCGAATTACAAAAAATACCTGGAAAAGAATGGTCGTCCGACGCATGGCAAGAAAATAAGCGCAAATATTTTAGCGATTTAACCACGGCAAAAATTGACGCAATTCGTCAAGGCGCTGGCGGTGGGTTGCGTGTCAAATTAAGAGGACTTCGATAAATGGCTTTCACGCCCGCAATTATTACAGCAACCGTATTTGACCAGGATAATAATCCACAAGATGGTGCGCGTGTATCGCTTGAGTTAAGCGATTTCGATATTACAAACAATGGTGCGCAATTTATTACCCCTACGCGGCGTGAATTTGTAACCGGCTCAAATGGTGAAGTAACGTTTAATATTTTCCCGAATGACCAAGGTACAAAAGACACGTTTTATTTATTAAATATTTACGGCGCTGGAACAACGAGTGGCGGCAAAAAATTAATTGATAATTTCAAAATTAAAATTCCATCGGGTGAAAGTGATTTAAGCGGACTCATCAGCGGGATTATTAACGCACGTCCCGTAGCAGCTTTTACGATGACGCCATCCTCTGGCACAGCTCCATTAATGGTTGCTCTTAACGGTGCTGGAAGTTACGACCCAGACGGCACGATCGCAGCGTACACCTATCGCGTTGATGGTTTATCGATCGGCACTACCCAAAGCCTTAATTACACCTTTACCAATCCTGGAACCTATTCGGTTTCGCTTGATGTTGAAGATGACGTCGGAGCTATTCGAACGACAAGCCAAAACATTACGGTCGGCTCACTAACTGTTGTTAACCCTGATTCTGCTTTCACCGTAAACCCGACCAGCGGAACTCGACCTTTAATCGTAGGCGTTGCGTCTCAAGCGGTTGCCGGTACTTATCCCATTACGACAACTGAATATAACTACGGCACAGGTTACGCCACGGGGACTTCTTACCAATTCAATACGGCCGGCACTTTTACGATCACGCAGCGAGTTACCGATTCGCAAGGAAATACAGATACCAGTACTCAAAACGTAACGGTCAGCGCAAGCCCGACATTAGACGCAGAAGCGCTCGTTGTTGCGGTTGAAAGCGCGGCGCCTCTTGCTGTTCTAACCATCACGCCAAACACCGGAAGCAATCCTTTATCAGCAACCGTAAACGGCAGTGGAACCACCATTCAGGGCTATGCAGCCGCACTCGCAGCCGTCAACGCATTACCAACCGGATTTGAAAAAACAACATTGCTTGCGCGATTAAACAGCGCGTTGAGTTCGCTCACTTACACCATCAATTTAACGTAGAACGGACGGCGCAATGGCTATAACTCCATCCACAGCAACGATCACACTTTCCCTAGGCGGCGATGGATTTGCACGCACGTATGATCCGCTTGGATCGTATTTTAATGGAATTAGCCTTAAGGCCACCCAAGCGCCGGTCATTACTTTAGTAAGCGCTGAAGATCCTTTAGTTGCGGTTGGAGCTGCTTTTTCTGTTGTGTTTCAAGTGCAAGCGGCAGGTGTTGGATATGCATTTAAATCTGCAGGTCCAGACGATGCGGTTTTAACAGTTTCTGAAAGTGGCGAAACACTTACGCTTTCATGGACTTCACCAGTTGGCATGGCCGCTGATTCTATTTATTTCGGCGTCGGCGTCATGAACGAATTTTCAGACGTTCCGATCTATAAATACAACCGCGTTCATGTTGGAAAAACCCAAGTTTTAAAAGCCGGAGTAGGGTTTCAATACGCCCACTTTAGAGCAGCAAATCAAGTGCTTGTTAGTGGCGGCACGGTTGTCATGAAAGACGGAACGTATTCCACCGATGACTGGCGTATTGGACCGAATGGATCGGGCGCTGGGAATCGATTGCCAGCAAAAGGTGTTTATACCGAAGACAATACAGGCATCGGCGGCGGTAAAAAATACTACTGCTCTAAACGCACAACAATTATGGCTGAGACGCCTTTCGGTATTGTTTATCGACACGATTTAAATACCGCAGGAGAAGATCGAACTAATGTCGCTGCATGCGAAATTTATGGCGATGAAAATTTTGATGCAGAAGAAACGTTTTACAACGATACGGAAACCGGCGGCGCTGCATTCTTTACTCCCTTTCAATTTGCTCCATGGGGAAATCAAAATTTTATTGCAGTCAAAGGTTTGTTGATTGTCTCCAATAGTTCTGCCGCTATTTTTCAAATTAGACGCTCCGTTGGTACGTATTTTCAGTACTGCGGCGCTATAGGCTTAGGTGGACAATTTGGGTTTTATAATCATTCGCTTGCTCGACAGTGCTTAATTGAAAACTGCTTGTATTCAGGGGGTGCTCGCAGTGTTGCAAGTTCGTACAAAGGTCCGAAAGAAATCACGCATCGACGTTTCTTGTTTACCAAACAGCAAGTGCCTTCAGGCTGGCCGAATGGTGGTTTAAATTGCTACGGCGCACGTCGATGGACCGCACAAAACTGTATTGAAATTGGGTCAAAAGGATCTGGTGATTATTGGACGCACGGCGGCGATGATACTGCTTCTTTTGCAATGCCTGACACGAACGTTAATGGTTTTGGCCCTACCGCTAAAACTTGGCAAACCGACGTTACCTTCTCAAATTGTATGGCTGTCGGCACTGATGAATCCATGTTTCGTAACGATTCGTTTGAGTTCAGACAGCGATACCGACCCTATGACGGTATAAAAGTAGATGGTTTAGTGGGTTGGGATACTCAAACCTGTGGAACATCGTACCCAATGATTTCCGGCCCTGGATATTTGAGTCGGATTGCCTCTAACAAAGTACGAACCTTGTTAAACGCTGCCAGTTTTAGCCAAAACGCTAAGACCGCATTTATTGGGACGTTAAGGGGTACGCTTGATATCTCAAAATTAATCCTATCAAACATATCTTTAAGCCCGACAACTGGAGAACTTAAATCCGCAGCGGATTCAGGAGGTTTATTTTTTGTAAATTTCCCTGTGAATGAACCCATTAATGTAACCGATGGTTTAGTTTGGAATTTTAACGGAACTAAAACCTATTTAATTAATGACCGTCAACCGGTTGAAACAAACGTTAAGTACCCAGCTACTTCCTACGATCCTCTGACAAACGGCTGGACTTATCCACACAAAATTGACGCAGGAAGCCGCTTAGATTTAGACGGATTGAGCTTTGGCAATGTCATGCACTCTGTTGGTAAACAAGGCACTTTTTTCGGTGACACAGGGTTTACCGAAGTTATTGCTTCAGAGTCATGGGCTGAAACTATCGATTACGAACCATTCAGGCAGCAGCTGGTAGGGCGAACTTATACCGGCCCTAAGAAATCAGGTGGAACAGGCACCTTAAACTGGGAGCGTAATCACGCTGTACCTGGTGAGCATTGGTTTGAATGGATAATTAAGCAATCAGGTAAAACCATCTATCCGTGGGCATTTTCAGTACACACTTTCAGCAACAGAATCTATCTGCGTGTTCGTCGTTACGCTGAAAACAATATGACGAACCTCGTTAAATTCAAGGTCTATATCAACGACGCTCATGCTGATGATATTTACCCAAATGAGCATGGTTTATTGCTCAATAAGCTCCCCGCTGGAACTCACAAAATTCAATTATCTGCTGATGACTCAGTCACCGGCGAGTCTGGTCTTTCTGTAGCAAAAACGGTGGTTATCTAATGTCTATTCCAATTCTTGGAACTTGGGAACTCTTTCAGCGCACCGATTTTGGAACCGTATCAGGAACCTATAACTTAACCGTTGCGGCTGGTAATCGTCGGAAATTACTTTTCAAAGTTGTTTCCCGTTCTGCAGCTTCCGGCAGTTTAACCACGAAACTTTTTAATGGAATAACTCCAACACTTGCAGGGCAAGCACTGGCAACCGATGGCGCAACAAATCGTGTTGAAGTTTCGGATTATTATATTGATGAGGCAGATTTACCAGCTGCAGGTTCGTATAGTTTTACGTTCTCAGGGTCAGTTTCTTTTTGCTCAGTTGCAATAATGTGCGCTCAAAGTATGGCTTCGGGCGCTCCTATTGATTTTGAAGCTGTAACAGCGAACGCGGCAACCAGTCCATTAGGTTACACGTTCACCGGATTAACAAACGAAGATGTAGTTATTCTTGGAGGTTGTCGAAACAGTACAGCGCCTCAAGATCCTGCAGGTGACTTTGTAACTGCTGATGAACGATTTGATGATTATGGAAGTGGTAAGCCATCTTTTGCATTAACGCATCGAATAATCACGAATCAAACCTCCTTTAATGCAGCGCACGCCATCGTCGGCACCGAATTAAAAGCGGTAGCTGGTGTTGTATATCGTGGATTCCCAAACCCATACACAGTAACTTCAGTTGGAACCGGTAATGTTATTCGTTCGCAAGCCACCAATATTCCAATTGTTGGAACCAGTTTAAATACTGTTACTGGCGCTACATTAAGTTCCTTTGGTTTAACTCGAACGCTTACCATTAACGGTGGCGGAAGCGGTACCAATATTACTTTTAATTTACCAATAGCAACTCAAGGGGGCTTACGATACGGCCCGACAGTTTTATCGCTAACTGATGGCAGTTTTGTTTTAAACATAAATGTCACGCTATTGCCTCCAGCAACGCATAGCTGGATCACCTTAGTAAATCCGTTGCCACGGAATAACTCTGCAAGTTTACTTCATAACTCAACTGGAAATGTTCCAGTTACTGGGATGCAGAATGAGGCTCAAGATGCCGCCAACGTAACGCTAAACGAGCAGGGTGGGGCAACATTTACCGCAACCACTAATCAAGTTGTTTTCCGCACGCACGATCCTGCTGACAACACATGGTCCGCATTTACGACTCGTTTAGTTAGTCTTGGATTAGTGAATTACACCGGCTCAAACGTTAACGTTAATCAAAAATTGATTTTTCCGGTTTCAGAACTTACTGCTACAAGCACCTTAACCGGCACGATCACCGTTTCCAATTTATCTCCTATTGCCAATTGTGCAGCGGCAGCAGTTGTTGGTGCAAACGTAGAAGTTACGCCAGCTATTAATTTTAGAGGACAGGTTAGAGCTGGGTTTACTTTAACAAATGGAACCGCAAGTGAAGGCGCTGAAATTCAATTTGCAGTGAACCCAATTAATTATCGTGAACCATTTACCTGGATATTCACGGCTAGCCGATCGGTTATTTTGACAGCAACCCGTAACCCACAAACAGGTCCTGAATTAACCGACATCGAAACCGTTGCAGTAACGGTGACTTAATGAAAATACACGTTCGCCGCCCAAACGGTATTTTACCAAAACAAAGTGATTATCAGCTTGGCGATGAGTGGGCGACGATTGCGCAAAATCTAAAAATGTTTCGCGGTCGATGGGAATCTTATAAAGAACCGTTACTGAAAAAAACGCTACCAAAAATTGGTGGACCATATCGCGCTATTTATTTATTCGGCGCAACTCCAGGCCAGCCCGATTCGGGATTTTGGTTTCATTGGATTTCACACGTTCATGTTGCAAAAGGACCAATACCAGGTGATACGCAAGAGACGACCTACTTCACTGGTGACGGTCCGCCGAAATACACAAATTCTGCGATTGCAACGAGCGGTGGAACATCGTACCCGACCAATTCCTATTTGCTCGGAATTGTGCAACCCGCCGCAACCACAACTTTTGTTGTAACGGGCGCAACTGGCGATGCTGAAAATGAAACTGAACGACGATATGCAATAACTTATGTTTCAGCGTCTGGGGAAGAAGGGCCGCCTTCATTATTGACTTCTGCAAAATCGTTTTGGGAAGGTCAAACCGCAACATTATCAAACATTCCAGGTAATCCAGTCGGTAATTACAACATCTCAACGAAACGCATTTATCGAACCGCGACAGGTGGCAGGACTGATCTTTATTTAGCTGCTCAAATTCCTGTTTCACAAACAACTTATGTCGATAATTTGCCTGATTCAGGTCTAGGTGAAATTATCCCGTCTATTGGATGGGAAAAACCGCCGGCCGATATGTTTGGGATTGGCGTTTTATCGAACGGTATTGGGTATGGATTCTCTAAAAACCAAGTCTGTGTGTCGCAACCCTATCAAATGCACGCATGGGACCCATTAACCCGAGTAAATACCGATTATGCCCTCGTTGGCGGCGGACATTTCAGCAATACGATTGTCGCTTTAACTCGTAAAAATCCGTATTTAGTAACAGGTTACGACCCTAATTCGATGACGTCAGAAGAGTTAAACATCGGTCAAGCCTGTGTTTCAGCGCGGAGCATTGTTTCATCCAAATACGGCGTTATTTACGCATCTCCAGATGGTCTTATTTCGATCAATGGAAACGGCGCCGAAAATATCACGAAAGATTTTTATACTTCCGAACAGTGGCGAGCATTAAATCCCGAAACCATGCACGGTGTGATGCATGAAGATCGCTATTACTGTTTTTATTCGGGCGGCTGTTTAGTAATTGATCCGCAGTATTTAGACCGTGGAATTGTAAAAGTCGCGGTTAATGCAGATACAGCATTCAAAGACCCATTAACCGATCGTTTATATATTACCCAAGGCCAAAATTTACTAATTTGGGATGAGGGTGAACCGCTTTTATATCTTTGGACCAGTAAACGCTTTTCTTTCTCGCGTGATGTAAAGCTAACCGCTGTAAAAGTGTACGCGCAAGATTATACCGGCGTAAAAATGAAGTTTTATATTGATGGAGATCCATTTTATACAAAGCTTGTTTTAGATCGAAAATCCTTTCGAATTCCTTGCAAAAAAACACGAGATTTTCAATTTCTCATTGAAAGCTCAAGCGTTGTTGATGAAATCATGATTGCTCAAACGCCGTCGGAGTTGATCTGATGACGGTTACTAAAAAGCCTCAGATTGGTGGATTAGCAGGGATTAAAGACCCTAACATTAAAAAAGCTCTTCAAAATTTTAAAGAAGTAATTGAAACCAGCGTAGGTTCTCGCGGCCAATTTTTAGATCGAAATCCTACCTGGCGACAACTGACTGATGCCGGTTTTCAATTTGATGGAAATGGTAATTTAATTGGTATTTCTATTGGTGGACCAGGCGGTGGAACTCCATCCGGTGGCGCTGTAACGATCCCCCCTGCTCCTAGTAATTTTCTAGTGACGTCAGGTTATTCCTTTATTTTTTTGGAATGGGATACGCCAACCTTTAGCAATTACGCTTACACAGAAGTAGTTCGATCGGAAACTAATAATTTAGGTACTGCTACAAAAATAGGAACTTCAGATAGTTCAACCTATATTGATGCTCCTGGTGTTGCGTCGGCGAAATATTATTATTGGGTGCGATTTGTTACTGAACAAAATAACGTTGGACCCTATCAAGCGGTTAGTGGAAGCTCTGGGAAAACAGCACTTAGCCCCGACTATGTTGCTTCAGTTCTTACCGAAAAAATAAATAATTCAACTACAGCAACGGTGGTTAAATTTACCGATTTTTTTGGCATTCAAGATTCAGGTGAAGGCGGAAAATATTTATTTTTAATTGGTGAAGTAGATGGCGTTGATTCCATTGTTTTAAATGCCGCAACGTTTATTGCAGATTTAACCATTACCAATGCTAAAATTGGAACCGCTGCAATTGATAGCGCCAAGATTGCAAATTTAGCCGTCGGTTCTGCGAAAATCGCCGACGCTGCAATTAGCTCTGCAAAAATTGCAAACGTTATTCAATCTAATAACTGGATTCCTGGCGAGTCGGGCTGGATTATTCAAAAATCGGGATACACCGAATTTCAGGATATTTATGCGCGCGGAAATATTGAAGCGACCAGTATTAAGGTTGGAACCGCAAACATTATTAATACGTTAATGCTGCAAGGCCAAGCCGTTACGTTTCCGCAAGCATCATTCAGTCAAAATCTAATTGAAGTTAGAACAGAAGATAGTCGAAGCGATGCGCCTTGGATTCAGTTGCGAACGTTAACGTTTACTAAAACTAGCTCACCCGTAATTATTTTTTTAAGTGCAACGGGTTACGCAAAAATAGACGATAGTTTTGATTGTGCTGTTGATTATAAAGCTGAAATTTCCCCTTTGCCTGCCGGTTATTCTGATCCTTTTTATCAAGTTGATGGCCCTGAAATGAATCGGGTATCTGCGTCGAATTTATCCACAATGTTTTTAATGCAAATTCCATCTGGAACTTACACTGTGCGTATTTTTTTTCGTCCTGTATCTATAAGAAAAGGCGCGCAGGTAAGAGAAGCTATTGCATTTGTGCGCAATGGTTTGATTTTAACGCTGGAATTAAAGCGATGAGTATTTACGCCATTTATCGAAATGTTGATGGTTTTGTTGAGTCACTATATGAAGGCGATGATGATGGTGCTGATTTAAATACACCAGTCAACCATTCCAACATTGCAATTGGTACCGGCTTTGGAACTCAAGCTGACACTTTAATTATCACCTCTAACGGTTTGCCAATTGCCAAAGTACTACAGCCAATAACGCAGGATGTAACAGAAATAGACGCGGATGAGCTGGATGCTGTGACGTTTGGATCAATTGCTGTAAGTACGAAATATCAATTGTTTTTAGATGAAGTATTAGTTTCTGAAGGGAATGTCACGGACACAACATTTGTTGTAACAACCGACGTTATAGGCGAATACTCTATTAGTTTTTTAAATGATTTATTTTTAACAACCAGTTTTAATTTTGAAGCAGTAATTCCTGGATTATCTCCGGAAAGCTTTTTGCTTTTACAGCAAGGTGATTATTTATTACTGCAACAAACTGGCAAGTTAATTTTGGAGCTAGCGTAAAATGACAGATTCAGTAAT
Organism: Pseudomonadota bacterium; assembly: GCA_040386355.1. Taxonomy (GTDB): domain Bacteria; phylum Pseudomonadota; class Gammaproteobacteria; order Pseudomonadales; family UBA6940; genus JAZKFP01. The sequence goes on along the minus strand of JAZKFP010000056.1, from coordinate 72,593 downwards.
AACAGCTTTAACAGCACTAACAGACCCAGCACGAGATGATTTAATTTTTATTGGTGACACTTCTGAGACGGAAGACAAAAAAATTTCGCACGAAGATTTAATGCAATTAAAAGCGGGCGCAACACCAACAACTACCGCTACGGGAAGTTTAAAGCTATTTTCCAAGACAGTTGGAGCAAATGAGATTTTATTTAGAAAAACAATTAATTCTGTATCAGCTATGCAAGATGCATTATGGTCTGGACAACACAGCATTATATTACCGAGCAATACAACCGGCGTTAGCACGGTTGGCTGTACTGTTGTTAGTGTTGGGACTGTTAGTAATCCAACCATGACGGAGACGCATGGAAGGGTTTTAAACTTTGTTTCAGCTGCAACTGCCGCCGCAACTGCCGGCACTTCTATGAACGCGCCCAGTTATATTCGAGGAAGTGGTGCGGGTAAACACGCAGGTTTTTTCTTCACTGCTCAAGTAGTTTTTCCTGATGCGTCTTACAACGAAACAGGCGCATCAACTGGAAGTCGAATTTATGTTGGATTATGTAATTCGACATTTTCATCAGGAACGGTAAGTTCTGACGATCCTGCAAGCCATCATTGCGCATTTATTAGGCATCATGTCAATGGTGGTAACCAACACACAAATTGGCAGTTTATGACCAAAGATAACACGACGCAAAATCTTGTTAATACTGCACTCGCATTTACCATTAATAAAACATATCACTGTTATATCTTCTGTCCTCCAGCATCCAGCACGATTTATTGGCAAATCGATAATATTACGGACAGCACAACAGCATCAGGATCAACAACAAGTAATTTGCCAGGCTCAACAACTGTACTTCGAGCAGGTATTCATTTAGGAACAGTGGATGCCGTTGCTCGAAATATTCAAACAAAAATTATTTACGGAAAATCATTGGTAGCCGAGTGAGCTCAAAGTATCAGATCGATTATTCGTTATTTGAATACGCTATTTTTGATGCGCAAACAGACGCATTAAATCGCGTTTGCACAAAACAAGAATTTATGCAAACGTATGAAGAAGATACTGAATATTTTAAAAAAACGAGTGAATGCCAAAAGCTTTTAAAACAGTACAAGATATCGCTGTATGGCAAGGTTTTAGGGTTAAAAAAGGCGCATTTCAAACCGCAACTATTAACCTTTAAAGATGATAAAAAAATGATTTTAGCGGATGGTTTAGATTCGATCATTATCCAAAATATTAAACCTGGCAGTCGAGCAACCATTGATGGCCAAGAAATAAAAATTGAGGATGAATCGCTTGAATTAACAAGTGAAAAACCTGGTGAATTTATCGTATTGATTGAACATGATTTATTTAAAGATACGGAGCTGTTGATTGGATCTGAATCTCATATTGGGTAGCGTTACAACACAACAAATCATTGATCGATTTAACGCGGTGAATGATTACGTTACTTTAACGTTTGATCTTGAAAATTATGTAATTGATCGAACGTACTGGAATATTTTAAAAGGCATTGAAGCGTATTTATTAACGGTCGCAGGAAGCGCATTAACAACTGTTGATGTATTTAACGAAGATTTTGACGTGATTACGCTTGACGTGGCTGATTTTGAATCGCTTATAGATGATATTCAAACCGAATTTGATGAAAAAGCGTATTTAACCAGCGTTACATTATCGACGTATTTATCCGACGTTTCAGCAGTTAAAAAAGCGGATTTAGCAGCATGGGTTTAAGCGCGAATGATGAATTATGGAGCGTTTTAGAGCGCTGGCTTGATGCTGACGGTTTGGATTTTATTGAAAAAGTATCGAATATTTCCCAGACTTGGGATGATTTAATTGATAAAGATAAATTAATTCAGGACGAGGATATAAATACCGCGTTTTTGGACGCAATTAAATTAGCAAGTCATCCGTTTGTTCAGCGGTTTCCTGCTATCTACACGGTCATGTGTTTACAAATAACGACATGGCTTGAAAGCAATTATATTGAACAATACCAAAAACATATTCTACAGGTATCTTTTGTATACCGATCAGCCGTCACGCCAATAATTATGGCGTCGATTGAAATGCTGCGCGGCACAAGTGACCGACGAATTGCGGCGAGAGAAATCTACCCGTTAATTTTTGACGAGACTTTTGAAGAGTACGTTAAATCGGTTGCTTGAGGTGACGTGTGGGATGTGCTAGCCCCGAAAAAGAAAAGCCAGGCAAATACGAAGTAGAAATGCAAAATCAAGCGATGGATAAATGGAAGCGAACCAAAACTGCTTTCGCTCCAGTGCGTGAAGATTTAATGCAAGAAGCTTCGAACTTACGAAACCCTAATACAATTCAAACTGGCGTGAATAAAACCGCTAACGTTGCGCGTGAAAATGTTCAGCGCTACCAGCCTGTGCCGATGAAAAACACCGGCGCCCTTGGAAATATGGTTGCGCAACACGGATTAATGGGCGCAACACAAGCCGGTGCGATGCAGAAAGGCTTGGCGACGATGGATGATCGATATGCGTCTGCTGTCGACAGTATCGTGCGCGTAGGCCGTGGGATTGAAGGCAATGCACTTCAAGGTTTATCACAAGCCGCAAGCAATGAAGCCGGTAATCAAGCCGCAGACGTTGCGCGAAAAAACTCCTTTAATAATTCGATGATGGAAGGCGCTGGCGCTCTTGCTGGTGCTTACGGCTATTCCAAATTCAATGCAAAAGCGCCTGGCACTCCAAACACGTTTACTACGCCTAACCAAATGCAAGCGCGTCAAAGCACGCTCATGCCTGGGGAGATGTACTCATGAGTATGTTTACCGGCGCAATGCCTCCTTCAATAACCGCCAAAACGATGCCCAGCGTTTTATCCGCAAAAACTGGAAAAGATAAATTGCAAAATGCGCAAGCGTCTTTGTCGCAGGAACAGTATCAAGATTATTTAACGAATTATGTACCTTATGAAAACCAATTAATTAATTACGCGATGGACGATTCGCAAATTGGTAAAGCGCGCGATCAAGCTGGAAAAATGAGTGAGCAAGCCAATCAAGCGGCGTGGGGTACGCTCGATCGGAACATGGGCCGCTATAAAACGTATTTGCAAGGCGATCAATTAAAATCGTTGCAAGAGCGCTCACAAATGAGTGGTCAACTCAATACGATCACCAATAAATCAAACGCGATCTCCGACACCTACAATCGTCAGCAAGGTATTAAATCCAATTTATTAAATTACGCGCAAGACACGCAAAACAAAGCCAACGATCAATTATCCGGTGCGGCTTCGTTAGAGTCTGGCCGTAATCAACGTAATGACGCAGCGAAAGCTCAATCTACAAATACCTTAATTTCAGGCGCGGCAGGTTTAGGCGCATTAATGTTTTTATCGACAAAAGATGCCAAAGAAAAAATCAAACCGCATTCCACTAAAAAAGCCTTGAGCGATATTAAAGAAACGAATTTAAAAAGTTATTCGTACAAAGGCACGAAAGAAAAAACCATTGGAACAATTGCGGAAGATGCACCTGCTTCTATCAAGCGTAAAGGCGGCAAAGCGGTAGACGTTCAGTCATGGATGGGCAATTTAACGGGCGCAATTCAAGAACTCGATAAAAAAATAAGTCAGCTTCAAGGCGGTAAATAATGGCCGGTTTCTTTCTTCAAGGTATTTTGCAAGGCGTAAATTTAGCGCAGCAAAAAGAACAGATTCAAATGCAGCGCGAAAATATGGAATATGGCCGTTCTCGTGATGCTATATCAGATCAACGCTATGAAAACCAATGGCAAAATCAGTTAGAACGCCAAGGCATGGAAGATAAACGCTACGACAGCCAGCTTCAATATTCTCGTGGTCGCGATCAAGTTGAAGATCAATACCGTGACAAACAATTCGAATTTCAAAAAAACGAATCTCAATTAAGCCGTGCACAACAAGCAAGTCAGTTCGACCGATCTTATGGCTTGCAAGCCTCGCAATTAAATATGCAAAGAGACGAATTTAATCGTAAATCCCAATGGGAAAATGAAGATAGAGAATTACAGCAATTTCAATTAAAAGCGCAACAAGCGTTAGCAGGAATTGATATTGCGCTTGAAGGTGGCGTGCCTCCTGAAAATTTAATGCCGATTCTGAGTGAATTAACCGGCGGCCATTTAAATAACGAGCCAGGCGTTAAAAAAACCATGAAGGATTTAACGCCTATTGCAAACATTACGAATAATCCAGCAGATGCAAACCGTTTTGCAATTGATGTTGAAGTGGAAGACGAAAAAGGAAATAAAAAACGCAGCGCAATTACACGAAACAGAACTAGCGATCCTGGCGATCCAGTTGATGAACACGACCTTGATCAAGTCGTTGATTTTCGGCAAGCGCTTTTTTCATCAGTCAATGAAAAAGACGCTAGAACTCAATTAGCAATGGCTAGAGCAATGTTTGGTGGCGGTTCTACTCTTGAAGATAGAAAGACGCTTGCGCAAATTAAGCAATACGAAAGCAAAGGACAAATGCAAGAGCAAGAGGCGTATGTTGAAGCTAAAAAAATGTCGACCTTAGACATTAATGCTTCATTAAAACGAGGCGATGTCGAAGGCGCAGCTCAGCTAATGCAGGAATATGCGGCTCAATACCCTCAATTAAGTAGAGAATTACAATCCGATTTTGAACGACTCCAATCAGGCAAAGCTACGCCTGAATCGTTAATTAAAGAATACGACGATGACACAGCATCTTTTAAAGCGTTGGGAGAGTTTAAAGGTAATAGAACAGAAATAAATATGGGTGGAGATGCTCAAGCACCGACCACAGCCACAACCAATAAACTTCAAGCCGACATATTAAGCGGACAAAAAGAAATTCGAAATTTAGACACGATTGCCTCTGAATATGAAGATGAGTATTTAACGGCATGGGGTGGATTGAAATCCGCTGCTGGCCAGGTAGTAGATAAAGCTGGGCTTGATACGATGGGGCTTGCCACATTTAACGCAGAGCGTAGCAAGCTCGAAGGCTCTGTGATGCAATTCTTTAATCAATACAAAAAAGAAATTACCGGTGCTGCGGCTGGCGAAAAAGAAATGAAGCAATTATTAGATTCTATGTTTAATCCAAGCAACGGTCCTAAAGAATTTAGAGCGCGTTATGAACAATTCACGGCAAAAGCAGAAGAGAATCTTGCAGCAAATCAAACCGCTGCGCGTGAAGGAATTAATATTGGCTCCAGTACTAATTCAAACAGCCAAAATAAAATCACAACGTACACTTCTCCAATTGTCGGTGATTTTACAGAAGAAGATATTAATTACACGATGGAAAAATACGGCGTAACTCGCGAGCAAGCGATGCAAGATTTTGGGGTGCAATAATGCCGAGAGATTTATACGCTGAGCTTCAAAGCAATCAACAAAATCCAGCCTCTTCATCTCAAACGCCAGCAAAGCCTAGAGATTTATACGCTGAATTAAAATCTAAATCGCAGCCAACACAAACCGAAAATTCAGAGCCTTCATCGATTGGAAACTTTGCTCGTGGCGTTGGGCAAGGTGGACGGCAATTATTCCAAGGGATAAAACAAGCAGGGCTTGAAGCGGGTGAAGCGGTTGGAATTGCAGATAAAGATACGGTTCAAAATTATACAAAAGACGTGAAACAGCAAAGACAAGATTTTGAAGAGTCGCCAGCCGGTCAATCCTTTGCAGGTTCTGCGGGTAAATTCGTTGGAGAAGTTGGTCCGACCTTATTAGTTCCTGGCGGAGTGGTTGGCGGTATTGCAAAAAGAATTGGAACATCTGCATTAGCTGGCGGCGCAATTGGCGCAACACAATTTAAACATGAAGATGATTCAAGGCTATCTAATGCCGTTAAAGGCGCGGCTTTTTCAGGAGCAACCACTGGCGCATTAGCTACCGCTGGTAAAGCATTAAAAGGTGTGAGAGGTTCATCACCCGAAGTGATGGAACGCTCTACTAAAATGAATAAGCTTTCAAAAGAATACGATATTCCTGTCACGGTCGGTGAGCAAAGAGGTTCTGTCGTTGCAGGACGCACTGAAACACAATTAGAGCGCGTGCCTGTTCTTGGGATTGGTAAATTTCGAGAAGGCCAAGCAAATAAAGCGCGTGCCGCAGCTGAACGCCAATTAGCAAAATTTGATAATGATGAATTTGAAGATTTTGGAAAAGAAATTCAATCCTCGCTTGGTCGTGTTTTAAAAACTCGTAAAGACGAAGCGAGCAAAAAATACGATGCGCTAGATCGACTTGTTAAAGACAGCGGCGATACACCTTTTAAAACAAATATTGCAGCGGTCGCTGATGAACAATTAACAAAATTAAATGAATTAGATCCATTAGGAAGTGATACACAAGTCATTTCATTATTGCAAAAAATTAAAAGCCAATATTCTGCTGCTGACAATCTTCGACCCGAAACGAATCGATTTAAACGCGCAAATTCTAGCGCTCAAGCTGGCGGAACGGATGAATTAAGATGGTCTGAATTACGCGCCTTACGTTCTTCCATGCTTAAAAAAAGTAGGCAAGTCGAGAAGCTTTCAATTAGTGGTAGCGTTTCTGATGACGCAAAAGCTGCAATATCAAGAATGGTAACCGCAATTGATGATGAGCTTATGCAAGCGGCCGAATTAAAAGGCGGGAATATCGCAAAATCTGCACGAGAAGCAAACGCATTTTATAAAGAAAATGTCGTTCCATTTAAAGCAGAAACCTTTAGAAAAGCATTATCAAAAGATTTTAATACTGACGACATTATTGCGCAATTTATTAAGCGTGATACTGCTTTAAGAGATCGCGGAAATAAAGCGCAAGACTTAGTTTCAAAGCTGGACGATAGAGGCCAGCAAGCGCTTAAAACAAAGCTTTTGCGTGAAGCAATTGACACGGCAACCGAAGCCGGTGAAGAGACTTTTTCGCCGCAAAAATACGCAAGCTATTTAAATAAACTTGAAGGCGCAAACGAAAAAATATTTACGAAAAGAGAATTTCAAGAATTGAAAGGCTTGTCCGATTTAATGATTGTTATTCGACGTGCTGGACAATTTCGAGAAAATCCACCTACTGGCATTCGACAAATGGATGCGGCTACTATTTTTGGTGGTGGTGCGGTAATTGGTGGCGGTGTTGGAGAAACTGCAACTATTGCGTCTGGCGTTGGTAGTGTTCTTGGTTTATCAAAATTACTTACTACAAGAGCTGGCAGGGCGATTCTTGCTAAAACGCATTCCACTTCTAAATCTGGCAAAGCGTGGGATGCTACAACAGATCGAGCTATGAAAGAATTTGCAAAAATTATTGCGCGTGATGCGGCCTATAGTTCGACAGAAGCGGATATTAAACCGACCGTTATTGAAGTAAGTAAGCCTTTATCCGAGCGCAGACAATAGAAACATAATCACAACACCCATAATAATTCCAGACCAAAGGCCGCCGGTTACCCCAAAATAAATAAGGCACGCAAAACAACCGAGCGTGAAAGTAACCAGTAAAAAACCAAGGAAGGCGTAAAACATACTAGCAAACATTGAGATAATAGAATCTAAAATGTATTTGCCAGTAATGCGCAGACCATTAATAAACGACATTTAATAAATCCCGACAAAAAGGATAAGTATAATGCCTTACGCAATAGAAATGGCAGCCCTTGAAGAAGAAAAAAAATTGAAAACTGAAGAATTTTTTGAGACGATTTTAGAGTGCGCTAGAATTTTAGATCAAATGGATGATGGAGAAGCGCGATATGTTATTCCAAGAAATCTAAAATTTATCAGTGTTATTTAAGGGGTTTAATTTTGAATACATTTCCAGAAACATTAACTAAAGAAAATATTCTTGAAGCTATCGTCTGCTTAGCAAGCCAACCAAAGCCGCCTGCTGTTTGGTATTCTTCATGCCCAGATACAGGTATTGTTGAATATTTTGATGGCGATGAGAACGAGCCGTTTAATATTCCAGGTTATGTACAAACATAAAAGCGCGACTACTTACCGCGCTTCGACTTTTGCAGATTCAATCTCAGCAATGTACTGAATAACTGATTCTGAAAATCCATCAATGTGCGTCCATTTACCATAACCAACGCCATTTTTATTTGTTGCAACGTTAATCATGTAACCATTATTCAATGGATCAGGAACAGAATCTGCGCTTTGCTCATCTGTGATTACGATTAAACGATCATATGGCACTTGTTCATTCATGGCCGCTACTGATTGACCAAGATACGTTCCAGCCATTTGCTGAGAATTCATAATTGCGTCAACAAGAGCCATTCCTCTTCGTGGAGGAACCCCAATCACATGGTGACTAAACGTTACAACATGGCAATCCTTAAAACACTCACGCGCAAGCACAGCCAATGCGCAGGCCGCATCAATACGACGTAAATCAGATTTACTGGATAATGAATCACTCATTGATCCTGAAATATCAATTAAAAGTACAGTTTTGCCATTTAATTTTTCTATGTTTTTCGTGGCAAGTTGCATCGCTTCATCGATTTGCTCTTCCCATTGCGGAACAGCTCGCGCAGCGGCTAAGTAACGAAAAGGAAGCGCTTTAGATTTTTCAGCGCCATCTCGTAAAGCATTAAAAATTAAATCTTGATCTACACCAGATAAAGACATATTGCGCAAATTACGAAGCAGGGCCATATATCCAAGTTTTTTCTCACGGAGTAATCGCTCAAATACTTCTTTTTTATCTGCGCCAGACGATAAAGCAACTTCCCACGTGTCGGGCGTTTCAAGTGTTCCATTTGCTAAACGCTTCCAAAGCTCTGCTTGCTCATCATCTTTTGGCTTTGCATGAACCAAAAAAAGCACGTCGCGCAGTTTAATTGCGTTGTCACGATTGTATTTAGCAAGTTGATATTCGCTGAATTTTCCAAACGCTCGCGCAAGTCCTTTTTTAACTTGCTTTGATATTGGGCTTTTACCTTCAAGCCAATACATAGCTAAAAATTCGGTAATTTCATCAGGTCTTTGGATAATTTTGGATAAAACATCGGCAAGATTAATTTTTGTTTGGATTGTGCGAGATAGTTCACGCACTATAAATAATGGAACATGGCGAAGATGATGCTTTTCTCTGGCTTCAATTGCTAAATTTGCAACATCAACAGGATCGCATTTTAAAATAAGTGATTTAATTCTTTCAGATATACTTTCGCCAGATTCATAAAATCCAGATTCCCATAATAAACAGGAAAGTACGGTTCTTTTTAATTCTTGAATTGGTTGGGTATGTTTTGCGGTTGCGCCTTCATGAGTAAAAATGCGCTGAACTTTTGAATTGATTTGCATAGGAATACCTATAATAAAAAAGCCGCGAATAAACGCAGCTCTTTAATGCTTCGGGAACGGGCGATAACAGTATCATTTCATAGCCGGAAGTAACTGTTATCTTCACCACGAGAACGACTCAATAGTATTCGCGAATAATTAATAAGTCAATCAACTGCACATTTAATTTGTCTTATGCGCACGAACCCGATTAAATGCACATAAGAGCGCTAACGATAAGCCGAATAAACCGAAAGAAGCCGGTTCAGTTACGGAAGAATCGCCGTCACTATCTGCAATGCCATGTGAAATCACATCAGATATCATTCTATTATCGCTGGTTATTTCAGGGTTAAACGAATTTATTAAATTTGGACCCCATGCAAAAAAGTTTAATTGTCCGCCGTAGAATGGATTTGTTTGATTAGTCCAGGCAAAGCCTCCAATACCTGACAGCTTATTGTCTTCATTGAAAGTTAAAGACCAATCAGAAAACATGTAATCAATTCTTCCTTCAGAAAATAAACCGTAAGCGTTGCCTATACCACTGCCAAAATCGTGATCTAGACCAGACCTTTGCCCTTGTGCGTTTGTATATTCGTCTTGACCTGGCATTGCGGTGAAATTACGTGATGGTAAATACCAATCTTCATTAACCTCAACAAAAAATGCCCAAATTTCGTTATTATCTTGACGCTGCATTGTGAACTGGTGGTTGATATACCCTGCGAATGAAGGCGTAGAGCAGGCGAGAAAAAGCACGACCAAAATTGATCGAAACATGTGAAGCTCCTTAGTGAAGTCCTTGCCTAGGGTTAGGCGAGATGATCGTACTTGAAGAATACGATCATTGTCATTAGATATTATTTTTGAACAGATCTGAATATTAAGCGGCTTCTGTAAACTGACTAATCAATTTAGGAACAAGTTTTTCTTTCATATATTCTTTAATCTCATCAACACTTACAGAATCAACTCTAAAAGATTGATTCCAAAACTTCTTTTTATCTTCGAATATTACGTGTCCATCAAACACTCCAACAGAAAAAATCTCTTCATCTGTCGCTTCTAGTTTCTCTAAATATCGGACCTTAATGTCTGCCTCGATATTTTTCTTAAACTCATCAATGATGAATTGTTTTATTTCAGAATGCGCTTGAAAAACAAATTTATCTTGAGTTTCTTCAGTTGTGTAAAGTGTCATGATTTATACCCCTTTTAAGTTTTCATTTAAGCAATTTCATAACTCATCCACCATCTCATCGAATGTCTTAGCGCCTTGAAGCTTTAAATGCTCTTGAAACAACTTAGTAAATTGATCCGCGTTTAATTTACGTAGTTTCTCATAACGAGCATAGCCTTTTCTGAATTTTGATTCTGCCAATTCAAACCCATCAGCAAAACCTTCATGGTAGAAAGTCTTGTCTTGCTTAGGGTTAAGTTGCATTTCTATTTCTTCAAACTTTCTTAAATCAAATTCGGCAATATCTTTTTGTTGAACGGCGTGATTCATGAGATTGTCAGTCCAATCTTGCTCGTTCATGTTCAAATTTCCTCATTTTATCGACACGTTATTGTAATGTGTTGATTGGATCGACTTATAACGAGCCTTTCAAAGCTTGAATCCATGCGGTTTTTTCTTCGGCGCGCTTACATTCTTTTGCGTATTCTTCTTCGTGATGTTTAATTCTTGATTTCAATCGTTCGATACTTTCAGCGCGCCATTCTTCAACGCTCATTTTTGAAGTTTGAATTTCCAAATATTCAACAGAGCAATCACATCGAATACTCTGTTGAATCTGCTCGATCATGAATTTTTTAAGCTCAGCATGATCGGGAGTAGGTGGAGTCCATTCTATGGCTTGTTTAAGCATTATCTCGTATTTGTTTTTAAGATCTGTATCTTTTTTTAGTGATTCAATACGTCTTTTTTCTGCGGAATCATATTCTGCATCAATTCTTTTCTGAATTTCTGAGCGAGGCAAATTTAATAACTCTTCAAGCTCTCTCTTGATTTTTTGTGACATGACAAGATCGTAATCGCTTACGATTATTGACTTAGGAATCTCTTTATCCATAGGATCGTCACGCATATGAATAAGCGCGCCAAACGCCCTTGAGCAATTTAGTGCAAATTCTTTAAAGCTAATTCCATCTCTAATTTTTTCAGTATATCCGGTTGGCATAATCAATTCCTCAGTGATAATCTAACTCCAACAATACCCGCGCCGCCTCTTCATAATGCGCACCGCGTGGGTTACTCTTTCGTGGTTTGGATTAGGGGTTCCTGGTCGCCGCTTTTGTATTCTTCTTTATTAATATTCATTCTTGCCGCAATCTCTTGAGTATCATTAGCTTGTCTGCCGCTAATCTGTCTAGCTGTTCCCATGATTGTATTGCTATCAAAATTTCCGGTTTGTGCAGGGTCGTTACTACTTGTGCATTTAAAATTATGGTCATGCGCTTTTGGGCATCTCTTGTAGCCACATTGCGAGCATACGATCATATGATTTGGACCTAAAGGAAACTGTTTTCCTCTTCTAGCCTCGAAGCATTTCCAGCAATCACAATTCACCATCTTCTTCTTCCTCAGCAGCCGTTTCAATACTTCCATCATCATTGATTGATATAAGACGATTACCGCATGATGAATAACTCGCAATCCAAACAGGCGTATTTTGCTCCATTAAAAACCAGGCTCCTTTATATCCCACAAACTTAACGTCTATGCATGATTTAGCAAGCGCGAGCACTTCTGAAGCTGTGCGCTTATTCTCGGATTGCTCAAATGCTAAATCGCTGTAATAACCTCGATAGCTGTGCGGCTGTTCAATTCCGTCAATTTCAAGTGATGGATCGAGCTGAGATAATCGATCAATTAATTTTCCAAGCGTCATTTGTGTTTCTGCTCGCTCTGATTTCCATTCAGCTTGCCAACCATTAACCAATGCTTGTAATGAGTTCATATTCCCCTCTCAAAATTTAAATAACCGGCCAATTTTATTAGGTGCTGTCTCTCCAGCTGTCACCAACGCTGCTTGATTGTTACGCGCGTTTTGCTCGTCAGCAGACGCGATCACTAGCGGGGCAGTCGACCATTCAAGGTTTGGTACAATCCCGTTTCTGGAGCCATTTTTACACCTAAAAAATAAGCATAAAAATGCCAAAAACGCATATCATAAAAGTATGCCGAGGTGAGTTAAATCAAAGGCTTAAAAGTCTGATAGAAAGATAAATATGATATGTCTTGCTGAAGGATTTTGAACGTAAGTGCTTGATTTTTATGGTAGCAATGAGTGGACTTGAACCACCGACCTCAGCATTATGAATGCCGCGCTCTAACCAGCTGAGCTACATTGCCAAATCGCCCTATGACAAATTGCTTGTCGAAGGGCGCGAATTCTTACAAGTTTCCTCGAATATGTCAATCCGGTTAGTAAGGTAAAATTTTCGCTGGATCTTCGCGCGACCAATGCCGATGCTCTCGCATTCCATCAATAAAATAATTCGTTATCTTTTTCAGAGATTTTTTTTCAGTTGCTATAAATAGTCCGTCAGTGTGATCAACAAGATTAGATGCAGCCATGTGAATAAGCTCTTGTCCTGCACTGTTTGAAGCAAGGGTCTTGCAGTGTTTAAACGCCTGCCCTATAAATCGAAGGGCCAAGCCTTTATCCTTGGGAGTTTCATAACCTGACAATGCTGTGAGGCTGAATACAGCGTCATAACTGTGGGACGGTGTAGAGGCTAGTGTTTTTTCTTGGTCCGGTGTTTTCATGGGAAGATCAATGATATTAGGTTTCGGCACAATAAACTCCACCATGATATTTTCCGTTTCCAACATCTTCGTAACCATCTCAATGTCATCTGATGCTGTACTTGGACTAATAAGCAAAGCCACTTTTCGAGACATTACTTTTTTCGGAGAACTTAAAATCATACTTAAGGCTTTAGATTGAATAGGTAATGTAACGGTATTTTGTGACGGAATATTTTTCTGATCTTCTTTTGCATAGGGCATGGAACGATTATTTGGGACTATATTATTGCTTGCATCTGCGGGATTAGGTGGAATTACAGGCTTTTTAGGTAATTTAATACCTAATTTTCCTGCAACTTCAGCAGCCAAATTTTCATTAACTAAAAAAAGATTTTGAATCATACGTTCTCGAATTGCAGAGGTTTCAACCTTAGATAATTCGAAAACAAGTGCGTCTTTTATATGGTTTTTTTCTACATCGGTTTGACTATTAAAGAATAATCTTGCTTGTGAAAAATGATCACTAAAACTCTCGCTGCGTGCGCGTACTTTATGGCCAGACATTCTTTCGGTGTAATGTACAAATGCCTGTGGGTCAGCACCTGCGTGAAAAGGGCAGCCCCCTGCTAATGAATTAGGTTCATAGGCAATACGACCTTTTGGAATAGATTGTCGACCAAATCCATCGCGTTGATGATTGTGTACATTAGCAAGGGGGCGATTTACCGGTAGTTCGTGAAAATTAGGCCCACCTAACCGTGTTAATTGCGTATCGGTATATGAAAACAATCGGCCTTGTAATAATGGATCGTTTGTAAAATCGATTCCGCTCACAACATGACCTGGATGAAAAGCCGCTTGTTCAATTTCAGAAAAATAATTATCGGGATTGCAATCTAAAACTAATTTTCCAATTTTTCTCACGGGTACTAATTCTTCAGGAACAAGTTTGGTGGAATCTAATAAATCAAATGGAAATTTAAATTCATCTTTTTCAGGTATTAATTGCACACCTAATTCCCATTCAGGAAAATATCCTTTTTCAATGCTTTCCCATAAATCACGACGATGATAATCAGGATCTAATCCGCCCAGCATTTGTGATTCTTCCCACACTAAACCGTGCACACCTAGAGCTGGTTTCCAGTGAAACTTTACAAAGGTTGCTTCACCCTTTGTATTTACAAATCGAAAGGTATGAACGCCAAATCCTTCCATCATACGATAACTGCGTGGAATCGCACGATCACTCATAGTCCACATAATCATGTGCAAACTTTCGGGCATTAACGAAATAAAATCCCAAAACGTATCATGTGCAGATGAAGCTTGAGGAATTTCATTATTTTGTTCAGGTTTTACAGCATGTACTAAATCAGGAAATTTGATCGCATCTTGAATAAAAAACACAGGAATATTATTTCCCACTAAATCGTAATTACCCTCATCGGTATAAAACTTTACTGAAAATCCACGTACATCACGCGCGGTATCCATCGAGCCACGATTACCAGCGACAGTTGAAAATCGAACTAAAACTGGAGTTTTTTTACCGACTTCATTTAGAAAATCAGCTGAAGTAAATTTAGACATGTCTTCAGTACATTCAAAATAACCAAATGCACCTGCACCGCGAGCATGAACTGCACGTTCTGGAATTCTTTCATGATCAAAGCTTGTAATTTTTTCTCGTAAAATAAAATCTTCTAAAAGCGTAGGTCCGCGCGGACCTGCTTTTAAACTATTATGATTGTCGGATAATTTAACGCCTTGATTACTTGTTAGAACATCACCAAGCTGTACAGGAGGATCTTGTCTAGGAACAGTGGAGGAAATATTTAAAAAAGATTTTGAGTTTTTATTTGAATTTTTTGTAGCTTTGTTTTCATTCTTTTTTGTATCCGACATTGTTAAAGCTCCACAGTATTTTAAATAATAAAAATGGAGTTTCTCGTAGGTGGTTTTTGTTATTCTGTTCGCTGTAGCGCATTAATATAGCCATAACGATAGAGTTTTAAGTGTTCAGCGTGATCTTTTTTTCCGCTTGCTGTGTTGATTTTCCTTGCGTAAAGCTTTAGCTATGCAGCGTCAAAGTGCCTTGCAATTAAAAAAAATCTTCATGCTTCACCATTGCATTTAACCTAAAACTCATTCGTCATGGGTATGGATTTCAAGATTATTCCAGGTTCTCTTTATCTTCTTGTTCAGAAGAGTTGTCTTGCTGATTTGAATTATCTTGATCTTGAATTTTTTCTACTTCATCTGGCTCGGTAATTCTATTCCAAATAGTTTTGTCGTTGTTAGCAGTAAATTGTCTTGAAACATATTGAGATGCTAACTGACCGTTCCACTCCTCATACGCTGCATCGTAGGCCAGCATCAAGGGAGAAAAACCTGAAGTTTGTTGTGCAGAAACAAGATAGCTGGTGGTAGCCGCCGAAGTCATTGGTAGTGTAGACGAAGATGAACAAATTGGTTCAAGCGTAGTTGGTACGGATACTTCATGAGTATCGACCTGCTGTATTGGGGCAACCCCTGACGATGATATTGGATTAATTGGATTCATGCCGAGATAATCCGTTTTTCTTCCTCATTGGTCGAGATCTTAGGATAGACGAAAATAAATAAGGCCAGAAATCTGGCCTTATTCTTTCTTAATATGTAAAAAATCTATAATCCGAATTGAAGATTGAAATGATCAATTCTTTTCACCAACTTCATAAAAAAATTTACTGTAAAACCATAAATAAAGCACGTTCGCCACGAATTATTCGAAGTAATAATGGGTCTGACTTAGATTGAATACTTTTTTTAAGATCATCTAAATTTCTTACGGGTTCATTATTCGCCATAACAATTTGATCATCTGGTTCTAAGCCTGAATAATTTGCAGGACTTCCGGGTTGAATTTGAGTAACAATAACAGCTTCACCTTGGGTATCATCAGTTAATACTGCACCCGCCAATTTTTCGTGTAAAAAATTATTATTAATCGAGTCAGATTTTTGAGACAAAGGTGATTTGGGTGGCTGGGATGGCGTAGTTTTAGCTTTTATTTTTAATTTTTTTCCATCTCGTAATAATTCAATAGAAATTGTTTCTCCTGCCGGTCTTAATCCAATTTCATTACGTAACTGTGCGGAAGTTTTCATAGGCTTTCCATCAAGTGCAGTTACAATGTCTCGATCTTTTACGCCTGCTTTATCTGCAGGAGAATCCGTAATAACTTCCGCTACGATCACGCCTTGTTGTTGCGCAGGTAAACCAAAAGCTTGAATTAATTCTGCTGTTAAATCTTGAATAACAATTCCTAATTGTCCACGTCTCACTTCACCATATTCAAGAATTTGTTTAATACTGTTGTGCGCCATATCAATTGGAATGGCGAAACCAATTCCAACGTTTCCACCCGAAGGAGCAAGGATGGCCGTATTAATTCCGATCAATTCCCCTTTAAGATTTACTAAAGCGCCCCCAGAATTTCCTGGATTAATTGATGCGTCAGTTTGAATAAAATTTTCATAACCTTCTATTCCTAAACCAGTTCGACCTAATGCACTTACGATTCCAGTTGTCGCGGTTTGACCTAACCCAAACGGATTGCCAATTGCGACGACAAAATCACCAACTTGTAAATTCGTGATATCGGCTAATGGTAATTCTGATAAATCTTTGGATTTAACTTTAAGAACTGCAATATCAACTTCTGGATCACTACCAATTAATTCTGCTTTGATCATGGCGCCATTTTGCAGGCCCACCTCAATTTCATCTGCGCTCGCAATCACATGATAGTTAGTAACTACAATACCTTTATTAGCGTCGATAATTACACCAGAACCTGCGCTTTGTGCTTTTGGTGGTTGAGGTTGATCTGAATATCCATCTGGAATATTAAAAAAATATCGAAAAAATGGATCGTTGAGCAATGGATTTGCCGCATTTCGTTGAGTAGATGTAGAGATATTCACTACTGCGGGTGTCACTTTAGAAAGCATTGGCGCTAACGATGGGACTTTATTATTTGAATTGGCTTCTGAATTAAAAAAAGGTAATGCCTGAGCTTGAGAAATGAAAAGAATATTACTTAATACAATTAAGATAACACTCAAGCTTTTAAACACAACTTGAATCATTCGAAATCTCCATGTTAGGAAAGAATCTCATATTTTAATCGATAAATTATCACGAGCGAGGAACCGCAGTCTAAAAGCATATTTTAGAGTGATGAAGAATTAGTCATTTAATAAATGCAAAATTCTATTGAGAAGCAAAGACTGAACTAATTAATGTAAGTTCCGTTTTTTGGAGGGCCTATTTTTAAAGGACATATGCGCAATGCAACTTTGCATCAATGATTTCCACTGCATACCATGACGACTATTAACTTCTATCCAATGCTGACACAGTTCAGAAGCGCATAAATCTAATACAGAAACTGAGGTTTGTACACTTAACCCGGCTTCGGGCAAACCTTCTTGATCCAAAATCGAAACTAAAGGCCTATATCCATTAGATGGGTTTTGCTCTATTACTAATCCACGTCGCCCATTTTCCAATTGCACCAAGCTTCCGGTTGGGAAAAGCGGTGTCACTTCTTCTGTCATATAAATTAAATGCGACACAAAATATCGATCACGCGATTTATGAAGAAAACGTCGTGCTTCCAAAGGTGAAGAAAAAGATTCTTGAAATTGAGAAAGCATTGAAATAGTAATGATTTGATGATCAACTGGAATACTTCTAAAATCTTCCGGCGTGTGGTGCGAGCGTCTTATCCAAAATTGAGCATGTTCTCGTTGTATTTGTAAAACCGGTATGGCTAGAGTTTTTTCTACTGCCAATAAAGGCCGATAACGCATTAATTCTTGAGCAGTTCGATCCAATGCCCATTGGTGATGTCCTAAAGCAGCAGAAATCATAGGTTTAGGAATGCTGTCATAACACAGACTTAATAGAAAAATTCCTTGAACGCTGTGTTGGATTGCAAGACGTGGACGTTGTAACCCTAGGCTTAGTAACGTAGCTCGAACCATGCTACGAATACCATTGCTTAGTAATGTGCTAGAAAGTTGATCAGTTCGACTCAATAATAAAATCCCATTGGGATTTGCTTCGACCAACGCAATAAGTTCAATGCTAAGTTCAGCGCTGACGGAAAAATCATAATTCTGATTTTTAATGAGAGCTCTTTTAGCTTGTAACCAACAATTATTAATGTTGTACAACCATTTTAATGACCTCGACCAGGTTTTAGTGAGAGCTTCTTGAGGTAAAGGAGTTAAAGCATTGGATTTTAAAAAAGTATGTGTGTCACTGAGTCCGTTAGTATCGGAAAAAATTACTTCTTTTGTAGGGGTTGGAGGATTTTGATGAGTCTTTTGAGGCTGATGTTGCTCCATTTCAATGTACCCACAAGCATTATTAGCCATAACAATAAACAGCAGAATTTCGCTGCATTGAATTAATAAAGCTTATGCGAACCTCAAGAAGCTGCAGGGGAAAATCGGTAACGGTTTTTGAAGAAATGTTAATCTGTGTAAATACCCAGAGCTTATTTCTATAAACGGCTAGAAGATTGCTCTTCTATCAGCTTTTCACGTTGGTGTTGTAAGAAATGTTCTAACTGCTGATTTAAAACAGACGAGGTAGATTTTTGATCATCAGATTTATCTTTATTATTTAAATCATTAAGATTTGGAAAGTTAAGCATAGATAGTGGGCATGGCAAAGTATTAGATGGCAACTCAAGCTGGTGGCTATAAATCACATCAGTTGGTTTTAAATTACATCCTTTAGGTATTAACAGCTCAAAATGGCCTTCTTTTTCACCCTTTTTATTTATCTTTTCAGTATGAATAATGATTGGAACAGTAGGATTAATATTCATTTCGTCTTTTAAATTTCGATGTTCATCAAAAAATTGCCATTTACCCTTCATATTAGTAATTAATACGAATGGTGGGGCATATTCCCCCAAGAGGAAACTGACTTTGCATCTCATCATATCGTCAGTTCCTCCATCATTTTTGTCCATAATATTGGAGGCTTTAAGGTCATTCATATGAAAAAGACGCGTGATCATCTCCGAACTTTGTTCAACCTCAGGTGCTAGATAACCTTGCTTGTTTAAAGTAAGGTTTGAAGGGTTAGCGCACGCCAAGTCAATACCTTTTAATATGGTTTCGAAAACCTCTTTCTGTTGAGAAGGGTGGTAATGAGTCTCAATTAACTTACGTACTGAATTTTCAAGATACTGCTTGGCTTTTGGATTATCCGCGCATGTTTTCAGGATTAGACCTGCATCGGGAGTTTTCATCCAACATCGACTATGAATAGCTTTGCCTTTATCCGTAAGACCTGTATCCCCATTAATATGAGCAATATTACCATTTCGAACTGCATCTTTCGCTGTGGTACGTACACGCTTAGAAAAAGGTGTTTCTTTTATGGAATCAATTCTTTTGTTTAATGTGGAAGGTGGCGATCTTAGGTTGTTTATAGGATTTGTTAAACGCGAAACGTGAGAAATAATCGATTGTTTAGCAAATTGTTGTGGCAATTCATTTATGATCGTTCGTGCTTGCTCAATAACAGATGAAACAGACATTATTAGGTAGCCCCGGCGACAGTCTTAATAAATATCCTGCATTTATACCGAAGACCCTTTTGAACTTCAATTCTTTTTTGTACGCAGCCTTTTATACACCTTAAAACTAAAAAATCCGAATATTTTTTTGCATTTTTGATGAACTTAGAAGAGAATACGCTTCCTGACGAGCACTCAGTATTCGTCATGTTTTATGGCAGCCCATCGGTTCCTTCGCAAAGGTCTACTTGTGAACCCCGCCAGGCCCGGAAGGGAGCAACGGTAATAAGTGATTTTGTGCCGAAGTGTGGCTGGTGGCGTTGCCTCCATCTAAATTCAATACAACCTATTTCTAAAACTCAAATTGAGCATTCAAGTATTGGCCACTTTACCGAATGAGCATTCTACGGCCCCATCTTCTTTGTTGAATGCAACAGAGTCGAGTCGTACTACCTTAGCTCTGGCACGAACGTGGCGTCCTCATCATTTTGAAGATGTCATTGGTCAAGACCCAATTATTCAAGCGCTACAACACAGTTTTCAGACAAACCATTTTCATCATGCTTATTTATTTTCTGGTACTCGCGGAGTTGGTAAAACAACCTTAGCCCGCCTGGTTGCGCGTGCTTTAAATTGTGAAATAGGAATCAGTGCTCAACCTTGTGGAAAATGTTCGGCTTGTAATGCAATTCAACAAGGTCGATTTATTGATGTTTTGGAAATTGATGCGGCGTCACGTACCGGCGTAGATGATATTCGTGAATTACTCGAACAAACCCAATACGTTCCTTCTGTAGGTCGATATAAAGTTTTTTTAATTGACGAAGTTCATATGCTTTCTAACCATAGTTTTAACGCCTTGTTAAAAACCTTGGAAGAACCGCCTGCGCATGTACAATTTTTATTTGCAACCACCGATCCGCAGAAATTACCAGTCACTGTAGTGTCGCGGTGCGTACATTTTCATTTGCGCCCGTTATCCGCCGAGTTAATTACTCAACAGCTTATTAAGGTAACGCACGCTGAACAGGTTTTTGCTGAGCAAGAGGCGTTAGAAGATATTGCATTATTGGCGAGTGGTAGTGTACGTGATGCTTTAACGTTGCTCGATCAAGCGATTGCTCAAGGAAAGAATCAAGTTAGCGTAGCCGTGGTTCGAAGTATGCTGGGTTTAGTTGACTCCGTTTTAATTTCGAATATTGTAGAAGGGCTAGCAACAACTGATATTTCACGTGTTATTTCATCAATGCATGAAATTACGCACAGTGGTGCTGACATTGATCGCGCAATGGCAACGCTACTTCAGTGGTTTCATAATATTGCTATGATACAAATTCTGGGTGAGCAGAATATTTTCAAGCAATATACTTCGCTTGAATATAAAAAATGGTTAAAATTTGCTCAGAGTTTTTCAGTCGCTGAAGTCCAACTTATGTATCAAGCCTTATTACAAGGCCGACGAGACTTAGCTTTAGCTGCATCGCCTGTACAAGGTTTTGAAATGGCTTTACTACGTATGATTGCGTGTGTGCCAAATCACTTATCTGAAAAATCAATAGCTGAAAATACTCAGTCTGAATCTGTACAAGACGACAAAAAAAAAATTAAAGATTTTGTAGAGTTATCGGTTGAATTGCCTGAAATTACATCTTCTGAGAACCAAGCTTTTTTAAATGATTCAGGGTATGTAGCTTCAAATAATATTCCTGTAGAAATTCTTACAAAATCATCTAATGCAGTTGAATTTTCAAAAGAAGAAATCATTACTCAATCATCAATCGCGACCGATTCGGCGGAATATGTTGAGTGGGCAGAATGCATTTTAAATAGTGCTTTAAAAGGTGTTGCTCGTGCTGTAATGATGGATTCGGATGCTATAAAACAACCTCAGGGTTGGCTGGTAAAAATACCAGAAGAATGCGCCAATATTTTGTCAGATGCCGTAAAAATTCGAATTGTAGAAACCCTAAAGGATCAACAGCAGGATTTTAAAATTCAGTGGCAAATTGGGCAAATCAATACGCATTCAACGCCACGATCTATTGAAACCAAACGTCTTAAACAAAAAGAATTACAGGCTAAACAAGAATTTGAACAAACGCCTTGGGGGCGGTTTTTAATTCAAGAACTTGCGGTAGATTGGGTTAACATCGTTGCTCAATAATGATTTTATCCAGATATTTGTAGCACTTCGTAACAACTTTTTATATTTACTGCACTTTAGATACACAGCTATTCACGTAATCAGCACAGATTGTCAGTAGGATGTGATGGCTATGTAAAACCCTTTTATAAACGGAGAAAAGTATGTCTTTAAGCGATTTATTTAAAAATGCTGAACAACTTCAACAAACGATGATGGGTACGCAAAAAGAAATTGAAGGCTTACGTGCGACCGGTGAAGCAGGTGCAGGAATGGTTGTGATTGTTGTGGACGGAACAAATACACCTCAATCCGTTAAAATTGATCCAAGTTTAATGATGAGTGCTGTTAATGTAGTTGAAGATTTAGTGCTATCGGCATTTAAAGATGCAATGGTAAAAATCGAAAAATTACGCACCGACAAATTAGTTAATCTTGCAAGTCAAATTGAACTACCAGCGGATTTCAATATTCCAGGCTTTGGCAACGACTTTAAAGCATAATAGATGGAAAGCGTAAACAAAAAATTATAGGGAAATTGAAACTATGCGAGGTTTTAGTCCAGCACTTGAGCAGCTGATGAATGCTCTGACCCGTTTACCGGGCATTGGACCAAAATCCGCACAGCGTTTAGCGTTTCATTTAATTCATAAAGATCAGGGCGGGGCAGGACATCTCGCTCAATCTATTCAACATGCAATTAAAACAGTACGTCATTGCGAACTATGTCGAAATTTAAGTGATCATGCATTGTGCGCACAATGCCAAGATGTATCACGATCTAACCAACAACTGTGTGTGGTGCATTCACCTTTAGATGTTATTGCAATTGAGCAAGCGAATGTTTACCGGGGTAAATATTTTGTCTTAATGGGACAATTATCACCTTTAGATGGTGTTGGCCCAGAAGAATTAGGATTGTACCGCCTCAAACAACGAATAATTTCTGAAAATATTGACGAATTAATATTGGCGACTAATTCAACTGTAGAAGGTGAAGCTACAGCGCATTATATTTCTGAGTTAGTTAAAGATGCTTCGGTTATTATCTCCCGTATTGCTTATGGTGTTCCTATGGGGGGCGAACTAGAGTACGTCGACGGAATCACCATGCAACATGCCTTCTCAGGACGTCGCACGGTTTCAGTATAATTCAACCACTTCATAATAAGTGTATTGCCTCACTACAAAATAAAGAGACACAATGTCCTCATTCTCGCACGATTTAACTTCTTATCCTCTAATGCAAAAACTCAATGTAAAATCTATTCAATGGCTTAGTACTGGAGTTGAATGCGACGCAGTTTTAAATAATTTTTTGCAAGCATTTTTTGTTAGTTTGGACTGTGAATTTGAGCGTCAAACTACTTTTTTTTTAAAGCCTGCCTTATTACAAATTTCCAATACCGAACAGGTTTTTTTAATTGATTGTGCACAAGGTGATGCAATTCATAGCACAGTTTTGCAGCACATTTTAAAAAATCCTGCAATTCAAAAAGTTGTTCATTCGGGTCAAGAAGATATTGAAATGCTGCATCAAATGGGTATGTCACCACATAATCTTTTTGATACACAGTGGGCGGATGCATATTTAAGAGAAGGCGGTTCGCGAGGCTTACAAAAACTCGTAGAAGAATGGTTAGATTTACCATTGCCTAAAGCTGAAACTCAATCCAACTGGTTACAACGTCCATTATCAGATGAGCAATTAATCTACGCTGCAGCGGATGCTCAAGTCGTGGCGCTGTTATATCCGATTCTTCGCGAGAAGTTAGAAAAAAATCAGCATTGGTCTTATGTGTACGAAGATTGCCAATGGATATTACAACCAAAAACTGTAAATCCTAAAAATTATTGGCTTGAAATTAGTGACGCTTGGTTTTTATCACATGTACAACGGGCTCGTTTGTATAAATTGTGCGAGTGGCGAGAAAATAAGGTGCGAGAATTAAATATTCCCAGACGTTGGTTAATTAGTGATGTCCATCTCTATAAAATGGCTGAATATAACATTACCTCTTTTTCGCAATTAAAAAATATTTTATCTCAAGTAAAAAATTCAGTGCATCATCGTTTTTGGCCCTATGCTGAAGAATGCATCGATGTTATGAATCACAGCGAAAATAGCATTAATTTTTTAGAGTTGCCTTTGCCACCACTGGGGCGCAGTACGAGAAAAGTACAGCAACAAATGGCTGATGTTATTAACGTATGGGCAAATAAATTGGGTTTACCACGCAATATTCTTGCTTCAAAGCGATGGCTGAATGGATTATTACGCAACCATTTGGCTATGCTTTTAAATCAACAGACTGAATCTTATCTTGCATTTATTGGATGGCGATCTGAACAAATTTTGCCAGACTTACTGCAGGTTTTAGATCAAAATTCAATTGAATTAAAAGACTATTTAACGAGCTTGCAATCTTATACTGCAACTGGAAGTTTGAATACTTCATTAACTGCCAATGAATAAATACCATTTTTTAATAAACAACTTTAATTTAATAATCATTGCACATATTTTACGAATCCGCCCAATTTGAATAAAGGAAATTTATGTTGTCAGATACTGAGTACACAGCAATTTGGGTAGTGTATGTTATGGCTGTGGCTGTGATAGGGTGTATTTTTATTTATACAACGTTTTGGCTAAGGCCAAAGATTATTCGATATCTTTTGTGGGCTAACTTGGCAGTACTTTCTATTGTTCCTATTGAGTGGCAACAAGAAGGTTGGTTAGTACCCGCATTAGTGGTTGCAATATTTAATGGTGTTTTAGTGGGGCCAGAAGAGATTGAATCAATTATTCCAATTTTTATCACAACCTCTTTATTAGTGACGTCTTTAGGATTATTACTATATATAATTTTAACATTATTTAGCAAAAATTCTTTAAAGAAAATACCAAAATCTTCAGCAAAAAATAAAACTTCAATTCAAACTTAGCGTTTTTTATTTTTTCTGGTCATTTAGCAGATTACCTAATTCGCTTAACGCAGAATCTACTTCTGTTTTTTCCTCATCAGCATCTATGCTCGCAGTTTCAATTGACTCTTGCTCAGGTTCAGTAGTTGAAGTTGCAATCGGTGCTTTCTCATCAGAGTTTGATGCAATAAATTTTTCAATTTTTTCTATATCCTCGTCTTTACTATTTTTTCTTTTAATCATCCAAATAATAAATCCTACAAGTAATCCAGTATTTACGATAATAACGCTTAACCAAAACCCAAAGCTCCACAAAAATCTTTGTTTATCTTTTTTAGTTTTAGGCTTTTGTTCTTTAATTAATGGTTTCTTATTTTCGCTTTTTGAAGAAGGTGATTTTATTGCTGGTGCTGTGGTTGTTTGTACTGATTTTGTTTCGACTTTTTCAATTACATCAGCAGGGGTTTTTTTTGTTTCAACAAATTCTGAATCAATACCTGGACGGTCAGGAATTTTTGCTGAATGCACAGTAAGCTGATAGGTTTTTTGGCGTTGAAACGTTCTGCCATTCACAATAACTTTTAGTTTATTTTCACCTGGCAGTAAAGTTTCCACTAATGGAATTCTATAAATTCCATCAGAAGGAATTGTAAAATTAGGCTGTCCAAAGCCTAGTAAGGTTTTCCAACTCTTGTCTGCATGTTTTTGGATAAATTCAAAAGAAATTAATTTTAAAAATCTAGGTTCAATTATTGTTTTTTTATCTTCAGTAAGAAAGAAGTTAAATTCAATTTTTTCTTGTGATTCAATATGGCGAGCCAATTTACCAAAATTAAGTTCCAAATCGCTGACAATAGTGATTTGACTGTCCGGATCAACTTGCCCTTGTATAGTCCATTGTCCTGGTGCAGGTTCAATAACAGTTAATAAATCATATTCTTTTTCAGTGACCCATTGAACGTTATCTTTTTTTCGTATAGGGGTGATACTTTCTTTTTCAGGCGTAATTAAGACAATAGGTGCGCTATCAGATTTTCTAAACGCAAGTAAAGTAAATTCTTTAATCGATGAATCTATGGTGAATTGATTACCTTGTATAGGTAGTTGTTCAGGTTTTGTTGCTTGATTCATGATTGATAAAAATTTTTCAGTTAATGCTTCTGAAGAATCTGCTACCACGTAGGCAGCTTCTGTATGTAGTGCGAGCGCTTCAAGTAATTCTTTATCTGCATTTTCAGAGAGCGCAATAGTATGAATTTTAATACCTAAGCTTTGGGCTTTTCGAATAACATCGTGCAGCACACGCTGACGCTCACTACTATTATTTTCAGATTTTTCTACATCAATTTTACCATCTGTTAGTAAAACAATTTGTCGTTGAGTGGAAAATTCATAAGGGTTTGTTTTATATTCTTCTGGTACATCTGTGAATTCGTTTAACGAATGATCCAACGCTGAACCTATGTCGGTCCATAATCCATTGGAATGAATTTTTTGAATGTGCTGGGTGGATTTTTTTTTCCAGCCCATATTAACTACATTAAATGGAATAATATTTTTTCTATCTGCGTCAAAAATATCAACACTTGCTTTGCTATTTATAGGTAAAAGATTAATAAATAAAGTAAGAGCAGTTTTTCTTAAATTTTTTGGATCGGTTTCCTTCATGCTACCAGAAACATCAATCAAAACACGAGTTTCTGCTACAGTGTCAGCCGCATAGACTAGAGAAACGTGTACGATTAGAAGCCCGATCACTACTAAAATGCAAAACTGTTTAATGCATGTCTTTAAAAAGAAATGTGAGACAAACCAGCGCAAGAAATTTTGAGATACTGAGCTGTTCAAATGTACCTACTCATCATTTACTCATGTCTGAAAAGTTAAAGTTAAGAAGCTGTTTTTTTCAGTTTGTACCAATTGCTTAAAACATGTACTGAGAAAAACATGATTTTTACGATGTTTGCATTATAGTCAAACAATAAAATTCAGGAGCCAATATGGTGGAATTTGAGTGGCTTTTTCTTGTACTGCAATGGATGGCAATTGCTTTTTCCGTTGTAGTAGGTGGAATGGTATTTCTAATATTAGTTTTGTTTTTATACGATCTGTCTCAAACAAAACATAGTCTTCGTCGAAATTATCCGTTGATTGGGCGCTTTCGCTACGTTTTTGAAAAGCTTGGCGAGTTTTTTCGGCAATATATGTTTGCTATGGAGCGAGAAGAACTACCTTTTAATCGTGCGCAGCGAAGTTGGGCGTACCGAGCAGCAAAAAATATTGACACTACTTTAGCCTTCGGATCAACAAAGCCTGCAAATTTTTCTAATTCTGTTACTTTTTTAAATGCGCCATTTCCACGGTTGGATAGCGAAAACAAAAAAAATGCTGAAATTGTATTTGGACCTGATACGTCTTATCCATACCAGCCCAATTCTTTTTTTAACATTTCTGGTATGAGTTATGGATCAATATCAAAACCTGCGATTAGAGCTTTATCCTATGGTGCACAAAAAGCTGGTTGCTGGTTAAATACAGGTGAGGGCGGATTATCTTCATATCACCTCGAAAGTGGTTGCGATATTGTTTTTCAAATTGGAACTGCTAAATATGGAGTGCGAGATGCGCAAGGCAATTTGTCAGAACAGCAATTGTCGGTGTTAGCGTCACACCCACAAATTAAAATGTTTGAAATTAAATTGAGCCAAGGCGCAAAACCTGGCAAAGGTGGAATTTTACCTGGTAAAAAAGTAACGCCAGAAGTCTCATTAATTCGTGGTATTCCTGTAGGTCAAGATTCCATTTCTCCTAATCGACATTTAGATGTGGAATCGGCACAAGATTTATTAAATTTAATAGCAAGAGTTCGCCTTATTACTGGGCGACCAGTCGGAATTAAATTTGTTTTAGGAGTGAATTGGTTAGAGGATTTTTTTCAAACCGTACATACAAATGGAATTGAATCTGCTCCAGATTTTATTACATTAGATGGCGCTGAAGGTGGTACAGGCGCAGCTCCAATGTCGTTGATGGATGACATGGGTTTATTTCTGTATGAAAGTTTGCCTGTATTAATTCAAGCATTGCACAAATATGATTTACGTGATCGCATTCGAATCATTGTTTCTGGCAAAATGATCACACCAGAGCGCGTAGCTTGGGCGTTAGCGGCAGGGGCTGATGTGATACAGTCCGCACGCGGATTTATGTTTGCACTTGGTTGTATTCAATCACTTCAATGCAATAAAGATACATGTCCTACCGGAATCACAACACATAATTTACGATTGCAACGTGGTTTAGTGGTATCTGAAAAAAGCCTGCGCGTTATGCATTATCACAATAATATGGTAAAAGAAGTCATGACGATTGCCCATGCCTGTGGAGTAACTAGTCCACATGAATTAAATACGGTTCATTTTAAAATGGTAAATATTTAATTCACCGCGAGGAATAAATAGAAATTAATTAAATATAAAAGGTGAGAGATTGAGTCAATCAAAGTCCTATGATTTAGTAGTACTAGGTGCAGGATCTGGTGGAGTAAGAGCTGCTCGAATAGCAGCGTCATTAGGTGCAAAAGTAGCATTAATTGAAAAACGTAAAATTGGTGGAACCTGTGTTAATGTGGGGTGTGTTCCTAAAAAATTATTTTCCTATGCAGCAAATTTGCATTTTGATTTAATTCGTAGTGCCGCATGGGGATATCATATTCCTCAATTTAATTTTGATTGGAATTATTGGACTAATTTTGTTGCAAAAGATATTAATCGTTTAAATGGTTTGTACGAAGCGACTATAAAAAAATCAGGTGCTGATTATTTTAATGGTTTTGGCATTGTTGAAGATCCGCATACTATTTCAATTCAATCCTCCTCCCATCCTGCAATAACGTTACAGGCCGATCGCTTGTTATTAGCAACCGGTACCCGACCTAATATTGTTGAAGTTCCTGGCAGTGAATATTGGATTACATCGGATGAAATTTTTTCACTACCTGAATTACCAAAGCACTTATTTATTTATGGCGGTGGATATATCGCAGTTGAAATAGCAACTATCTTTGCCCAATGGGGGACAAAAGTAACGTTAGCAACTCGCAGCACTTTTCTTAAAGATTTCGATCCAGATATAGTAAATCGGCTCTATAAAGAATTTGATTTATTGAATATTGAATACATAGTTAACGACAGTGTTGTTAGGCTAGAACAGAAGGATAATTATATTTCAGTACATTTTAAGTCGGGGCGTTCTGTTGTTTGCAATGTTTCTTTGTGTGCTGCTGGCCGTTCAATTGATTTAGAAGATGCTGGAATTAAAAACTTATTATTGAAAAAAAATACACAGGGTTGGTTAGAAGTGGATAGTCAATTTCAAACCTCAATATCTGATGTATTTGCGGTTGGAGATATCACTGGCTATTTGCCTCTTACCCCAGTTGCCTTACGTCAAGGTGAAAATGTAGCGCGTCATTTATTTCAAAAAGATTTTGTATTAAAGCCTATTAACTATGAAAATATTGCTACTGCGGTTTTTACATCACCACCTATAGCAACTGTGGGTATGACATTGGAACAAGCTAAAAAACAAGGATTTACTGCTCACGTTTTTCAAGCAGATTTTTTAGCAATGAAATACGCACCACATAGAGAGCATGCTGTTAAAACGCTTATTAAATTAATTGTATGTACTGAATCAGATCGTGTTTTAGGTTTCCATATGATAGGTATTGATGCACCAGAAATTATTCAAGGAATGGCAGTTGCGTTACAAGCTGGAGTAACTAAGGCTATGTTAAATGAAACTGTCGGGATTCATCCGACTTCTGCTGAAGAATGGGTTACTTTACGATGAGTCGATTTGCAAAAATTAACCAGTTTTTAAGTGATGCAGCATCTTTGTATGAAGGTCGGGAACGTTATATTCGAGTTTTAAAAGCATTACGCTCATTAGAATCTGCGTATCGCCAATATACTAAAATCAAAAATCATTCTACGGATCCACAAGAAAAAGAAGAGGCAAAACAAGCTTTGCGTTTTGATATGGCGCAAACCGTGGCAGATGTTTGTCGAGAAAATGGCGCGCTATGGGTTAAATTTGCACAATACTTAAGTTGTCGTCCTGATTTACTTCCCACAGAGTTTGTCGAAATTTTTCAGACACTTCAGCGATCAGCAAAAGTTATTCCTTGGTCTGAAATGCTGCCGACTATTGAAGCAACTTGGGGAGAACATTGGGAACGATACTTTAAACATTTCGATGTTGTGCCGGTAGCTACTGCGTCAATTGCACAGGTTTATAAAGCTACATTAATTTCTGGTGAAGAAGTCGCCGTTAAAGTACAGCTACCTGGATTAGAATTATTGCTTCAGCAAGATCGTATTGCTTTGGTAAATTTAGCGAAAATGTTTCGTAGCTTTTTCAAAGAATTAGATTTAGTGCAAATTACCGATGAATTAATAGAAATGACTAACGGTGAGCTCGATTTTGAACGTGAGCAATCTAATATTGAATACTTTCATGTATTAGCTCCACATATACAGATTGGAATTCCAAAAGTCTTTCCAGAGTTAGGTTCCTCAAAAATAATCGTAGCTCAGTGGATTGAAGGTCAACCTTTGAGTAAAGTTTTAAAGGAAGCTAGCTACGAAAAACGTCACCATTATCTTAAGACATTAGTCACCAGTATTTTTCGTCAAATATTTTTATTTGGTACATATCACGCTGATCCGCATCCGGGAAATTTTATTGTATCTGAAAATGTTTTATACGCTTTGGACTTTGGTTTAGTGGGGCGCTTAACGGATGCTCAACGCAAAGCATATGCTGCATTATTCATGAATTTATTAAGAATGGGTCTGCAATCGAACTGGGCTGAAATTTTTCAAAATGCTGGTTTTGCAGCAGAATCACCGGAGATTTTTAACAAAATTGGTGATTATATTGCGACTGCTGGACGTCAAGATTCCATAGAAGAAGAAATGTCTCAGCTTCTAAAGGATTTGCGTCAAGCGGGTATAAAAATACCTAATGAGTTTATTGTGTTGTCGAGAGTCATTATTGTATTAGGTGGTTTGTTAAAACAAATTCAAGTTTCGCCACGAGAATTATTAACAGAATGTTTATTTTCAATGGGTGCTGCTGAAGTAAAAACTACTGTGTAATAGCGAAAAAAGTCTGAATAGTAAGTTATCGTTGTTACAGGATACTTGCCTTACACTACAAGTATCGGTAAAGTTCGGACACTTGCACCTTAAGAGTGTATTTTATTAAATAATACAGGAGTTCATCTATGAACAATAAGAAAATTTTTGCTGCTCTCTCCCTGGTTTTCGGAATGTTTTTTCTAAGCGGTTGTGATATTGATCCCTCAATTTGTTGGAATAAAGCAAAAGGCAATTGTATTGATTTTCTACCACAAGGCGCTTAATCAATAAAACTAAAAAGCCATTTTCTACAATTAAGTTAATGGCTTTTTATTAATATTTTTTACCTGTTGATTTGAATCTATTTCAATTCCACTTATCATATGAAGCCCGCAATCAACGTGAATTATTTCTCCTGTAATCGCACTTGCCCAGTCTGACAATAAAAAAGCAGTGGCTTGTCCCACTTCTCTAGTTTGAGTTAATCGATGCAGTGGTGCATGACTTTCGGCGTGATGTAACATTTTTCTAAAACCTGGAACACCTGCAGCTGCAAGCGTTTTTATAGGTCCTGCAGAAATAGCATTGACTCGAATTTGATCACGACCTAGCGCAGATGCTAAATAACGGATATTACTTTCTAATGCGGCTTTGGCAACACCCATAACATTGTAATGTGGTACAACTTTTTGAGAGCCTTCATACGTCATACTTACGATTGAACTACCTGAAATCAATATTGAACGTAATGCCAACACCAATGCATTTAAACTGAAGCAACTTGTCTCAAGTGTTGATTGAAAATCTTGTCTGCTGGTTAATGAGATATCATCTGATGCAAGAGATTCAGCTGGCGCAAATGCAATAGAGTGGACTATTCCATCAAGAGTATTAATGTTGAGTTGTTTGAGATGCGAAGCTAGGTTTTGAAGCTGACTATCATCATTGACATCCAATTTTAATACCACACTGTTATTCCATAGCTGCGCGTATTCATTTAGACGTTTTTCTAATTTGTCAGATGGGTAGGACAAGATTAGACGGGCACCACATTGATTTAATATTTCCGCAACTCCATAAGCAATTGAACGTGTGCTTGCAATGCCCGCGATAAATATGGTTTTTCCTTGCAAAAAATCTTGCATAAATTTTTCCTTGCTGAACACGATGAAGCAGATGCCGTCTATTATACCTGTTACCTATTTCTTTAAAGCTTTTAAAAACTTCAATAGTATTCAATCCATACCAAACGTTAGAAATCCAAGCTAACGAACAAAAAGTTAGTTTAAGAATAAAGGTTTAAAAATGCGAAAAAGGCTTGAGTTTGATATTGTCAGTCAGCCCAATGATATAACCTGTGGGCCGACCTGCTTATATTCGGTTTATCGATATCATGAATATTATCCTAATTTTGACAAGCTGTTGAGCGAAGTCACTATGTTGCAAAATGGTGGTTGTCTCACACCTCAATTAGGCATTCATGCTTTATCACAAGGATTCTCCGCAAAAATATTTGCTTTCAATCTTAATATTTTTGATCCGTCATGGTTTGAATTACCAGCGGATGCTTTAATTGAAAAACTCGGTTTACACGCTGAAATTAAAACCGATCCTAAATTAAGGTTTGCTTCAAAAGCGTATCAACAGTTTCTACAATGTGGCGGCGAAATAAAGTTTGAAGATTTATCCAGTGATCTTATTCGCAAACCCTTACTGGATGATATCCCAATTATCTGTGCGTTAAGCTCAACATGGTTGTATCACGCGATGCGGGAAATTCCTGAAAACTGTGTAGATCACGACTTACAGGGTGAACCGACAGGACATTTTGTTGTCTTATCTGGTTTTGATATGACGAACAATTTAATTAAAGTATCGGACCCTTATGAAAAAAATCCGTTGTCAAAAGGCAACACCTATTCAGTCACTTTGGATCGATTAATCTGCGCTATTTTATTAGGTGTAGTCACGTGCGATGCAAATCTACTTTTAATTGAACCTAAAAAGTAATTGACTTAAAAAATAATTGAATCGAAAAAAAGGAAAAGGGGCCAAGGGTGAGAAAAATTTTGGTTGTCGAAAGAAACCATGTTATTACACAGAATTTATCCGGAGTTGAAGTTGTTTACGCTCAAGACTATTTAAATAAAAAAGAATATCAACGTAGTCGTCAATTTAGAGTATTTAACTTATGTGATTCCTACCAATACCAAGCGATAGGATATTATGTTTCATTACTGGCTTTAGCACGAGGCCATCGAGTGACTCCTAATGTATTAGAAATAGAAGCTTTAAAATCTCGAATGATATGGCGACTTCGCTCCGACGATCTCGATGAATTAATTCAAAAATCCTTAAAAGATATTAAATCTACCGTTTTTGATTTGAGTATTTATTTTGGTAAGAATATTGCTAAGAAATACGATGTGTTATCAGCTGAATTATCTAGAATATTCAGCGCGCCGTTAATAAGAGCACATTTTGTTTTTGAAAAAAAATGGAAGATTTCATCTTTACGTCCTATTGGATTGGGACATGTTGCTGAAAGCCATAACGAAACAGTACGTCAATTTGCGCATGATTATTTCAAGAAAAATGAGCGTAAACCAAAGTTAAAATCTTTTTCAAGCAGTTTAGCAATTTTAATAAATCCTGCAGATCCAATGCCACCTTCAAATCCGAAGGCATTAAAGAAGATTATTGCTGCTGGAGCTAAATATGGTATTGAATGCGAGTGCATTACTAAAAAAGATTTACACCGTTTAGGAGAGTTTGATGGATTATTTATTCGTGAAACAACCCAAGTTAATCATCATACTTTTCGATTCGCTCAAAAAGCACGTGAATTAGATATTCCAGTGATTGACGATCCTGAAGCCATTATTCGTTTAACCAATAAAGTTTATCTTGCCGAGTTATTTCAAAAGCATAAAGTGCCTTCTCCAGAAACCATTATTCTTTTTAAAACTGCTTACAAAGAGCAATTGAAGAAATTAGTATATCCACAAATTATTAAACAACCAGATAGTGCTTTTTCACATGGCGTAATTAAAGTAACTAGTGAAGAAGATGCGCATACAAAAATTGAAAAACTATTTGACGATTCTGAGCTATTAATTGCTCAAGTGTTTATGCCAACAGCCTACGATTGGCGCGTAACAGTGTTAGAAAATAAACCATTATTTGTTTGTCAATATTTTATGGTAACTAATTCTTGGAAAATATATGAACATACTGCGGATAAATCGGTAGAAGCAGGAGAATTTAAAACTTGGGATATTGCAGATGTTCCGGAAGGATTATTAGAGCTAGCGTGTTCAACCAGTCGTTTAATTGGCGATGGATTATATGGACTAGATATCAAAGAAATTAATGGTCAGTTTCACGTGATTGAAATTAACGATAACCCAAATATTGACGCAGGTATTGAAGATCAAATAGCGGGCGATCAGCTCTACGAAACAATTATCCAATACTTTTTTAAACGTATGAACCGTGAAACTAAATCTATAAATGGAAATGCGCCGGCTGCGTAATAATTGTCAGTGTTTTTACAATATGAGATCAGATTACGTACCAAATGCAGATGAGATTTCCATGGTGAAATGTTTTATAAAAGGTGTGTTGTGGGAAAGTACATACGGACGAATAATTATTCGCCCCTACAGCAACCATTAGAGATTGAGGTATTTTTAGGAAAGTGACAATGGTTTATACGGGCGAAAAATCTTTCGCCCGTGTTGAACGCTGCCTATAACTAATTGAATATTTGAAAAGTGTTTTAGGGAATTCCCTCTGCGTTCGCTATAGAAGGATTAAAAATGATTGGTGCATTCGAAGCGGCTGGAATTGAAATTGAATACATGGTAGTTAATCCATCTACTCTCAAGATTGAGTCGAGAGTAGATGAACTTTTTCTTAATATGACGGGTATTGATGAAAGTGATGAAGTCAATTTAGGGCCTATCACTTTATGCAATGAACTGTGTAGCCATGTTCTGGAATTTAAATGTTCAAATCCTGAAGCGCCGAATGAAAATTTAATAGAAGAATTTAAAAAAGCTTTTCTGCATGTCAATCAACAATTGAAAAAGATGGATTGTGTTTTGTTGGGGGGAGGCATGCATCCTTTCTTAAAAGAATCAGACCCAATACGACTTTGGCCTTATGGGCAAAAAGATATTTATGAATTATATGATAAAATTTTTGGCTGCAAAGGACACGGTTGGTCTAACGTTCAAAGTATTCATATTAATTTTCCCTTTTCTTCAGAAAAAGAATTAATTCATGTTCATGCCGCGATTCGCGTTGTGTTACCGTTCATTCCTTTGTTCGCTGCAAGCTCACCAATTGTAGAGAGTAAACATACAGAAGTTTTAGATAGACGTTTACATTTCTACGAAAAAAACCAAGCTCGAATTCCTCAAATCAGCGGTAAAGTTATTCCAGAGCCAATTAGTTCTGAAGCTGAATACCACGCACTATTAGAAAGTTTGTATACCGCTATTTCTCCGTTTGACCCTGAAAGAATATTACAGGAAGAGTGGTTAAATTCGCGTGGTGCGATTGTACGTTTTGATCGTAATGCAATTGAAATTCGTGTTATGGATACTCAAGAAAATCCAATTCAAGATGTAACTTTAGCGCTATTTTTCTTTAAATTAGTAGAGAAAGTTACCGTGTCATATTCTGCAGAAAAATTGCTACAGCTTGATATTGATCAATTAAAAAAATCTTTCGATGTTCTACACATATCTTCAGATCAAAATATTGAACTAAATAAGAGTCTGCTACAGGTTTTTGGTATTGAAAAATTTTCATTATCAAGACAAAACTTACGCCAAGAAATATTTAATTTTGTTAAATCAAATCTTGGCAAACAAACTCAGGAAAATATAAATAATATTTGTGTACACGGTTGTTTGGCAGAAAGAATTTTACAAGATATTCAATTGCAAAATATTTTAGAAGAGCAGGCAATTCTTAACACCTATAAAAAAGTCCAAACTTGTGTCGAGTCAATGATATTTTTTAAGCCAGGCACATTATGAATCAAGTAGCCTGGTTAATTAGTTGTGAGCATGCCTCGAATGCTGTGCCAAAAGAATTTGGTATTAAAATTCCAAAAGAAATTTTAGATACGCATCGGGGATATGATATTCAAGCAAAACTAATTGTCGAAAAGCTATATAAAAAAATTAACACGTTATCTTTTTTAAGTGTTCTTTATTTGGGAAATTTTTCACGGTTGCTAATTGACTTAAACCGTCCGTTGGAAAGTAAGAGTTTATTTTCTGAATTTACTCGATATTCAAATAAACAGGTGTTTTTATTAAAGATTCACAAACATTATTGGGATCAAATTGA
This sequence comes from Pseudomonadota bacterium, assembly GCA_040386355.1. Lineage (GTDB taxonomy): Bacteria > Pseudomonadota > Gammaproteobacteria > Pseudomonadales > UBA6940 > JAZKFP01. The sequence goes on along the minus strand of JAZKFP010000056.1, from coordinate 36,370 downwards.
AGCCTGGGTATTTAAACGCCTTCAATCAAATAACAACTATGTTGTTCATTTAGCGATTCACTCATTTACACCAATATGGAAAGGAAAACTAAGAAATACCGATATTGGTATTTTATTTCATCCTAAATCTCATATCGAAAAAAAGCTAGCTAATCAGATGAGGATGAAAATTAAGCAAGAGTGGCCAGAGGGAAAAATATATTTTAATCGACCATATTCTGGTAGTTCACCGTGTTTACCTAACTATTTACGAGAAAAATTTTCAAATCAATTTTTAGGTTTTGAAATTGAATTTAAAAATGATTTGAATAAAAAAGAGATTAGCAAAGTGTTGAAGGGAATTAAAAATTTTATATTTGATTTAAAAAGTATTGAATAAAAAAGGTAGGGTTTTTACTCCTACCTTTTAATAATATGCACTTGTTGCCGAAAAAATTATTTTTGCTCTAAAAAGCTTCTTAGCATCCATGCAGTTTTTTCATGAATTTGCATACGTTGCGTTAATAGATCTGCAGTTGTTTCGTCATGTGCATCATCGGCAATTGGAATAATTGAACGAGCAGTTCTAATTACCGTTTCATGTGCAGTTAATAAACGCTTAATCATATCGGTGGCAGGTGGAATAGTGTCGTCTTCTTCAATGCTGGTTTTACTTGCAAAAGCTTTATAAGTGCCTGGTGCAAAATAACCTAGAGCTCGTATCCGTTCAGCAATTACATCAACTGCTGCTGCTAATTCAATGTACTGTTCTTCGAAAAGTTTATGAAGAGTACTAAACATTGGACCAGTAACGTTCCAATGATAAAAATGAGTTTTTAGATAAAGGCTATAACTGTCTGCTAAAAACTTTTCAAGATTCTGCGCAATATTCTCTCGATTTTTTTCGTTAATACCGATATCTATTTTCATACATTTTCTCCTAAGTTTTTTCTACAGGTCGTTTGAATCGTATCATGCTTTTTTATTCAGAACCTAATTCTAAAACGGATACTATTAAATCTTATGTGAATATTTAGTAAGCTCGACTCATACACATTTAATAGGCCTGCCCGATACTTAGATATATTTGAAACTTTGAATCAACAATATCTCGATCAGATTGAGGAAATGCAATATCAAAACGAATTGGAGCAAAATCCATAAAATATCGACCACCGAATCCTACTGCCCAAGATAATTTATATTCTTCTGGAAAAGTATCTTCATCTAAATAGCCCCAATCAACAAAACTGACCCAGCCCCAATTTTTAGAAATTTGATGGCGGAGTTCAACAGCACCTTCAATTAAACCACGCCCACCATTTGATTTATTTTCGTCAGTTTGAGGTCCTAGTGATTGATAGGGAAATCCTCGAATCGATCCACCTCCACCCAAATAAAATCGTTGATCAGCTGGAATGTCATTATTTGCTGCACCGGCAAGCGTGCCTATTAATATTCGATTGGCTAAAATCCAATTTTCTTTATTTGGTACCTGCCAATAAGCACGATGTTCAATTTCTTGCTTCAAGAATTCACTAACATTAGAGGCAGTATCAAAAAATGGTTCAATTAAATATCTAAAAAATGAACCAGAAGATGGGTTTAAGGGATCACTACGTGAATCTCGAATTAATATAAAGGGAAATGATAATAAACCAAAAGTTTGCTCTTCCTCTAAACTAATATCCAACACGCGGCTTAAAGTAAAACGAGTTCCAATTGAAATGTCCCAATTTTCATTCCATGGCCATGCATAACTTGCTGAAGTAATCAGAGATTTGGATTCATAATTGTCTGTATTTTCTCGTTCCACCAAACTTGAAAATTGCACAATTCCTTCATTCAAATAATTTTCTTTCCAACCAAAAGCAGTTGAAAATTCGGGCAAAATCATCGATATTTCAGCATTTTGTTTTAATTGTGATAAAAAAGAAGTAACTTCTAACGTTTCTCCAGAAGATAACCAATTTTTGTGATTCCACAACCCAGTTAAAAAAGTTTTGTCGTCGGTGTTATAACCTATGCCTAATTCAATAGTACGGGGTTTACGTTCAGTGATCTTAATATTTAAATCGACTGTTTCTTGTTTTATTGTGGATGTAAGATTTGCGGGACTTTCCCGTATTTCTAAATCTACCGCACTAATTAATCCAGTACGCAATAAATCAACTCGCATTTGATCTAAAGAAACTGAATTAAAACAGCTAGGAAGTAGGGTATCGACGCGTTGCTCTAAATAACGTGGATCGATTTTTTCAATACCTTTAAATTCTATATCACCTAAATATTTAGTAGGCTCTGCTTCAATTTTAAATATAACATCTGCCACAGACTTGCTACTTCGAATCAAAATCTCATGTTGAACTTTAATATTCCAAAAACAATGTCGCTCATTAATCCAATTTTTTAATGATGTTTGCATTTCAATAATTGTATTGGCATCAATAGGCTCACCTTTTTTTAAACGTTGTTTTGATAAAATGGGAATTACTGTTGGAGTTAAAGATTGAGGTTTGCGTGTAGATGGATTCCATTCGATCTTAATCGCATTAATGCTATAACGTTGTTCATTATTAATAGAAATCATCCATTGAGATTTTTTATTTTCTAATTTTTGATTTGAAGCTTGTACTTGAGCCCCTAAAAAACCTTGCGAAACCAGCCATTCTTCGGAATTTTTTTGATACCAATTGCGTCTCATTGAATCTCGTTTTGGTAAGTCTTGCACTTTTTGTTGCGCTTTTAACCATTTTGTAAGACCGGATTGAATGTCGGACGATTGAGCATTAATTTTAAATTTACTTGCTGCAGTCAAAATAGGAGAAAAAGTAATTAATAAAAGACAAATACACGTCCAAACACTTTTGTAAAAAATGTGCTTGAACGTGTTAATAAAAAAATTAAAATTAATTTTTTTACATATTTGGATAATTAGGACCACCTTGTCCCTCAGGTGTAACCCAGGTAATATTTTGCGCTGGATCTTTAATATCACAGGTTTTGCAATGCACACAGTTTTGCGCATTGATTTGAAAACGTGGTTTACCACTGTCTTGCATTACTACTTCATATACGCCGGCAGGGCAGTAACGTTGAGCCGGCTCATCGTATAATGGTAGGTTTTTTTCAATTGGAATACTTGGATCTTTTAATTTCAAATGACAAGGCTGATCTTCTTCATGATTGGTATTCGATATAAACACCGAGTCCAATTTGTTAAAGGTAATCACTTGATCCGGTTTCTTGTATTGAATTTTTTTACTGTCTTTAGCAAGTTTTAAAGTTGCATGATCTGGAATAGGATCACGTAACGTAAAAGGCATTTTTCCATTGAAAATATTTAAATCAAGAAATGCAAATGCAGCGCCAATGAAGGTTCCAACTTTATGCATCATCGGACCAAAATTACGCTGTTGATGTAATTCTTCATAAATCCAACTGGATTCAAATGCCTTTGTGTATTCGGTTAACTCATCGTGTTGACGATTGTTTTGAAGTGCTGCAAACACTGTATCCGCAGCGATCATTCCCGATTTCATTGCGGTATGCGTGCCTTTAATTTTTGCATAATTTAAAGTTCCAGCGTCACAACCAACTAGTAATCCACCAGGGAAGGTCATTTTTGGTAATGATTGCAAACCGCCTTTGCTAATTGCGCGCGCACCATAGGATAAGCGCTTACCACCTTTAATATGTTTTAAAATAGCAGGATTTAATTTCCAACGTTGAAACTCATCAAATGGACTAACGTGTGGGTTGCTATACCCCAAATCGGTAATTAATCCTAAAACGACTTGGCGATTTTCTGCGTGATATAGAAAACCACCGCCCACCGTATTAGATTCATTTAACGGCCAACCAGCGGTATGAACCACTAAACCAGGTTGATTTTGTTCAGCAGGAACTTCCCATAATTCTTTAATACCAATTCCATAATGCTGCGGATCTTTACCTTTACTTAATTGATATTTTTGAATTAATTGTTTACCTAAATTACCACGACAACCTTCGGAAAAAATCGTATATTTTGCACGTAATTCCATACCGGGCGTAAAAGAGTTTTTATGTTCGCCTTCAGCGCTAATTCCAAAATCACCCGTTGAAATACCTACCACTTGATTATTTTCACCAAATAAAATTTGCGACGCAGCAAAGCCAGGAAAAATATCAACACCTAATTCCTCGGCTTGTTGTCCCAACCAGCGACATAAATTTGCTAAACTAATCACATAGTTTCCTGAATTGTGCATGGTTTTAGGCACTAACGGATTTGGTATTCGAATTGATGATGTTTCACTTTGCAGTAAATAGACTTGATCATCGGATACTGGTGCATTTAATGGTGCGCTTAACTCTGACCAATTAGGAAATAATTCATTCAGTGCGCGTGGCTCAAGTACTGCACCAGATAATATATGTGCGCCAACTTCTGAACCTTTTTCGACAACAACAATACTAATTTCCTTGCCTTCTTTTTTAGCAATTTGCGCTAACCTACAGGCAGTGGATAAACCTGCAGGACCTGCGCCGACAATGACAACATCCACTTCCATCGTTTCGCGTTCAATTACGGTTTGGTCCATCGTATTTATCCTCAACATTTGATTAACTAACAACTTAATGTATATACCCGTAACGTATGAAAATTAGGTGTTCAGCATGATCTTTTTCCCCGCTCGCTGTGTCGCTTTTCCTTGCGTAAAGCTTGGGCTACGCTGCGTCAAAGCGCCGTGCGATCTAAAAAAAATCTTCTTGCTTCACCGCTGCCCTTGACCTAATTTTCATACGTTACGGGTATATTTTCTTATCAATAACGAATACATTGCAAACACTTGTTTAAAAATACATTTTTTGATGTTGCTCAAAATATCATCTTTTGGATTAAAAGTGTTAACAGCTCCTTTTATGCTTTGAAATTCAAGTCATACCATCCATATTTTTTTAAAGATTGCAGCGTTCAATAAGTTGACCCGCTGCTTGAAAATCGGCACTATACCGGCGCTTATTCAAGCAGATTCACTATTTATTCTTTTTAACCTAGAACAGACATCTAACTCGGTGTAGATGGGAGTAAGCCATGAAAATTTTGGTCGCCGTTAAACGAGTTATCGACTACAACGTCAAAGTTCGCGTAAAGCCAGATCAATCCGATGTTGAACTCAGCAATGTAAAAATGGCAATGAATCCATTTTGCGAAATTGCTGTGGAAGAAGCGGTACGTTTAAAAGAAAAAGGAATTGCCACTGAAATTGTAGTAGTTTCAATTGGTACTAAAAAATCAGAAGAGCAAATTCGTACTGCTTTAGCGCTTGGAGCAGATCGCGGAATTTTGGTAGAAGTGGAAGGCGAAGTACAACCTTTATCGGTAGCCAAAATATTAAAAGCTGTATGCGATGAAGAAAAACCAAATTTAATCATCTTAGGTAAACAATCTATTGATGGTGACAACAATCAAACAGGACAAATGCTTGCGGCGCTTTTAGGTGTTGGACAAGGGACTTTTGCTTCTGAAGTGAAAGTTGAAGGTCAAAGCGTTTTAGTAACGCGAGAAATTGACGGTGGATTACAAACTTTAGAATTAACCTTACCTGCTGTAGTGACCACTGATTTGCGTTTAAATGAACCGCGATATGCGGCATTGCCAAATATTATGAAGGCCAAGCGTAAGCCATTGGATATGAAAACTCTTGAGTCATTAGGCGTGAGTTTAAAGTCTTCACTAAAGCGTCAAAAAGTTGAAGAACCTGCAAAACGTCAAGCCGGTATTAAAGTAGCCAGCGTTGAAGAGTTAGTAAATAAACTAAGAAATGAAGCAAAGGTGATTCCATGAGCATTTTAATTTATGCAGAACACGACAATCAAAACTTAAAGCCCGCCACATTAAATGTGATTGCTGCTGCTAAAAAATTAGGCTCAAATATTACATTATTAATTGCAGGCCAAAATTGTAAAGGTATTGCTGAAACTGCTGCTCAAGTTGAGGGTGTTTCTGCAGTGTGGGTTGCAGATAATGCATCGTATAAATATCAATTAGCAGAAAATATTGCAGGATTAGTTGCTGAAATAGGGCGTGAATTTACGCATATTTTAGTGGCTGCAACCACTACGGGTAAAAATTTCTTGCCACGTGTTGCTGCATTATTAGATGTGGCTCAAATTAGCGAAGTAATTGCCATTGAAAATGAAAAAACGTTTAAGCGTACATTTTATGCTGGTAATGCCATTGAAACAGTAATAAGTGAAGATGCAATTAAAATACTAACAATTCGTCCTACTGCCTTTGATCCTGTTTCTGCTACCGGTGGAAGTGCTGCAGTTCAAGAATTAAATCAGGTTACTGATTTAGGTGTTTCGAAATTTGTTTCTGAAGAATTAGCCGTATCTGATCGTCCAGAATTAACCGCTGCTAAAGTTGTTATTTCTGGTGGACGTGGTATGCAAAATGGCGAGAATTTCAAATATCTTGAAGCAATTGCTGATAAATTGGGTGCAGCAGTAGGTGCATCGCGTGCGGCAGTTGACGCAGGTTTCGTTCCTAACGATATGCAAGTTGGACAGACCGGTAAAATTGTCGCGCCTGAATTATATATTGCAGTTGGTATTTCTGGAGCCATTCAACATTTGGCCGGTATGAAAGACTCAAAAGTAATTGTCGCAATTAACAAAGATCCTGAGGCACCTATTTTTCAAGTTGCTGATTACGGATTGGTTGCTGATCTATTTGAATCTTTAACTGCGCTTGAAGCAGCTCTGTAATTGATAATGTTAATGGTAAATTTTGTAAGTAATTAACATTGTCTAGAATTAATATTCAAAATTAAGTTGGCAATTTATGAAACATCCAGCATCTGCTGATGCCATTGAATCTGCCATATCGCGCGTTCTGCATTCAGTGGAGCAAGGTTTTACACTTGCTCCTACTTTCTTATTGCATCTCGATTTACCATCAGCCCAAACAATTTTTTATTTAGTCCGCTCAGCCATAATCATTGAAAATGATCACACAGCATGGGAACGTTGGACTCAAGGTGATTTAGAATTAAACGCCGCTTTAGATTGTATTTTAGAAAACACTTTACAAAAATTTTTAATGCAGCTTAAATCATCCAGTTTATCTTCAAAATCAGCACATCAAACTGAATGGCATTGGATTCAACAACAATTTATCAGCTTTACTAAATCGAATAATATTGATAAACGCCATTTTAAAAGTATTATTCAAATTTTATGTAAACTTGATTTTCCATGGGATCACGACACATTCGAATATATAAAAAATTGGCTTAATATAAATACTTTACACACCGAACCGCTCTGTCTATTTGAAAACGAATTGATAAATAATGAACGCGATTGTTATTTATCAAATTTAATGTTTTCAGATAATTTACTATGTACAACTGAATTAGAAACAATTGATCTAATTTTGCATTTTTGCTATGAGAATGTCTCTTATATTCCCTATATTATTGAAGTTTTATTATTGCATCCACGGCAATTTATTCGTCAACAATGTTTGCTAATTTTAGAACAACATTTCCCACAGACTATTCCGAATGTTAGAAATCGTTTAGTCCAAATACGTAACTGGTTACCTGAGTTAGAAAGAGAATCTCTTGATAATTTTATTTATTACCATTCGCTGCAACCGGCTAACTTAAAATCTAATTATAGTGGCTCAAGTTATGTGATGAAACATTGCCTGACTTTAACGACTGATTTTAACAATCAGGGTTATCAAGCTATTATTAGTTTGGTAAAAATTGAAAATAATTATGTTATTTTCAACGCTTTATTAAGTCATGATCTTGGTTGGAGTGAAGTATGGCGTGGACACTTTATGACTCTTTCTCAAGCATACGAAGTCATCAACCAATTTTGTCAAGATCATGATACGTATGAAGTTGAAGAAGCCTATATGCATGAAATGATTCCTGTTGGAATAGGTTGGATGCAAAGTAAAGGAAATATTCCCTCGCATATTTTATCGCTCTGGTGTGATGCATTGGGCATAAGTAATAAGCATCCTCAATTTCATCAAGAAATAATATGGCTTGAAAAAGTTGTATCTTTAAATTCCACTATTCATTCACTTCAAAATAAGTGGATTAATCAAATTCAAAAACCTTCAACGCATTTTGCACGTTATCTTTTAAATTTAAATATCAAAAAAAATAAAAATACTAAAGAAATAATTGTCAAAAATCATATTTCAATAACGCATAAAATCTGTCTAAATGGTCGATGGATTCAATATCAAAAAAATAAAAAATCAATAAGTTGGCAAGAACATGCAGCATTAGCAGATTTATTTTTAAATTGTATAGAAAAGACACGATTAGATTTTTTACATCAATGGATGGAAAGTCTTTTAGAAAAATAAAGTTATTGCTTTGGAAGCAAAGGACGAAAAATGGAATGGTTTGCTGATCCTAGTGCATGGTTGGGATTATTAACTTTAATCGTCTTAGAAATTGTTCTTGGTATTGATAACCTTGTTTTTATCGCCATTCTTGCAGATAAATTACCTGCTCATCAAAGAGATCGTGCGCGCCAAATTGGTTTAGGCCTTGCGTTAGGTATGAGACTTATTTTACTAGCGAGTATGTCTTGGCTGGTAACCTTAACTGAACCACTAATAGAAATTTTCAATAAAAGTTTTTCCGGTCGCGATCTTATATTGTTTTTGGGCGGTGTATTTTTACTTTTCAAAGCAACTATGGAATTACATAGTCGATTAGAAGGTAAAAATCATGACGTGCATGGATCACAAATTCATGCCAAATTTTGGGCGGTTGTGACTCAGATTATTGTACTTGATGCGGTCTTTTCACTCGATGCGGTAATTACCGCTGTCGGCATGGTAGAAGAACTAACTGTCATGATGTCAGCCGTAATTATTGCAATGATTATTATGATCATTGCAAGTAAGGCATTAACTAATTTTGTTAATAAGCATCCGACAGTTATTATTTTATGTTTAGGATTTTTATTAATGATTGGTTTCAGTTTAATTGCTGAAGGTGCTGGTATGCATATCCCAAAAGGATATTTGTACGGCGCAATTGCTTTCTCAGTTTTAATTGAATTTTTTAATCAATTTGCACGTTTTAATCGCAATCGATATTTAGCCGGTAAAATGCCTTTGCGTGCACGCACAGCAGAGGCTGTTTTAAAAATACTTGGTGGTAAACCTGATCCAATAGAAGTAGGAGCAGAGGGCGCACACATCGCAGAAGCAATTGCAGAAGACAATGTTTTTGATCCCAATGAACGGTTTATGATTCGCAGTGTTTTATTATTGGCTGAACGACCTATCCGAAGTTTAATGACACCAAGACCCGATATTATTTGGGTAGATATAAATGCTACGTCTCAAGACTTATTAAAAATATTACAAGAAAATCCACATACACGTTTAATTGTATCTCGGCATGATTTAGATGAAATGGTAGGTGTTATTCAAAGCCGTGACGTACTCATCGCATTACTTGCCGATCAACCTTTTAATCTTGCTGCATGCGCTTCAGAGCCGTTAGTAGTTCCGGAAGGTACGAGTGCGTTAAAAGTTTTTGAAACGCTTCGCGAACATCCAATTCCTATGGCAGTTGTTGTAGATGAATACGGCAGTATTGAAGGTGTTGTCACTACAAGTGATTTACTCGCGGCGATTGCAGGTGAGCGATCAGACACAATAGATCTTCATACTAAAAGTATAAAAGCAGGTGACGGCTCTTGGAAATTCGATGGAAGCCTTTTACTAGATCAATTAGAAGAATTATTAGATATAAATTTACCGCCTAATACGAGTGGATTTTATACACTCGGTGGATTGGCATTAACAGAATTACAACATCTTCCTGTGCCCGGCGAATCTTTTGATCTTCAGGGATATCGATTTACTATTTTAACGATGGATGGCCGACGTATACATCAAATTGAAGTCCGAAAAATAGATACAAGTAATGAATTTTTAGATGATGAAAAGATTATTTCTTAATAATTATGTGAAATAATTTGAGGCTCGTCATATTGATATACCCAACGCATAAGAAATTTCCTAAAACACTTTTCTAATGATTACTAGGCAATAGGCAGCGTTCAACATGGGCGAAAGATGTTTCGCCCCTACATAATTCGTTGAAGATATGGGGTTATGGTTAGTTTAGGTATCATAAGAAATTCATGTAGATCTATACCGAATGCAGATTGGTTTTCCCGTAGGCGCATGCGAAATAAGCCCGCGGAGCCTGTGAGCAGGCGAGTGAGCTATGCAACAACCGGGAAAATTCATATGCGTTTGGTATATACATAATTTATTTACCAACACCTGATGGTTAGTGTGTAGGGGCGAAACATTTTTCGTCCGTAAAAACATTTTAAGCATATTCGAAAATACAATATTAATAAATTTTTAAATAGGTATTAAATACATTTTCATGCAAAATTTTAACGAACTTATTACTGAACCACGTTTACTACAAGCAATTGAAGTTTTAGGTTTTAGTGAAAGCACTGAAATTCAAGCACAAGCATTACCTGTGATGTTGGCTGATCAAGATATATTGGCACAAGCTAAAACTGGCAGCGGTAAAACAGTAGCTTTTTCACTAGCTTTACTGTTTAAGCTAAAACCTGACTTAAGTAGATTACAAAGCCTGGTACTTTGTCCAACTCGGGAATTAGCAGATCAAGTTGCAAAAGAAATTCGAGCTGTTGCGCGTTTTATTCCAAATATTAAAGTATTAAGTTTGTGTGGCGGAATTCCAGTTCATACGCAATTGACGTCGTTAGTACATGAACCGCATATTATTGTGGGCACCCCAGGACGCATTCAAGATCTACTTAATAAACAAGCTTTAAAATTTGATGCGTTGCAAACAGTTATTCTCGATGAAGCAGATCGCATGTTAGACATGGGGTTTTTAGATTCCGTAAAAAATATTTTGCAGCAAACGCCCTCTCATCGTAAGACCTGGTTGTTTTCTGCAACTTATCCTGAAGCTATTTTAGAAATCAGCAAAGAATTTCAAAACGATCCTGTAAAAATTCATACGACTAGTCAACATGATAACAGCGTTATTCAGCAACAATTTTATAAAGTAGAAATACAAGATAAAGAACAAGCCGTCATTAAATTATTAATTAAATTTCAGCCTGAACGATGTTTGATTTTTTGTAATACTAAAATTGATGTAAAAGATGTAACCGATCGATTATGGAAACTCGGTGTGCCTGCTTTGGAATTACAAGGTGATTTAGAGCAACGTGATCGAGATGAAACACTAGTGCAATTTGCAAATGGAAGTTGTCGCGTTATGGTTGCAACCGATGTTGCAGCGCGTGGTTTAGATATTAAATCATTACCAATGGTTGTGTTATTCGAATTATCTGAAGATGCAGAATTACATGTACATCGTATTGGACGTACCGGCAGAGCAGGAGAAACAGGATTAGCTTGCTGTTTGGTCGCGCCTTCAGAAATGGGACGTTTAACAAAAATTGAACAAGCGAATGAATATGTAATTAATTGGAAAAACTTACCAAAAGAAAATACTCAGGAAAATTTACCAAAAGCTTTAATGAAAACTTTGGTAATAGATGCAGGAAGACAAGACAAACTTCGACCTGGAGATATATTAGGTGCTTTAACGGGAGCTTGCGAATTATCTGCAACAGATATAGGAAAAATTGATATTTTTCCAACACGCTCCTATGTTGCGATTTCTCAAACATTAATCGCAGGCACTTTAAAAAAACTGCAAAGCGAAAATATTAAAGGTCGTAAATTTAGAATACATAGTTTGAAATAATAAAGCAGCTATATACCCGTAGCGTTTGAATTTTAGGTCAAATGAAACGGTGAAGCATGAATATTTTTTTCGGTTGCACGACGTCTTGACGCTGCGTAGCCAAAGCTTTACGCAGCGAGAACGCTGTGACGCGTTCGAGCAGGCAACAAAGCAAGCGGGAAGAAAGATCATGATAAACACCTAATTTTCATTCGCTACGGGTATATATCGAAGAATACGGGCGAATAATTATTCGCCCCTACGATCACCGTTAAAAATTTAAATTTTTTTAGGAAATTGATGATTATTTGTAGGGGCGAATAATCATTCGCCCGTGTTAAACGCTGCATGTTACTGAGTGAATATTTGAAAAGTTTTTTAAGAAATCTCATTTGTGTCTAAGTCACAACCAACCTTTGCGTTTAAAATATGCGTACGGAGCAATTCCAGAAAGTATCATTAATACCAAAGCCCACGGATATCCACCCAACCAATTAAGCTCCGGCATAAATTTAAAATTCATCCCATAAATACTTGCCACCAATGTTGGCGGTAAAAAAACAACTGCAGCAATTGAAAAGATTTTAATAATTTGATTCTGTTCAATATTAATAAAACCTTGGGTTGAATCCATTAAAAAGTTTATTTTGTCGAATAAAAAAGCTGTATGTGTCATTAAAGTATCCACATCCCGCATAATTTCTCGACAGCTTTCTTGTAATTCTGGTTGTTGGCGTAAATGACGTTGTAAAAATGAAACTGAGCGTTGTGTGTCCATTAAACACAAACGAATTTTTCCATTACTGTCTTCTAATTTTGCTAATTGATCAATTGCATCTTCTAATTCTGCGTCTTCATTTTCTAATACCAAATAACTCACTTGCTCTAATTTACGGTGAATATCTTCTAAAGCATCCGCAAGATTTTCAACTTTTTGTTCAAATAAAGTAACTAATAAACCTTGGGGATTATAACTTTCAACTTGTCCGCGCCGTGCACGCATACGAAATAAACGAAAATCTGCAAGATCACTTTCACGAACCGTAATTAAACGTTGTGGTTGTAAAATACACGCCACCGTAACGGTGTTATGACGGCCCTCGCTATACGATAAAAATAACGAATGCACATGAATGCCAGTCGAATCTGTAAAATAACGAGCGGATGCTTCAATTTCTTCCACTTCTTCAGATTCAGGTAATTCAGTTCGTAATAAACGTTTTAATAAATCTCGTTCATCTTCTGAAGGATCTTGCGCATCGATCCATGCAGCATTAGAAATTACTTGTTCACGTGTTGCTTCAGGAATATCTTGCTCCCGAATTGTACCATTATGAATAGTAAAAGCTCTTAGCATAATTAAACTCAGTTAAAAAATTATTTATAAAAATGGTGTTAAAAGTCGGGAGATTCCATCTCTCAACTTGATTGATTTCGTTCTATTTTGATGCATTTCAATAGTATAAATAGTAGATTTATTTCTATTTTCAATTAAAAACGTATGCATTGTTTTCGCAAACTCGTCATCTAAAATTTCTAAGTTCAATTCAAAATTAATTCGTAAACTACGTGCATCCCAATTTGCAGATCCAATAACGACTATTTCATCGTCGATAAGCAATGCTTTGGTATGATCAAAACCACCTGGTATCCACCAAATGTGAACACCATATTGCAGCAGTCCACCCACAATTTCTTGGATAACCCATCGAATAAAACTGTAATCGCTGTTTTGTGGTATTAAAATATCAACTCGTACACCCCGTAAAGCAGCAGTGCTAAGCGCATCGAGAATAGCTTGGTCTGGTGAAAAATAAGGGCTTTGAATAATAATAGATTTTCTTGCACATTGAATCAGAGTTAAATAATGCCAACGCGATAAATTTCGATCATCGCTTGGCCCACTCGCAATAACTCGACATACAGAACCTTCAGTTGAATGTGTGGTTATTTCAACCGTTTGCCAATAAATAGAATTTGTTAATTTTTCTTCCGTGGTAAAAAACCAATCTTCTTCAAATATCCGTTGTAAATGGGCAACAACCGGACCTTCAACTTGATAGTGTGTGTCGGGACTTAGTCTTAAATCATCGTTAAGATTTTCTTTTCTCCACGATTTATCATACATTCCAGCGATATTCATGCCGCCAGTAAAACCAGTTTTTCCATCGACAATCATTAATTTCCGATGATTTCGCATATTAGAAAATCGAGTATGTACAAGAACTGGCAAGAAAAAAGCTATAGTAATTTTAGGATGATGTAATTTTTTATATAATAAAGATTTGCTTGGTCCCGATCCAACGTCATCACAAAGTAATTTAATTTCTACGCCACGCTCTGCCGCATTTTTTAACGCATTAATAAAAAGTAAACCAATAGGATCATCATTAAAAATATAAGTAAGCAAAGTGATTGAAAGTTTTGCATTTGAAATGCCACTCAACATTGCATCAACCGCATCTCTCGGTTTTAAAAAAGGATAAATTTTTATCGGCGAATAGACGTCATGTAATCCCAAATAATGTCCGGCTTTCCATAACTCAGGATATCGTTCGTAAGGTAACGGAACAGGTAATGTTTGAATATTGGTAAATTCAGACTTTTTTAAATGACCGCTTCGTTTTAACCGCCTATTAATTCGATTAATTCCAAAAATGGCATAGATCAATGAACCGACTAGCGGAGTTAATAAAATAAAAACTGTCCACGTTACCGCAGAGCTAGAATTTCTCTTGTATAAAGCAATGTGAAATATCGTTGTAAAAGAAACTAGAACAGAAATAACACTGAACCAATTTTGAAATGAGCCCATATTTTTCCCATTCGTTTTATTTTAATAATTAATTTTTAACAATCGCTAAGCCTATTTTACGTGGATCACTGGCGGCTATTACTTTTTTGGTTTTTAAATTCATTTGAATAGCGTGCATATTTCCATAGCCTAGATCTATCTGGCTTATTGGATGGCCAATTTGCTTTAAGCTATTTTGTAAATCTATTGAAAAAGCATCTGGTTCAAATTGAATTTCATTCGGTAAAAACTGATGATGATAACGAGGCTGTGCAACCCATTCTGCAACGGGCTTGTTTTCAAGTGCGGCAAGTATGCCATGAAACACCATACTAATAATTCGACTTCCACCAGGCGTACCCAAAATTCCAATCCAATCATCCGTTTCAATAAAGGTTGGCGACATTGAAGAAAGAGGTCGTTTACCAGGTTCGATTTTATTAGCACCTTGTCCAACAAATCCGTAAGCATTTGCAACTTGAGACGCAGCATCAAAATCATCCATCTCGTTATTTAACAACACACCCGTTTTGCCTGCTACGAATCCAGATCCAAAAGGTAGATTGATGCTGAGTGTTGCTGAAACTCGATTTCCATAGCTATCTAAAATAGAAAAATGTGTCGTGTGTTCGCCTTGCTTTTTATCAATAGTTATTGGTTGTAAATTCGACGCAGCCTTCCAGTTAAAATCTTTCATATTATTTAAAGCAAATTCTTTATTTAAAAACTTTTCATAAGGTACTTGTACAAAATCGGAATCACCTAACCAGGCGTTACGTTGTCGATATCCGCGTTTCATAATTTCAGTCAATAAATGTACGCGTTGTGTGGAAGATAATTCTTTCAATGAATAGGGTTCTAACATGTGCATCATTGAGGCAATTAGCAAACCACCAGAAGAGGGAAGCGATGCAGAAATAATTTTTGCATTTTTATAATTAAATTGAATGGGTGCACGTTCAACTATTTTATAATCGGTTAAGTCTTTTTCGGTCCAAATTCCTCCAGCTTGCCGTACAGAACGTACTAGTTCTTTTGCAACTTTTCCCGTATAAAAACCATCATGTCCATCTTGTGCAAGCTGTTGCAGCGTATGTGCTAGGTATGGCTGTTTAATTTTTGAATCATTAGATGGAACAGTATTTTTTGATAAAAATTGACTTGCAGAGCTTTCATATTTTTGTAACGTTGCTAGCCGACTTTCGACCATGCCTTGATAAACTTCTTCTACTTTAAATCCATCATTGGCTGCATGAATTGCAGGCTTCAATACTTTTTTTAATGATCGTTTTCCATAATTTTTGGCTAGATGAGCAAAGGCTGCAGCTTGCCCTGGAATTGCAGCGGCTTTTGCTCCATTAGTTGCAAGTTCTCGATTTACCGATCCATCGGAATTTTGATACATGTTTTCTGTAGAGGAAAGTGGGGCTCGCTCACGTGCATCAACCATGACATAGCGTTTCTTTTCAGCATCATATAATAACCAAAAACCACCGCCGCCTAAACCTGCACTGTACGGTTCGACAACACCTAATACTGCAGCTACTGAAATTGCTGCATCAAATGCATTCCCGCCATCTTCAAGAATTTTAATTCCAGCTTGAGTTGCCAAGGGATGTGCGCTGGCAACTGCATAATTTTCATTAGCTTGAACATAAGAAGCTAACAAAATTCCGAAAATAAAAATAAAATTTCGTACTAAAACGATAGAGAAAAGTTTACGAGACATATTTATTCCTAACGTGTCATGGGTTTGTTGCGTGCTGATTCGTGGCGTTCACGACGATCGATATCAATATAACGATCTGTAATTAAGCTCGAGCTATGACCGGCATCATCACGCACATGTTCATGCGGACGGTGTTTCACATCATCAGAAATTCCGGTATGTCGCAACCAATGCACGGTTGCAACTTTTAATTCCTCGGCATCTTGCTCTAAACCTTCTTCAACCATTAATGCGTAGGCCCCATCAAAGCAACATTGTACTAAGCGTCGAATCTGACGGGAACTACTTATTCCCTGCCCGCTTTGATGAGAGGGC
Source organism: Pseudomonadota bacterium (assembly GCA_040386355.1). GTDB lineage: Bacteria > Pseudomonadota > Gammaproteobacteria > Pseudomonadales > UBA6940 > JAZKFP01. The sequence goes on along the minus strand of JAZKFP010000056.1, from coordinate 19,758 downwards.
ACAAGCGGAAAAGCTTCATTTTGAACGGGAAAGGGGGATAAATTCAAATGCTCGCGATATCTTCTTAGAGCAGCCAGCACAGTATCACTCACTGAAATGTCACGCTCTTTATTACCTTTACCAATTGTTTTAAACCACCACTGTTTATCTTGGTCTCGCCAGAAATGGCTCATTTGTGGTGACCAACGTTCGTTCACGGTTAGTTCAGAAATTCGTAAATACATGCCATACAGAAGACTGACAATAAATAATGTTCTTTCTAATTGCGGATTTTCATTGGCTTGTTTTTCTGCAAACTCTATTACAAATGCCCATTGCATATCGGATAATCGACGAACCTGCGCTTTGGTTTGAACGCGAGTGATTAATTGATTTTTCTGACGCAAACGTTTAACCGGATTTTTAGCGCAAAAATTTTCTTCTACCAAAAATTCATACAAGCTGCTTAAGCGTCGCAAAGAAGCAGCAAGTGTTTCTTGCGAAGCTTGAGCTTTTGCAGCGCGTGTAAAAGGGCGCCAGTCTGGGTTTGGAATAGTTTGACCTTGGTTTTGTACAAATCTTGGATGTTGAATTTTGCTTGTCCAACTTACCGGTGGGCGTCTTAAAAAATTTGCGTACGATCGAATATCTTCAGGCTGTACATCTGCCAATCGGACTTGTGCTGAAAAAAATAACCACTGACAGAACTTTTCTAATTCAGAACGATAAGCTCGAAACGTGGCTTCATTGTTCGAATAACTAAGCAAAAATAAACGAGCAGCTTGAAAGTCATTCGCATGAAAATATGTATGATTAAAATCTTCAGAATCATTTAGATCAGCAGCGGCTGGAAAAATAGGTACGAACTCAAGCTGAGAAGATTTCATCGGACAATCCTTGAAAAATTTCTGTCGAACTATTTCTAAACTGGTAATTATTCTTACCGGTTGAAAACTAAAGAATTTATTGTAACGCGCAGTGAGGAACAAAAGATTTAATTAACGTTATTCAATTTAATTATTTTGAATAGGAAGTAAATCAAGAATCCATATTTAATGAGGTGTAGTAATAACCCCTATAACAACTACTTTTTGTCCGATACGCTCCAGTATCGGACATTATGAATAGGTAGTATTTTATATCGAATATTAGCGTTTACCAACCATAATTACCCGCATTGGCGCATTTAACCCTTCACAGGTGAATCGCGGATCTTCCATATTTAAAAAATCTTGTAAACTTTCATATGTCATCCAATCTGTGGCGCGTTGCTCATAGGTTTGAGTAATTGATTGACTGACACACATAATATTTTTCCAACCGATTTTTTGCATCCATTCTTTGAGCGTTGCCAAACTTGGAATCATCCATACGTTGCGCATTTTTGCGTAATTACTTTCGGGCAATAAAGATTGTTGTGATCCTTGATCTGTAATTAACGTTTCGATAACACTAAAACCCTCTACGCGAGTTCGTTCAAATATGTGTCGTAAATGATCTAATGGCGATCGCCGGTGATACAAAACACCCATTGAAAAAACGACATCAAAATTATCCTGATTTAATTCAACATAATCTTCTAAAGCTACCGGCAGAAACTCAATATTAGGTTGATGCTGCTGAGAAATAAAACCTTGCAAAGCTGACCATTGCATCCAGGCTAAATCACTTGGATCAATACAGACAATTCGTTGTGCGCCCTCTGCTATTGCTCTATATGCATAATAGCCATTTCCAGAACCAACATCTAAAATCGCTTTATTTTTTAAAAAAAGTTGATTTCGGTTTAATCCATTAATCAACCTGTTCCATTTAAATTGACTTCGCCATTCAGTATTAATATGTAGATTGCCAATTTGAAATGGACCTTTACGCCAAGGACTCAATCCTTTCAAACAAGATTCAAGTAATTGCTCATTTTCAACTACATGAATTTTTATATGTTGATTTTCAACTGACCATGTACCTGAAATATTCTTAGGCAATTTTTTAATATAATGTATCCAGCGATCAAAATTTGGATTCATTAACTTCTTTTCAAGAAGTTCTTTTAAATAGTCAGATTTTTCAATTTGATTCCAAATCCAATTATTAGGTAAATCTTTGGGATCGGATTCACGCAACCAATGTAGTATGCTAAACACTAAAGTATTACCTCAGCACCTTTGCGTGTACCTTCATAGGTACGAATTTTTATTTTTTTATTTTTATGATTATTTAAAAGATAACGTGCAATATTATAAGTAATATTTTCAATCGTTGTTTCACCTTCAATAATCCAAACCCGATCACTTGGTACTTCTAAATAAAATACACCTTGAGGAGCTTCGTATTGAAATACTCGACTGTTTGTTTTTTGGGTTACTATTTCATCTTCAGCATTGGCAATAAAACGGCCATCTAGAAAATTAGCCCATTCTCTTGAAAGAACTTCTGAATAATTTGAATCTAACCAAATTTGAATTTTAGACCGATGACCATGTGCAATTCGCTGACAATCACCATTGTGCGTTTTCAAGCCATGGCAATATTGAAAAAAAGCCTCATTACTTTTCTGCTCTTCCAAATATAAATCAATTTCAAGCGCTTTAATATTGGGAAATTTAGATTGAAGAAAAAGAAGCATTTGCTGTTCGAGGTGGTTTTTAGCTAAATCTAAAGATAATGTACGTTCGCTTAAATCAAAAAAAACAGCTGATTTTGGACAGGTTAGATAGTACAAACCAATTTTTGAATTCATTTGAATATGAAAATTTTGCGGATCATTTTTTTCAATTTTTACGGCAGGTTTGAAAAGCCAAAATTTATGATCAAGCAGTAACTCAATTTCAGATTTTAATCTTTTTTTGATAAGACCAAAATCTATCATCATATATTCAGGATTTAAATCTCCGATCAAAGTCACATCAACTATATATGTTTGGCCTAACAATCCACGATCAGAATCAAAATAGGTAAAATCAACTGTAGTTAACTGTTCTACAAACAACCGAAACATAATGCTATACCCGTAGCGTATGATAATTTGGGCGCTATGCGCGCCTCGAATAAAGGCAGCGGCCGGACAAATAAAATGGTGAAGCATGAAGATTTTTTCGATTGCACGGCGCAACACCGCTAATCAGCAATATTGCTAACGCGGCGTAGCCAAAGCTTTATGCAGCGAGAACGCTGTGACACGTTCAAGCAGACAATACAGCAACCGAGAAAAAAGATCATGATAGACACCTACCCTTCTTTAAAAGCAAAGGTCAAACGCTACGGGTTATGCCTTTCATTAATAAACTTTTTGCCATAGTAATTTAATACCTTGAAAACTACGATCAGATTTTGAGGTTCCACGCACTAAAATATTATTAGTAATTTCCGCATCAAGATTTGCTTCAACCGGTGAAGTTGCTTCTAATCCTTTTGCAACTTCGAGATATAATCGTCGAGAAATATATTTACCGACACCTACTGTGACGTCGGTCTCTCCTGCTTCAGAAGTCGTTGTATCTACCTTAAGATCATCAACTCCAATCCAACGCCGAGCCATTTCTGAAGGATCGTATTTCGCTGCTTTTCCAGATCGAATTTGTTGCACAGCCTGAGCAAGACGTATGGCCTGTAACGGCGATAATGAATCTACTGAACCACCAAAAAACAATAAGGCTAAAATTTCTTCCTCAGGTAATGCTGGAACCGAAGTAAGATTAAAATCAATATCTTCACCTTTGGTATCAATGATTACCGTAATATTCGTAGCGTCAATGGTAACCTGCGCTTCACCATGAAAGCTCACCAGTTTATTAGAAACTGTGACATAGCCTTTGGACAAATCAAAGCGCTGCCCCGCCCACTCATAACGCCCGCGAATTACATCAAAATTTCCAATCCAGTTCAAACTATTTGGGTTGCCACGAATCTGTAGGGCGCCATTAAATTCCGCGTTAATGCCTCGACCTCGAATTAATCCAGGTCGATCCATTTTCATTTGAATGTCAAGAATAGCGGGGATAGTTGTCTTTTTTTTTTCAGAAGATGTTGCGATGATAAAATTTGTTGGGATTTCTGGACCGTATTGATCATCAGACAAACTTGTCTTACGCTGATCAATAATTTTTAATTTTGCTAATTTTGGAGTAGATCGATCAAGATTTACTACGGTTTCACGCGGTTTTATTACACCACCGATTTGCCAATCATTTGAATCAACGGGTAATAAAAAAGTTATTTTTGAATTAACCAGGGTTTCTAAAGTTTGGTTAAAGTCAATTGGCAAATCTGAAACATGTAATACGCCTTGCATTCTTGGCGGAAGATTTATGGTATTTTGCTGAAGTGGCGTAAATGGTTTTCCTGAAGCATTTAGATTTAATTTTCCATTACTGTCTGAAACTTTCGCCGTACCATTTACAGTAACAACCTTATTTACTAGTTGAGCAACAACATTAATAGAATTTATTTCTGACCCTAAGGTAGAATCTCGTAAAACTCCTGAATTTATATTTGCTAAAACATTCCAAGCCTCATTTTTTTTAAAAAAATCGATATTAGTATTCATTTCTGTTTGAAATCGTGGAGTCGTGACACTCATTTTACCGAGAACTTGCCACGGCTCTGAATTGGCAGCAATTTTTTTCAAAGCACCTTTCAACGTACCTTCAAATTGCAGAAGCGCTTGCCCCCTAATACCGTTCACAAAAAAATGTGATTCAATCTTTGGATATTTAATATTTCCAGTTATATCAATGTCGCCATAGAATATGCCTTGAAGATTTTCTAATTTAATCCAAGGTGATAATTGTTCTACGCTTACTGCGCCAACTTTAGCGGTAAGATCAATTTCATCATTAATTCTGCCCTGCACTAGATGTTGGCTACCATTCCAATTCAAACGTGCTTTATGAATGATAACATCCAAATTATTTTTCCAACTTATTTCAGAATGAGTTTGCAATGTCGCATATTCTAAAGATACAGGCACTTTTATTTTGAAATTTTTAAAATCAATCTTTCGATCTGGAACGTTTATATTACCGCTAAAAATTATATCGCTAATATTTGTTGGTTTAGTAAGTTTTAACTGCTTCGTGATAATAGAAGGTTGCAAATCTGATTTAATGTTACCCTTAAAATCAAAATTATTTACTGCAATTTTTGCTGTTGAATTTTCAAGACGTACTAAACACAGTGCTTCATTAGAGCTACAGTTAGTGCCGTGCGTCAGGTTTCGTATATCACCAGCAATATTTAAAGTATGCTTTTTGCCATTTGCCCTTACATCAAAAGAAAGATAATTTAAATCAGTGGTATTTTTATTGCTTAATAATGTGAGACGTTTGATCAATAAATCTGCATTTATATCCAACCAACCAGGAATAGCAACATTTTTTGCTGTTTCTTTATTGGAAGCAGCTTTAAGGATTACTTTTGAGCGATCTATTGCAACTTGGCCAACTTCAATTTTAGAAATAGGAATTTTTAAACCTAACTTTATTGATTGCAAATCTTCAAAAGGACCAAAAAAAACAATTTTAATCAGATCAACTTTAATATCGCCAATTGCTGGATCAGAAAATTCAAAATCTTTTAATTCAATCGTATCTAAACTAGGTCGAGAAAAATCTTGCCATTTAAAAGTAACATTCTCTTTAGCTTGAATTTTTTTTGCGGTTTGCCACAAAATCCATTCAGGTCCTGATTTAGTAAGCATCATTGCTCCAAGAGCTATAGTAATGCATACAATAATGAAAGCTAAAATCAAGATAATACGACTGAGCTGAGACCAAATAAATCTCATCAAAAAATGCATTTTATTACGTGCAGGTTGATTGCTAAACAATAGGAAGCCTTTAGATAATAATATTTTAGAATACTAGAGGAAACTTAAGGCGGCTGTCTAGAATTACTGGATTACATTATGAAATTATACAGTCAAAAAAATTTAGGTTCATCCTAAATTTGCATGGAGCTTAAGCACATACTGGCTTTGCAAAATTCACCAAAAACGATGAAGCAATTAGATTTATAGTGTTTTTTTATAGCTTTTAAAGCTACTAAAAAGTTTTTGATATCGAGCATATTTTGGATTGCTTGAGCTTAGTTTTGATAAGAAGTCTATAGTTTTTTCACCCAACTTAACTCCCTCTTCTGAAATTTGTTTAGTCTCCATTTGTTTCACGATGCATTGCAAATAATTTAAATGTACGGTTAATGAGTGTGCTAGTTGTTCTCGGGCTTCAGCAAATTTTTCCAATGCTTGGACATATTGCCCAGTCTGATAGAGTTCAACTCCTGCATTGTTGGAATCATTAACTTGACTCAACTGGTCCATTAAATCTTCATTATTAAGCAAAGCTTTGTGACGTTGCTGAAATTTATTATCCAAATGTTCAGCTGATTTATAATAAAGCATCATTTTTTCAGCGACAAAAGCCGCTTCAGTAGGAAAATCTTGAGCTTGTAAAAACTCAATAAAGCGTATGTAATCTTCCAACGAAAGTTTTTTAGGGGCATTTTTTAAACAAAAACATGCGCCCTCAATCATTTTTTTCAGCTCAGAATTTTTAACTGTTTTAGCACTTGTAATAGTTAACATGACATGAGCTGTAACAGCATCAGCATCATCCATCCAAACACTTTTAGTTGAGCGGGTTAATTCACTGATTTCCTTGTATATAACAAATGCGTTCATACTATCGCTATTCTCTGCCTGCAAGAGTAAACATTTTGCTGTAGAGATAATATTTTCTGCAGAATCATGCGAAGAATTTTTTGCTAGTTTTAAATGTCGCCGAAATGCGCGAGATGCAACTTCTAAATCGTCGTTTAACAGCGCAATTTCACCCAGTTTTTTTTGACGACGAGCTGATTTTGGAGATAAAGATATCGCCTCTGTCAAAATTTTTTGCACATCCAACAGACGATTTAATTTTTTATAGGTATTTGCTAAACAATCATAGGCTTCAAGAAAATTTTTATTACGGGCAATAATAGTTTTAAATTCATTTTCAGCTTCTTTAAGTTTATTTTTATCAAATGCAATTTTTCCTAGACCAAGTCGGATCCAGTCAGCGTCCATATCTTTTAACAACTTTTGGTAAATTGCTTGTGACTCATCAAGTTTTCCGGTTTTATATAAAAATTCCGATTCTATTCGTAAAATCTTTTTTGTAAATTTTGGATATTCTTTTAATGTACGCTGACATAAACGTTGTACATCATCAAATTTTCCATCATCCATAGCGTAATAAATATGTTTTAAAGCGTGTTTTGCGTCTAATAATTTTTCGAGACGACTTTTTAATTCAGACATTGTAAAAGGTTTTGCTAAGTAAGAGTCTGGCGAAAACTCCAGCGCCCCCATTACCATTACACTGGTTGTCTCTGCAGTAAGCATTAAAAAAAGAGAAGAATAATTAATTAAATTATTTTCACGAAGTTCTTCTAATATTTGTTGTCCGTCTTTTCCTTCGCCAAGATTATAATCACACAAGATAACGTCGTATTTGGTAGAACGACAATATTGCAATGTTTCTTCACCATTTGATGCTAAATCAATTCTTTCCACTTTAAGATCAGCAAGCATCTGTTTGATATTGAGTTGAAATTCTGGGTAATCATCAATTACCAAAAATGTTTTCTTTTTAAACAAATGAATCATGCTTGCCCTGCTCCATATGCCATACGGCTATTTTCATTTTTTATTGCATGCGTACGCATAATGTTTGACCTTAGTTTTTAAAAAAGAGTAGGTGTTCATCGCCAACACTTTTCAAGTATTGGCTCTTTTTTTCCATCGCCATTAAACCGCAAGAGCGCGTTACAGCGCCCTCTTAGTAAGAAAAAGACGATTGAAAAAAAATCTTCACGTTCACCATTGCACTTGACTCAAAACTCAAACGTTATGGGTATATAAAATAGTTAGAGGATTAGATGAATGCCAATCTAAAGAAATAATAATAGAACTATCTCCTAGCTTCCCATCAATAAGCCGCCACCGTTTAGTGGAACAATTTCTCCCGTAATGGATTGCGCATTATCGGAACAGAGAAAATACGCTAATTGTGCGACTTCACTTAAGTTCACTAACCTTCCAGTTACCGCACGCTGCGAAGCTTGTCGTATTCGTTCTTCTCGCTGAGGTAGATGATCCCAAGCTTCGGTATTTAAAGTTCCTGGTCGAATTCCATTTACTCGAATACCGTGCGAAGCACTTAATTCTACTGCTAAATATCGAATCCAACATTCAAGGGCAGCTTTAGAGGCACCTACTAAACCATAGGCTGGTAAAACCGAGTGTGCGCCATTTGATGAAATCGCAACAATACTTTGATTGCCGGACTTTTCAAATTGAGGCAGTAACGTTTGAATTAAACGTAAAAAACCAAAAGTATTGGTATTAAAAGTCCAATTTAATTCGCGTTCACTGCATTCCATAAGTAGCTTGTGAACACCAGTCGCAGCGCTGTGAACTAATACGTTTAGTTTTTTTTGAGAGTCAACTACCGATTGCAGTAAAGTTTCTCGCCCTCGATCGGTACTAACATCCGCTCGCACCGTGGTAATATTTAAATTCAATTTATCTGCATGTGATTGCAAAGCTTGCGCTGCAGACTGCTGACGTACATACGTTGCAATCACATGATAATTTTTTTCAGCAAACTCGAGTGCAATTGCACGACCCAAGCCACGCGTACCACCGGTAATAACGCATAAAGATTGTTGCGAAGAAGAACTCATAAACATGTCTCATTAAAAGATTACGAACGCGCATCCGCACGAATACGATCTAAAAATTCGGAAGATAATTGCGACATTTCTACAAAGCTGTAAATCCATTCCGCGCTTACCATGACAGTATCGTTTACCAAACATTCACCACTCGCGGTTGCGTATTGAGATCGACTTACGCCAATTGCTACTCGCATAGTGATGGTTTGTTCAGGTTTTACCCACGCATGAAATTTCACTTTTTTAAGATTGATGAGCATAGGCCAACCACGCGATTCATCTTCAGCAAATAAACAACGTGCACCGGCTTGAGCAAGACATTCAGTAAGCAACACACCCGGTACTACTGGAAAACCCGGGAAATGATCTAAAAAAATCTCTGCTGTGTGAGGAAACGTAAACTGAGTTTCAATACGTAATCCAGGTTCTAAACCTAACACTTTATCAACTAATACAAACCTCATACGTTCTCCCACATAACTCTCTCTATATGAATTTATAAATAGGTTATTTTAAATCGTTTAAAAGTAGACGAGTTAATGAAGGTTCGGTACGCTGTATCGCTTTGATAGAAATCAAATGAAACAGTAACTCTCCTCCATAAAATCCAATGCACACCCTTTTTCACTTCAAACCATAAGGATGTAAGACGCATGAAAAAAATAGCGTCCGCGATTCGTTGTTTCACCACTTCATTGCACAGCATTTCATTTAATGCAGTGAGCTTTGCATTTTTAATGAGCCCATTTTTACTAAGCATAAGTTTAAACGCATCTGCTACAGATTTAATGACTTCTTATAAATTAGCTTTAAAAAATGATGCAGCATGGAATGCGAGTATCAATCGACATGAAGCGGGAAAAATATACGAAGAATTAGGCCGCTCAGGTTTACTACCAAAAATTCAAGCACAAGCCGGTTATAGCCGATACGAATACTCTTCAGACAGTAGCTTAAGTAATTTAAATACCGATGTATTAGATGGAATTTCTGAATGCTTTAATGCAGGTTCAGATTTCAATGACTGCTTGCGCGCTTCCGAAGTACCGCAATGTATTTCTACTTCTGACAATCTATTTGAATGTTTATTAACGTCTGGTGAAGGTTCGTCGTTTGATTCGGTGGCCTATGGCGTCAATTTTACACAACCCGTATTTCGTATGGATCGCTGGCACGATTATCGACGTGGACAATTACTATCACGTCAAGCTGAGCTTGAATACTTGATCGCGCATCAAGATCTAATGTTAAAAGTTATTAGCTCTTACATTAACGTTTTAAGAGCAAAAGAAAATGTAGCGTTCTTAAAAGCCGAAGGTGAACGCATCACGATGCAACTTGAATTAACTAAAAATCGATTTCAAAAAGGCTTGGCGGTAGCTCTCGAAGTTTTTGAAGCACAATCCATTGCCGATATGCATTCCGCATCATTAATGGGTGGAAAAAATCTAGAGTTAAATGCACGCGAAGATTTAGAAATTTTAACGGGCCAATCCAGTATGAATATTGTTCCTTTACCACTCGATATTCCTATGGTGCCGCCTAACCCCGCAGACATCAATGCGTGGATTTCAATGACACGACAAGCCAACATGGAAATTCGATTAGCTGATATTGGCGAACGTCTTGCCATTGCGCAACATGCAATCCGTAAAGCTGCCCATTTACCGCAAGTTGATTTTGTTGGTTCTCATTCAATTACTACTTCTGGTGGAAGCACGACTAGCCTTGCTTCTGGAGATACGACTTCTACTAACTTAGGACTGAGTTTAACGGTGCCACTCTATTCAGGTGGATTAATTAGCGCGTCCGAACGTCAAGCAAACTTAAATCGTATTGAAGCGGAATACCGTACGAAAGAAGCATATCGTCTTGCAGAAGCAACTTCACGCAAAGCGTATCGCGCCGCTGAATCCTCTTTAGAACGTGTTAAAGCCCAAGCAGTTGCGGTTGAGTCCAGTGAAAAAGCATTAAATGCAGTTGCTCAAGGATATGAACGCGGTGTGCGTTCGGTTCCAGAATGGTTGCAAGCACAACGCGCACATTTTTCTTCACGTCGTGATTTAGTGCAAGCACGATATGACTATTTGTTAGCTAGTTTGCAATTAAAACGTACTGCGGGAATTTTAACTGAAGAAGATATTGCCATCGTGAATGCGTGGTTGGTTACCGCTGAATCTTCGAGTATTCCTGAAAATATTCCCGGTGATCCCACTCCTATGCAAACAATGCCACGCCCAGTTCAAAAACAACAAAGTTTATTTGATGAAATTCCATTATGGATGCAGCGCCCTAATAACGATGCTCCATAAGTTGTTCCAACTGAAATTAAACCAAAATAATACATTCCCATTAAAAAAAGGAGTTCAGACAATTCTGAGCTTCCTTTTACTGGCATTATTTTTTAAAACATTTTTTAAATTACTAGATTTTTTCGATAATTACTCCACACGCACAACGCAAATTGATAGATGTCCGGATCACGTAGCGCTTGCAGTGCAGGATTTTTTCCACCCCAATGTTCATGCAACCATTGCTGAAAACGTCGCCAGTTTTGATCAGCAAACTCATCTGCACTCAATGAAAAACAGTTTGATATATCAACCCAATCGGTATTCTCAGTAAATTCTTCTGCTGCTTTTTGCAATTCAAATAAATGCGGACCTGATTCAGAACTTGGAGACATTGAACCTGGTTCTGTGGTTGCGATTTCTTGAAAGTTTTTTTCGATTAATTTGACATAATGACGACGCTGACACAGACGATCAATATCATCAAAGAAAATTTTTGCATCGAGATAGGTTGAAAAATGATCATTAAAGCGGCGACTATGTACGTATCGCACAACCACCCAGGTGTTTAATAAATCCTGCCGTAACTCAAGTCGGTATAGACGTTGATGTTCAACATGCTGGTAATAACAAATAAGCTCTTTTCTTTTAGATACTAGCTGTGAGGGATACTGTTCTAAGTTAGTAGCTTCCGTTACTGGTGTTACATTTTCAGGTATGGTTATATTTTCTGAGATAATCTTCCCTGACATGGCGTCTTTTGCCTCATTTAGAGTAATACTGCGATTTATACCGAATGCAGATAAATTTTCCCGAATGTTGCATGCTCATTTGCATTTGGTACATATTTTATTGGAAAAAACTATGCTTTATTTAATTTTTATTGCCGTTGCGTTTTTTTTGTATTTTACTCTGTGGAAAGATCCAATAAAACGTAAACGTTATTTTTCCTCAAATCATTTAATTTTTATAGGAATTGTACTGACCGTAGTTTTAATCGCAACCGGTCGTTTACATTGGATTTGGGCTGGATTGTTGGGAGGTTTTGCTGTGTTACGAGGTTTAGTACCTATCGTTATTCGCATGATGCCGCTCATGCTGCATTGGCTGGAGAAGAAACATCGTAATCAACCCTCAGAGAATTCCACTTCCAATACCCATCACTCAACTCGTACTCCCTCGAACAATAGTCGTATGTCACATGAACAGGCCCTTCGATTATTGGGATTAGAAAGACACGCTACCCAATCAGACATTTTGAATGCTTACAAACGTTTAATGCAAAAAGTTCACCCCGATCGAGGCGGTTCAGCAGAACTTGCAGCGCAACTTAATGAGGCACGAGAAGTTTTATTAAATTCTTGAAAATTCCATTCATAAATTTCCAATCTGTGCATACACTTTTTATAAGGTCTGTTGATTTTTACTGAATGCAGTGAACACCCTACCGATCTTTAGTATTCATTATTATTTCTATACCAAACGCATAATGGTTTTCGCATAGGCGCGTTAAGTAAAAGCCCACTGAGCATGCTCGATGAGTGGGCTGCACGATGACGCAATAATCGGGAAAGCAATTAGGCGGCAGGTAATTTATTTGAGGTTTACCTGAAATGCAGTACAACCTGCCACGCGGAATTGTTTTTCTATTAATCGGAGAAGCATTTTTAGCCTTAATGGCAGCGATGATCAAACATTTAACAGAAAATTTACCGGTAGAAACGGTACTGTTTTTCCGTAATGTGTTTGGATTAGCTATGACCATTCCATTTCTACTAATGTCAGGTGCAGATTCGCTCAAAACTAATCGTTTTCCACTGCATTTAATTCGTGGCGTGGCAGGTGTCGTTGCGATGTATGGTTACTTTATTATGCTGGCGCATTTACCTTTGGCAGAAGCAACTTTAGTCAAATTAAGCTCGCCGTTATTTTTGCCTATTGTAGTTATGCTTTGGCTTGGTGACCGGATTAGTGCAAATATTTGGCTCGCATTGTTCATTGGTTTTATTGGTGTCATTTTTGTGGTTCAACCTGCAGCGGGCAACATTAACGGGTACGCTTTAATAGGAATTGTCGCAGCAATTGTTGCGTGTATTGCTAAAACTAGTATTCGCAAAATGAGTGACACAGAGCCATGCCTGCGAATTGTGTTTTATTTTGGAGTGATTGGAACACTGGTTTCAATAATTCCACTATTGTGGGTTGATTGGGTTTGGCCTACTGGAACAAGTTGGTTATTGTTATTAGGTTTGGGAATTGCCGGGAATTTAGGTCAATACTCGATGACTTTGGCGTATCAATCCGCTGAACCTACAAAAATTGCACCTTACATCTATTGCACCCTTATTTTTTCAGGATTGTTGGGTTGGCTTGTTTGGGGTGAATCTCTTAGCCAAGGATTTCTCGTTGGCAGCTTATTGGTGGTGATTGCTGGATTAGTAAATATTCGAACAAAACCCGAAATAAGAAGTACTAGTCCTGAAGAACAATTAGCACCATCTACTTCTAGCATGGAAAACCCATTGCATTCTGGAATCTCTCAACGGTCATAAGGGTAGATAGTTGCTGATCCACTCTTTTTTGAACATTAAAGTATCCAACCTCGTCACAATTTTATGAATATTCAAGATTTTTTTGGTATCGTATGCGCCATTCTGACATTTGCCTTCGAAGATCATGAGTATTCACTTCTATGACGACCACTTCTTCTGTATCGAGTCCTTCTGGTTCGAGCGTTTCAGTACCTCGTGTTGGGATTGTAAGTTTGGGTTGCCCAAAAGCTTTAGTGGATTCCGAACGGATTTTGACTCAGCTTCGTATAGAAGGGTATGCACTTTCGCCCAGTTACCAAGATGCAGATGTTGTCATTGTTAATACCTGCGGCTTTATCGATTCAGCTAAACAAGAATCCTTGGAGACTATTGCAGAAGCATTAAATGAAAATGGTAAAGTTATTGTCACGGGCTGTATGGGTGCAAATCCGGAAAGTATTCTTGAAGTGCATCCAAATGTCTTAGGCGTAACGGGCCCTCAAGCCTATGAATCGGTTATGAATTTGGTACATCAAACCATTGCACCGCCCGCCTATAACGCATTTGATTCTTTGGTCCCAGAAATTGGAATCAAATTAACGCCAAAACATTACGCCTATTTAAAAATTTCCGAGGGCTGTAATCACTCTTGTCGTTTTTGCATTATTCCTGATTTACGCGGCAAATTAGTTAGTCGACCTATTTCCGAAGTGATGGAAGAAGCGCAGCGTTTAGTGAAATCGGGCGTACAAGAATTATTGGTAATTTCTCAAGATACCAGCGCTTACGGTAGCGATTTAAAATACCCATTGGATTTTTGGCAAGGCCAACCATTACGTACCAAATTTATTGATTTATGTCGTGGACTCGGACAATTAGGCGTTTGGATTCGTTTGCATTATGTCTATCCCTATCCGCATGTGGATGAAGTTATTCCTTTAATGAACGAAGGCGTAATATTGCCGTATTTGGATATTCCTTTTCAGCATGGCAGCCCACGCATTTTAAAATTAATGAAACGTCCGGCTGCGGCAGAAAATACATTAGAACGTATTCAAAAATGGCGTGCACAATGTCCAGACTTAACCATTCGAAGTACGTTTATCGTTGGGTTTCCAGGAGAAACGGAAGAAGATTTTCAAGAATTATTGGATTTTTTAACGAGTGCTGAAATTGATCATGCAGGCTGTTTTAAATATTCAGCTGTAGAAGGCGCAACTGCCAATGAATTACCCAATCCAGTTGACGAAGAAATAAAAGAAGAACGGTATCATCGCTTCATGCAGCATCAACAAGAAATTGCGGAACGGCGCATGCAACGCTGGTTGGATCGCGTAATCGATGTATTACTCGATGAAAAAACCGAAGAAGGTTGGATTGCACGGCGCGCTGGCGATGCCCCTGAAATTGACGCTGAAGTCTACATTCCGCTGGACGAAATCACGGACAATTGGCAGGTTGGTACTATTCAAAAAGCGCTAGTGACTGAAGTAGGCCCTTACCATTTAGATGCACTAGGCGTCGCTATTTCTGTAAAAAAACAAGTATTAAGTATTGAAACACAATCGGTTTGATTTACCCTGGTACGAATCTTTAGGAGCACAACGATGAGCAGCAATAATTTATCACCCGCCAATAAAAAATTAGTTAAAAAGAGTTTGGCAAAAAACGCAGGATTTAAAGATCGCATGGAATACATGTTTCAAGATCAAGTGAAACCTAAATTAGCTCAAGCATCGGTTGAAGGCGCACAAATTTTAGAAGCGTTAGGATTTCGTTGGTCTTCCAATTTGTCATTTAAAGAACCTAAAAAAAGTTTTAGTGAAATTAAAGAAGTATTAGCGGATTTCGTTCATTCCAATCCAACGCCTGCTGTTTTCTTCAAAAATTTAGATGTTGCTACCTATGATTCACGCGAAAAATTAAAGTGGAATACAAAAATGCTGTGCGCATACGCGGGCAATCAAGCGGTTTCTCACATGGAGAAATGGCAACCGAAATTAACGCAGCCCTTAAAAAAATGGGTTCCTGAGCGTTTTAAACAACCCGCTTAATTTTATTTTGCATTATTAATCTAAAAAGAATTCATCTAAAAATGTGGTCCACGTGGCCACATTTTTTTATCTTCGTTTTTACATAGACATTAAAGAATCCAGTGCACTCTAAAAATAACTCTCAACGCGATACAGTTTACGCAAAAGTACAAGAACTCACTGCTTTTGTATTTGATGAGGCGGTAACGCAAGTTTTTCCCAATATGATTCGCAGATCTGCTCCTGGTTATGAAACCAGCCAAGATCTAATCGAAGCGGTTGCAGCGCATTATGTACAACCACGAGATGTTGTATACGACTTAGGGTGTTCTGTTGGTGAATCAACATTTCGATTAGCACGCTCAAAATATATTCCACAATGCGAGATTTTTGGAATTGATTCATCACATCCCATGATTGAAGCATGCAAAAATATTTTACAGACTGGATTAGAAAATAATTCCTTCAACAGTACGTTGTATTTTTTAGAACAAAAAGCAGAAGACGTGCAATTTAAACCCTGTCGACTTGTACTTTTAAATTATGTTTTACAATTTATTTCGCTGAAATCAAGACTGCAATTATTACAACGTATTTACGATGCACTGTTACCTAACAGCATACTGTTACTCTCCGAAAAAATAATTTTACCTGCGTTTGAAAATGATTTAGCCGAGAAAATTCACACTCAATTTAAAAAATGCCAAGGCTATTCGGAATTAGAAATTGCGCAAAAACGTAATGCTCTGCAGGGTGTACTGATTTCCGAATCCTTAACAACACATGTTGATCGATTAAAGTCTGTTGGTTTTAATCAGGTTCAAGTCCTTGCTCAAGGATTGCAGTTCATCACCTTGATTGCTTGTAAGTAAGACCGTTAAAAATTTTACGAAAATTTTATATTTCTTAAAAAAATTTAATTCACACTACAGGTGTGAAATTTCTCACTCATGATTACCACTGTTTTCATCTTGATTACTGCACGTATTTTGTATGTGTGAATATGCAAGTATATCCGCCGATAGCGAGAAGATTACCACCCATTAATTGGAGATTTTTTTGAACAGTAGCGCTAACGATTCGCAAAAATCTATTTCTGGACTCACATTATTAGCAATTGGCGTTGTATATGGAGACATTGGAACCAGCCCTCTGTACGCTGTAAAAGAAACATTTAACCCTAATAATGGAATTGAATTAAGCACTATGAGCATTCTCGGAGGATGCTCAATCATTTTCTGGGCATTAATGATTGTAGTAAGTCTTAAGTATGTGAGTTTATTACTATCGGTGAGCAATAAAGGCGAAGGCGGCATCATGGCTCTTCTTGCCCTAGTTAATTCAACTCTTGAAAATAAACCAGCTTGGCGTCTGCCAATTTTAATATTAGGTCTATTTGGTGCAGCTTTATTTTTTGGAGATGCTGTAATCACACCCGCAATTTCTGTTCTTTCAGCAGTAGAAGGATTGGAAATAGGCACTACATCTTTCAAAGCTTATGTGGTGCCTATTACTGTAATGATCTTAATTATTTTATTTGCTGTGCAGAGTAAAGGCACGGAAATTATCGGAAAATATTTTGGACCTGTATGTGTTCTATGGTTTTTAACTCTTGCCATAAACGGCGGATTTAATATTGCTGCCACACCTGAAATTCTCTCAGCATTAAATCCAAAATACGCCTATCACTTTCTTACCAATCATGGATTTGCTTCTTTAATAGTTTTAAGTGCAGTACTACTTACCTTAACTGGTGCAGAAGCGTTATACGCCGACCTTGGACATTTTGGAAAAAAACCCATTCGCATTGCTTGGTTTGGACTCGTTTTACCGGCTTTAATAGTTAATTATTTTGGTCAGGGTGCATTTCTTATTGCTCATCCAGAATCACTTTCCAATCCATTTTATTTAAGCTTTCCAAAGTGGGCGCTCTACCCTGTAATTATCTTGGCAACTGCAACCACCGTGATTGCTTCGCAAGCAACTATTTCCGGAACCTATTCGATTGCAAAACAAGCAATCCAATTGGGTTATTTACCAAGAATGAAAATTTTGCATACTTCTGCAAATCAAATGGGACAAGTCTATGTTCCAGCGATTAATTGGATTTTACTAGGGGTTGTTTTAGTAGCAGTTGTTGAGTTTGGTTCATCTTCTAATCTTGCCGCTGCATACGGCGTTGCGGTGATTGGAACAATGTTTATCACTACCATTCTTGCTTTTTTTGTCTTCTATTTTAAGTGCAAATATAATTTTTGGTTATGTCTACTCGTTGGAACATTTTTTATCTTAATTGATTTAGGTTTTTTATCGGCGAGTGTTTTGAAAATTGCAGATGGAGGATGGTTTTCTCTTACCTTAGGTCTTATAGTTTTTACGGTCATGCTGACCTGGTATAGAGGGCATAATATATTATTAAAAAGCCTTGATAAAAAATCAATTGAGTTAAAAATTTTTTTAGCTTCCTTATTTCTTTATCCTCCTACTCGTGTAAAAGGTACAGCGGTTTTTCTAACATCATCACCAAAATTAGTCCCACATGCTTTTCTACATAATCTTGGTCATAATAAAGTTGTTCATGAACGGATTATTTTTCTTACCGTAGCTATAAAAAATGAAGCTAGCATTTCTCGGAATGAACAAATTCAAATAGAGCCGCTGGAAAATGAATGCTACAGAATTTTACTGACTTTTGGTTTTAAAGACGAAATTGATGTACCAAAAGCTTTAATGTATTGCAAAAAATACGGGTTGGAATTTAATAAGTTAGAAACTTCATATTTCTTAAGCCGTGAAACGGTAATTCCATCCCGTCAAAACCAAAGTATTATGTTTTATTGGCGTGAACAATTGTTTGCAGCGATGACACGTAATGCTAGAAGCATTGTTGAATATTTCAATTTGCCCAGTAATCGAGTCATCGAATTAGGAAGCCAGGTAGAAATTTAATTTTTGTTAAATTTATCTATCTAAAACCATTTTAAGTTGGCTAATACTAGATTTATTGACTCTTAATGAAATTATATTTTCGTGCAACGCTTTGGATGATTAGCACTTCAATTGTCGCTATTTTCGTCAGTCAATTTTTAAGCTTAGCCAATGTTTTGTTAGTGTTCTTTATGGGAGTATTGATTACTGCGGCTACGACCAGCGTTGGTCCAGCGGTATGGAGTGCGATTCTTGGATTCTTAGGGTACAACTTCTTTTTTGCGGAGCCGCATTATACTTTTCGAATGATTGAAAAACAGGAAATTTTCACCATATTATTTTTTCTATTTATATCAATAATTACTGGAAATTTAGCCGCAAGATTACGACAAAAAATATCAGCGTTACAAAATAATCAAACTATCATTCAATCTCTTTTAACCTTAAGTCGAAAAATTTCTGCTGCTCCTGATGAAGAAACTATAATTAAAATATCATCAGAACATATTAAAGAAATATTTAACGTTGATACCTTTTTTATACAACATGAGAGTAATCATTCTCATCATGAATTAACTTGCGTGTATCAATCCAATAACAATTTTTCAATTAATCTTTCCGATAGTAAAATTCTAAATGCTGCAACTTCATCCTGGGAAAATAAAAAATCTCTTGGATGGGTTAAAGATTTTCATGAGTTTTGGTTTATTCCAATTTTTTCAGATATCCGCGTTTATAAATTGTTAGTCATTTTTAAAAATGAAAGTTCACCTACACCAGATGAGCTTCATCAAATGGAAGCTTTGAGCAAACAAATTGCTCAAGCTCTAGAGCGATCTCAACTTGTTACGGATTTAGAGGAATCAAAAATTCAAGGTGAAACAGAACAACTTCGCTCTGCTTTATTAACTTCTGTTTCCCATGATTTGCGAACTCCGTTAACTACTATGATCGGTGCAATTAGTAGTTTAATTCAATACGATGAAAAAATTTCTTTAACGGATAAAAAAGAACTTTTAAAAAGTACATTAAATGAAGCGGAACGTTTAAATCGATACATTCAAAATCTTCTCGATATGACACGTTTAGGATATGGTGAATTGAAATTAAACAGAGACTGGATCTCTCTAGAAGATTTGATAAATTCTGCCATGTCACGACTCCATACTTTATTAACGCCGTTTATTCTAAAAATTGATATTGACCCATCTGTACCACTGCTTTACGCACATGGCGCATTTTTAGAACAAGCTCTCGTTAATATTTTAGAGAATGCCG